>DASXHV010000071.1:0-3196 GCA_036488285.1 Jatrophihabitans sp. | reverse complement strand
ACGGCCTTGTCCAGGGCGATGTCGACCTTGATCTTCGTCGACGTCTGGTTGATCACCGTTTTGACGTTGCGGTCACCGGAGCCGAAGTCGAGGTTGGGGAACGTCTCGACCGGTTCGTCGTTGAGCAGGACGGTGATCGTGAAGGGCGACGGTCCCTCGTAGGAGGCGTCGCCGGTGTCGTCGGTCGCCACGTCGACTGTGATCGCAGCATCGGGTTCGATGCTCTCGATGGTCAGCGGAAGCCCGAGCGCTCGATCGGCTGCAGGCAGGGCGCGTCGCGACGGTTCGCCGGCGGGCTCGCTGTTGGTGATGCGGCAGATGTAAGCGATGCTGCCGCCGTTGGCGAAGTACCCGTAGACGGACAAAGGCAGCACGCATCCTGCCGCGAAGCCTCCGTACAGGCTCTCGAACTGCGACCAACTGGTGATCAGCCGCGGTGCCAGGCCTTGCGGGTCGTTCGGGTCGTCGTTAGGTGCGCGTTGGGTGAAGCCGACGAAGGCGGCCACGGCCGTCGGGGCGGCGGACAGCACTTTCTGTGAGGACGGAACCTCTTCGACATAGACGCCTGGAGCCGTATACGTGGGCATAACAAGCCGCTCCGATCCTCGTTTTAGCGGTCGTCACTACATACGGTGACTGCCCGCGCGCACAACGTGATGGGATTCAAGATGCTCTTGTGTGAGGTCCAGGTCAATACTGACGGGCAATTTACCCGCGCATTTCGCAAAAAATTTACCCGCGCATTTGGAAACCTGGTCCCGAGCGAGCGCCATCCAGCCAGTCGGTACGTCAGCTGGCGGTGGTCCGCATAGCGCCGGGCAGCGTGAGCGTGAGCACGCCTCCCCAAGCACAGGTGCAGGTGGAACCCGACACCAGCGCCGGCACTCCGCCAATGGCTGTTCGAGGTGCGCCCGGCATCCACGGCGCGACGACGAGCGGGACGCAAGGCATCGGCGTGAGCACTCCCAAGGCGGCGCTGGTCGCTGCGGCCACGGTGGGATTCGCCAGGCTCGAGCACATTCCGAACGGCGGCAGATTTGCGCCCATGACGATGTCGGTGACTACCGCCGCCGGTCGACCCTCAACCGTCACCCGAGCGGTCGGTAGGACATTGAGGGTGGCTGGCGCCAGGCCGAAGCTGCACTGGACCATGCCACCTTGCACCGCGCATTGACCCATTGCAGCGCTCCCTACTTCTTTGAGCCTTTGACCGACGCGGTGAGGGTGCCGCCGGCCGTCGTGACGAAACAGATCGTGTCGTGATCGCTTTGGTTTTCCCAGCTGCGAGCGCTGGGCAGCAGGTAGGTGAAGAACAGCGATGAATCCAGGTATTGAACTCCGACGTAGTCGCCGAAGCGTTGCGCGCAGCTGCCCTGGGCAAAATTCGTGAGAGCGTCCGCACCGGGATAGGTGGTGGGCGTCGAACCGTCCGCTGCGTGATAGGTCACCAGGGCGTACGCCTCCTGCGCATGTGCACTGGTGCACGGGGTTCGAGTGAGTGAACTCAGCTCCGTCTTGACGCTGCCGGGCGCACCGAAACACTCGCCGGGCTTCACCGAAAACACCGATACGGACGAAGTCTTCTGCTTGCCTCGGCCGAACGGGCTGCACGCGCTCAGCGCCAGGACGACCACTATCAGCGCGCACAGCCGAAGGGTCCGCACCGACATCGCCACCCTTCGCATCAGGCCGTCCGCTATTCGGCGCGAGTGTAACGCCGAGATCAAATTTTTGACCGGCAGCAGTTGTCCGAAGAGGTGCTGCGGAGGGGGATCTGTTCCGTGCTGCGCTACTTTACGAACTGGTCGGTGCGCTGTTTCCAAGTGAGGTTTGCTTGACGACGGTCAGCAGGACGGTTGCGTCCTCGAGCGCGAGCAGGGCGTGTCGGGAGTCCGGTATCACAAGGAGATCGCCGGTCATTCCGTCCCAGCTGACCTCGCCCACGCTGAGGCGGACCCGGCCGCTGAGGACGTACAGGGTGGCCTCGCCCGAGGTGTTGTGCTCGTTGAGGCTTTGCCCTGAGGCCAGCGCGATCAAGGTCTGGCGCAGTGCGTGTTCATGGCCGCCGTAGATGGTCTGGGAACTGCGTCCGCTCGAACCGCGTTTGGCCGCCTCGAGCTGTTGGCGCGCCGCGGCAGTCAGTGAGAATTTCTGCATCGGCCAGCCTTCGTTGGGCGCTGTGTGGGCTACCTATCTCGTGAGTTGTCGAACGGTTGGCCGGTCGTCGGGTCGAGGAACAGGGTGGAGTTTTCGCCTCGTCGGTCGGTGAAGTCGAACATCTGCTTGAGGCTGCCGGCGATGGCATCCGCGGAACCGGCGATCTTCGGTAGCCGCCAGTTGTCCTCAACGAATCTCAAGATCGAGGCCTGGTCGGTCAGGGTGTGGTCGACGAAGTTGTGCTTCGCCCACGGCGAGATGACCAGCAGCGGTTGCCGCGGGCCGTATCCGCAGCGACCGTTCTGGCCCGCGAGCGGCGGATGGGCGGTGGTGTCGCCGCACAGGCCGGTGCCCGTGAGGAAGTCCTGCGGTCCGGGCGGGGTTGGCACCGCAGCGGTGTTCGAGGTGTTGTGGATGCCGCTGTAGACGTGGTCGTACCAGCCGTCGGAGTCGTCGTAAGCGACGACCACCGCGGTGGAAGACCAATCCGGTGTGCGCTGCAGCGCGTTGATCTCATTGACCACGAATTGCTGCTCGTCGATCGGGTCGGAGTAGGCGGCGTGGCCGTCCTGGTAGCCGGGCGCCTTGAGGAAGCTGACTGCCGGAAGGTGGTCAGCGGAGAGGAAACCGTGGCTGATGGCGCCGACCAGCGAATCGAAGTCGCTGGTGTCGTACTGGTGGTTCGCGGTGTTGAACTGCGGAACTCCGGCGGTCGTCGTCTGGGTGTCGGTTCCGATTGCAGCCAATGACGTCGGTGGCAAGTGGTGTGGGTTGGCGGTCGAGGCGTAGTACTGGAACGGCTCGTGGTGCGCGATGTAGTCGTCCTTGTTGCCGTAGTTGCTGGGGCCGGCAACGGTGCCGCCGATCCCGCCGACGGCCGGGCCGACCGGGTGTACCGCGTTGCACAGGCCCTGGTCGGAGGCTGGGGCCTGGGCGAACTTGCCCTTGAACTGGTCCGGGGTGAAGGTGCTGGTCGGCTGGGTGCCGCCGGTTGCCGCCGCGAAGCTGGTGGTCGGCCGGTACCCGCCCTGGAACCAGC
>DASXHV010000056.1:0-19706 GCA_036488285.1 Jatrophihabitans sp. | reverse complement strand
GGCGGACACGGCGGATTGCAGCTCGACCAGGCCGGCCGAGGTGACTCCCGAATGCAACGCCTCCATGATCAGAAACCTACCCGCGACCACTGACAACAATCGTCCGGCCCGACAGCCACTTTGCCCATACCAACAAAGGCTGTTACAAGATCGAAATCTGACCGACGACCTCCGCATTCTGCGCCTTGAATCACCGGTCTCGACGGCGAAACCGGCGACTCAAGGCGCAAATGGCGTTCAACCGGGGTGCCGGCAGAACCACGCTGGGTCAGAAGGCCGACCCGGGAACTCGACCCGAAGCGAGGCTCCCGTCGTCGCTGCGCCTTTCGCTCTTCATATTTGGAACCACAAGCTCGATCAACCCGGCCGAGCTGACTCCCGAATGCAACGCCTCAATGATCAGACACCTACCCGCCACCACTGACAAGGACGCCCGGCTCGGCAGGCACTTTCCCCATACCAACAAAGCCTGCTACGACGCCGAGCTGTCGCCGGCGACCTCCGCACTTTTGCGCCTTGAATAACCGGTCTCGACGGCGAAACCGGCGACTCAAGGCGCAAATGGCGTGCAACCGGGGTGGCCGGCGGGAACCACGCTGGCTCAGAAGGTCGACGCGAGAGCTCGACCAATGGCGAACCTTACTTCCTCGCTGCGCCTCTCGCTCTTGATATTTGGAACCACAAGCTCGACCAGTCCGGCCGAGCTGACTTCCGAATGCAAGGCCTCCATACCGACAACAATCGTCGGCCCGACGGCTACTTTCCCCATACAACCAAGGGCCGCTACGAGATCACGATCTCCAACGCTAGCCACTACGAGTACGCCACCAATCGTCGCGCAACCATGCTGGATCAGCACCCGACAGCTCTATCGACAGAACGAAACTGCCCTCGTCGCTGCGCCTTTGCTTGTCAACTCGATCCGAAACGAGACTCACCCGTCGCTGCGCCTTTCGCTGGTCAACCCGACCCGAAACGAGACTCACCCGTCGCTACGCCTTTTGCTTGTCAACTCGACCCTTAGCGAAACTCACCTGTCGCTGCCGCACCCACCCACCCACCCACCCACCCACCAGGTTGCGCATTGACGACAAGAGCTGTGGGATTGCGCCATGACCGACGTCGGCAATCCGTGGCAGGTCCGGAGCTTCGAGGAGCTCTATGCCTCCGTCGGTTCCGACCTGGCCCGAGTCCCCTGGGCTCGGCTCGCCCCGCAGCCGATGCTGCTCGACTGGCTCGACAGCCGAAACGAGCCGAACGGCACAGCGCTCGTCATCGCCTGTGGCCTCGGTGACGATGCCGAAGAGCTGTCCCGCCGCGGTTATCAGGTCACTGCGTTCGACGTCTCGGAAACGGCGATCGGCTGGTGCCGGCAACGGTTCCCGAGCAGCAAGGTCGAGTACTCCGTCCACAACTTGTTCGCGCTCCCCGAAGCCTGGAGCGGCCAGTTCGACTTCGTCCTCGAGGTCAACACCGTCCAGTCGCTGCCGCCGTCCGATCATGAGAACGCAATCGATGCCATCGCGAACACGGTCGCGGCTAACGGCCTGCTGCGCGTCAAGTGTCTGGGCCGCGAAGCCGATCAGCAGACGCCGACCAGGCCGTACCCACTCAGCCGCGCAGAAATCGCGCGCTATGGCGAACGCGGTCTCACCGAGATCGAATTCGTCGAGCAGGCCACCGAAGGCGACCGATTCTGGTGGCTGACCTATCGCCGAGACGGCTGAGGACACCGCTTCACGCCTCGACGAGAGCCACCGGCTAGCCTCGAACAGAGACGACACCGGAGGTATGCAGATGGGGCTCAGGCTCGGATACAAGGCATCGGCCGAACAGTTCGCGCCCCGTCCGCTGCTCAACTATGCCGTGCACGCGGAGCAGGTCGGGCTCGACAGCGTCACGATCTCAGACCATTTTCAACCCTGGCGGCACAACGGCGGCCACGCCCCGTTCTCACTGGCCTGGCTGGCCGCGGTCGGCGAGCGCACCGAACGGGTGCTGCTCGGAACCTCGGTCCTCACCCCGACGTTCCGCTACAACCCGGCCGTCATGGCGCAGGCCTTCGGGACGCTCGCCTGCCTGTATCCAGACCGCATCATGCTCGGCATCGGAACCGGCGAGGCGCTCAACGAAGTCGCCGTCGCAAGGCTGGAATGGCCTGATTTCAAAGAGAGATTCGCCCGGCTGCGGGAATCGGTCGACCTGATGCGCCAGCTTTGGACCAGCGAACGGGTCACCTTCGATGGTGAGTTCTACCAGACCACAGATGCCACCGTGTACGACCGGCCGGAGCGGCCAATTCCGGTGTACATCGCAGCCGGCGGCCCGGTCGTTGCGCGCTACGCCGGACGCGCCGGCGAAGGCTTCATCTGCACGTCGGGCAAGGGCCGCGAACTGTACGAGGACAAGTTGATACCCGCCGTCCAGGAGGGCCTCGAGAGTGCCGGACGGCCAACCGGCGACATCGACCGGATGATCGAGATCAAGCTTTCCTACGACCCCGATCCGGAACTGGCATTGGAGAACACCAGGTTCTGGGCGCCGCTGGCGTTGACGGCCGAACAGAAGCACGGCCTGCACGACCCGATCGAGATGGAGGCCGCGGCCGACGCCCTGCCGATCGAGCAGATCGCCAGCCGCTGGATCGTGAGTTCAGATCCGGAGGAAGTCCTCGAGCAGATCAGGCCTTACGTCGATCTCGGATTCAATCATCTGGTGTTTCATGCCCCGGGCGAGGACCAGTCACGCTTCCTCGACACGTTCGGCACCCAAGTCGCACCGTTGCTCCGCAAGCTCGGCTGACAGTTCTGCCTTCGCCGAACCCGCCAGCTCCGCCGCATTGCACGACTCATCCAGGCCAACGCCGGCGGCCGCGGCGGCAGGTGACGTCGGACGCATCCGACGACGTGCGCTGAGCACGACCACCGAGCCGAGCACGGCGGCCGCACCAGCTGCCTGCAACGGTCCGACATGCTCGTGATAGACGACCATCGCTGACCCTGCGGTCACCACTGGTTCGACGCACGACAAGATCGCCGCGGCCGATCCGCCGACCAACCGGAGCCCGGCCAGGAACGCCACGATGGCGATCACAGTCGGCACCAGCGCCATCATCGACATCCAGAACCACGCGGAAGAATTCGTCGGCAGGTGCAATGAACCCGCGACTGCCCCGAAGGTTCCGATACTCAACGCTGCCGAGCTGCACACGATCGCAGACAGCAGGTACACGTCGAAATCCTTGGGCATCCCGGCGGCCACGGTGATGTACAGCGCGTAAACGACTGCGGAGCCGAGCGCCATCGACACCCCGATCAGCGGCATTCCCCCACCGCCGCCGTTCAACAGCAGCACCAGTCCCGCGGCCGAGCAGCCAAGGGCGATCAGAGTGCGAGGACGCGCCGATTCACGCCGGCGGGCAAGGGCGATCATCACCACCAACGCCGGGTAGATGTACAGCAACTGCGCGACGACGCCGGCGTTCATCTTCGTCAAGGCACCGAAGTAGAAAGCCGCCTGCAACGCATAGCCCACCGCGCCAAGCCCGACACCGGTACCGATCGCCCGCGCCGACGGCAGGGTCGGCCTGCGGCGTAACACGATCACCCAGAAGACCACAGCTGCTATCGCGAAGCGTCCGGTCAGCATCGACGTAACGCCGAGGCCGGCGCGATAGGACTCCTTCGCGAGCACCGCCGCGATACCGAACGAGACCGCCGACACCAGGCAGATCAGCAGACCTGCTACCGGCACGCCATGCCCCTCGCCGGACGCAGCAGGCCCACCTTGCACGGGGCCGAACCGCGCCGGGCGCGGCACTGCGCGGCCGACGTCGACGGTGGTCATACCGATGAACGTATGGCTCGCCGACCAATCGAGGTAGCCTATGCTTCCTTCATCTACTAAAGGGAATTCCTATGGTTACTCTGCACCAGCTCCGCTGCTACCTGGCTGCCATGGAGCACGGCTCGTTCACCGCTGCCGCTGCCGAGATGGGCTTTGCGCAACCGTCAATCTCTGAACAGGTGCGCCTGCTCGAACAAGGCCTGGCCACGCCGCTGTTCCACCGCGTCGGGCGCGGTCTGATCCCGACCGAGGCCGCCCAGGCGTTGCGGCCACACGCCGAGCGGGCCTTGACCGCGGTGGACGAGGCAGGTCGCGCCGTCGCCTCGGTTCGTCAGGTCGCCAGCGGCAGCGTCCGGTTCGGGCTGTTCGGAACAGCGGGCATCTATCTCGGCACCGACCTGGTCACCGATGTGCTTGCCCGGCATCCGGACGTTCGCGTCGAGTTGATCGGACGAAACTCGATGGAGGTACTCGAGAAACTGCGCCGCGGACAACTCGAGGCGGCCATCATCGCGCTGCCGATCGAGGACGAGGGACTGCAGGTGCAGCCGGTGATGCGCGACGAGGTGGTCTACGTCAGCGCGCATCCGGAGCGGGTCCGCAAGGCGGTCACCGCAACCGAACTGGCCGCCGCTCCTCTGGTGTTGTCCGAGGCCAGTTGGGGTAACGAGGATTCGACCCGTCGCCAGCTCGCCCGGATGGTGCAGTCGACCGGCGGCACCCTGCGACCACGCATCGACGTCGAGGACATCCGCACCGCGCTGGAGATCGCCCGGCACGGCATCGCGGATGCGGTCACCGCGCGCGGCGTGCTGTACCAGCTCGGCAAGCGTCCGTCCAGGAAACTCGGCTGGGTCTCGTTGCGGCCCAAGGTGTACGACGAATTCGCCGTGGTGCATCGTCGCGGCGCCGAACTCAGTCCGGCCACCCGGGTCGTGGTGGGGCTCGCCGTGAGTCGGCTACAGCAGATCGTCCGGGCGGCGCGCGGGGATTGATCCGACAGGGCGTACCTCGCACTTCGCCTGAAAATCTAGGTTAAGAACCAGTGTGATTTTCAAAATGCGTGTTAGTTACTCGCGAGTTAGGGTCCATTTCGTCCGTGAAATTTGACCCGATGACACCAACGAAACTGATGACACCAATGACGCCAATGACACCCGGCGTGGCGGGTCCGTCGAGAACTGAAGAGGCCGCTTGCATGTCCGCTGATCCCACCCAGCAGGTATCCCTTTCGAAGTCCCCGCAGGGCGCGCTTGGCGGTCGCCTTCGAGCGTCCGGCATCGCGGTCGCAACGGCCGCGGTCGCCGTCCTGGCTGGTCTTGCCGGTCCGGGCCTGCTGCCGGCCGCAGGCGCGGCGACGCCGGCCGTTTCGCAGGCTCGCGGCCAGTTCCTCGCCGGCACGATCGCCGGCAACTCACTCGATTCCGTCGCCGCAATCTCACCAGAGAACGCCGCCAATTTCGGCGGCCCGACGGTGACCAGCGCCAACTCGCTGGACGTCAGCGCGCTGAGCAACGCGATCAAGCTGCCGCTCACGAATGTCCTTCAGTTGCCAGGCGGAAATGTCATCACACTCGGCGCGGTCAACCAGTACGCACAGGCGGTACCTGACGGCAGCGCCCATGCCGCGTCCGGCGCGGTCAACAACTCCGGTGGCATCGGGATCGGTGGCCAGAACGGAACGCCGCCGGCGAATGCAAGCATCGACCTCGCTGGTCTCGGCGGTTCTTCTGTCGCCTCGATGTTCGGCGATCTGCTGTCCCTCGGCGCAATCTCGGCCAAGGCAGATCAGGCCGCCGGCTCCAGGGGCGCCCAGACCGGCAGGTACCAGATCGCCGGGCTGACCCTGGACCTCTCCTCGCCTGCGATGAAGACCGCGATCGGTCCGGCGATCACGTCCATCACGTCGACGCTTCAGTCGCTGGCCACCGCGTTCAACGGCGCAGGCCTGGGCGTCGTCACCGTGACCGGTGTCGACAAGTTCCCGAACGTTGCCAAGGCCCTGACCTCCGTCTCCACTCCGAGCGGCAGCGTGACTGCCGACCTGACCACCGGATCGCTGCACATCGACGTGGCGAAGCTGCTCGCGGACGGCGGCCTGGACCTCAACAACCTGCCGAAGAACACCCACCTGATGCCCTACCTCAGTAGTGCGCTGGCAACCGGCATGCCGAAGGCGTTGACGGCACTGTTGAACTCCCTGCAGAGCAAGCTCAGCACGGCGTTCAACGGTCTCGGCTTCACAGTGGGCGGCAATCCCGTCAACCTGAGCACGAACAATCCGTTGAGCCCGATCCTGAACCAGATGGAAAAATCGGTCGGTGACAGCCTGAGCAGTGGGGCGCAGCAGTTGAGCGGCGTGTTCACGCCGTTGGCGTCTCAGTTCAGTTCGCAGTTCGACGCGGTGATCAACGGACAGTCCTCGGTCGGCGGCACGTTCACCGAGCGGGCCGTCGAATTGCTGCTAGGCGCCGGGTCCGGCGCCGACCTCGTGTTGGCCAGCGCATCGGTCGGCCCAAGTTCGGTCGCCACGGTGAACCCACCGGCGCAGCCTGCAGCCGGGTCGAGCGCGCAGCCGGCCGGTGGCGTGGTCAAGATCGACGCCGGGCGGCCGTCGTCCGGTTCGCAGCCGGCACCGATCGTCGGCCTGGTCGGTTTGGGCCTGCTACTCACCAGCGGTGTCGGCACGATCGTCACCCGGCGGCTTCGGACCAGGTAGCCGGCGATGAGTTCAACTTCGGGGTTCCGGTTCAGCGAGCGAGCCGAGGCTTGGTTCTTCGGCGTGCTCGCGGTGGTGGGCTTCGTCATCGTCTGCTTCGTCTTCTATCCGCGACACTCCTCCGGCGATATTCCACTACCCAAGACAACGAGTGGTAAGAGCGCCGCGCCGGTCATCGTCTCGGCTCGCTTCGCCAAGAACACCATGGCGATTCCGACCCAGAAGGTGACCGCGCCGGTCCAGGCCGAGGCCGTGAATCCGCAGGGATACCTGGGGATTCCGCAGGACGTCCAGGTCGTCGGGTACTACACCGCAGGCGGCAAGCTGGACGGCAAGGTCGGCGACCTGGTCGTCGCCGGCCACGTCAACTACGTCGGGCAGGGCACCGGCGCACTGGGCCGGATCGGCGACCTGCACGTGGGGGATGCGGTGATCACGCGTGGGAATGGGGCGCCGCAGGGCTGGCGGGTCACCTCGATCACCAGCTATCTCAAGAGCTCCGGGCTGCCCCGGTCGATGTTCCGGGCAACCGGCGAGCGGATGCTGACTTTGGTGACCTGCGGCGGCAAGCTCGACACCAGCGCGCACAGCTACCTGTCCAACATCGTGGTGACCGCTGCGCCGGTACGCACGATCATCGAGCGGTGACGCCGGACGCGGGGCGGTCCGGTCACACCCGGTAGGTGCTGACCCGGACTGCAACGGACACCTCGGTGAGCTCATCGAGCCGGTCGGCCCGCTCGGCCAACTGGGCCGGCGTGGAGTGATGCGCGCTCGGCCCCATCTCGGCCAGCGCGAGACAGTCCGTCCGGCTCAGCATGATGCTGTACTCGCACCGGACCTCGGACTCCAGCTGCGCGACTGGATCGAAACTGGCTGACAGCCGCGACGGTTTGAGCGGATCGATGCCGACCAAGCCGAGTGGATCCCGCAACTCATTGAGATGTTCCGGCAACGGGGTCACGATGACTATCGCGCCGCCCGGACGCAGAATTCGCTTGATTTCCAAGGCATTCCGAGGTCCGAACACGCTGAGCACCACCGCGACGGAGCGGTCTGCGATCGGCAACCGACGCCACACATCCCATCCGACGGCAACCACCCGAGGGTGACATCGCGCGGCCCGTTGCAGAGCAGGCCGCGCGATGTCCATCGCGATTCCGATGCCGCGTGGTTGGGCATCGGCGAGCCGAGCCAGGTAGTAACCGGTACCCGCAGCCAGCTCAACGGCGATGCCGGCCGCCGCAATCTGTGCATACCCCGCAGCCGCCGCAACGGCATCCGCGATCGGCTCGTAGTGCCTGCCGGACAGGAATCGTTCGCGGGCAGTGACCATGGCTGCGGTGTCGGCAACATGCGGATCTGCCTTGCCGGTAAGCAGATTCAGGTACCCCTGCCGGGCGAGGTCGAAGGCGTGGCCGTTGCCGCATCGAACCGTCCGGCCCTGCAGTTCGAAGCCGTCGCCGCAGTCTGGACAGGTAAGCACTGGCAACGCGACCGCAAACGTTTGGGCATCACCGGACTGCCGCTCACGCTGGTCACGGTCTGCCATCGCGTCCGTCCGTCCGCCGTTCTCGCCGCCCGCCGATGAGAGCGATGCCAGTGTGGGTCTGCTTTTCTCGCGTGGCGCGTGCCGCTACGCCGGACTATTATTCGCCTGGCTGACTAACACAGCCGGTTTTCCGAGAACGGCACGCGGAGATGGTTGATGACCAGTCTTTCGGCGGATCCGACACGCAGCAACAACGAGTTCGACGCGGCGAGTCAGGCGATGTTCGCATCAATAGCAATGCGATTGTCCGAGGAATTCGGACACCGCTATTCAACACGAGTCGTCGAGGACGTCATCGTCGCCTGCCGGCAGGATCTGGCCGGTTCACCACCGGGCGCGCTGCCTGAGCTAGTCGAGCGCCTTGCCCGGCAACGGTTGCGGTCCGGTTGGGCTTCGTTCTCCGCACAGCGCCTCGGGCCGGGCTGAGCCGACCGAGCATCAACCCATCAAACACGCCAGATCATGCGCACGCGCGGAAGATCGAGAGGCGTCGACGCCTACTTCTCACTCTGATTGACGGGTGCCTCGCCGTACCCGTAGCCTCCGGAGTTGCGTGGCGGCGCGAGGAAGCCGGTGAAAATCCGGCACGGTCGCGCCACTGTAAATCGATCGCCCATCGCGGTGATTGACGAGTCAGACACTTCGCCGCCACGACGCCCCATTGTCTGAGGGACGCAAGATCCCTGAAGGAGGCTCATCGTGAGCAGCATTTCCGTGTCCGCTTCACCAACCGCCATCAGCACCCCCGTTGTCGTGCCCGCCACCCGCGCGATCCTGTGGCTGGTCGGCACCGCGTTCCTGGCGCTCGCGGTCTACTACTTCATCGGCGTCGACCAGGGTGCGATGTCGGTGTTCGGCAGTGACATGCATGTGCACGAGTTCGTGCATGACGCGCGTCATTTCCTCGGCTTCCCCTGCCACTGATCCCGCGACGTCGGGACAACTGGACATGGAGAAAAGACTCATCCTGCGCGGCATGATTGCCGGCGCGGTAGCTGGCTTGCTCGCTTTCGTCTTCGCCCGGATCTTCGCCGAACCGCAGATTCAGCGGGCGATCGACTACGAATCCGGACGAGACGCGGCGCAGGCCCTGCTGGACAAGGCTGCCGGGCTGCCGGTGGAACCCGCAGGTCCGGACTTGTTCAGCCGTACCGTCCAGGCCAACCTCGGCATCGGGGTCGGCATGATCTTCTTCGGCCTGGCTATGGGCGCGCTGTTCGCGGTGGCCTACGCGATTTGCTTAGGCCGGGTCGGCAACCTGTCGCCACGCACCCTGTCGCTGCTGGTCGCGGCCGGCGGGTTCTTCGGCTTCTACCTCGTGCCGTTCGTGAAGTACCCGGCCAACCCGCCTTCGATCGGCCACGCCGACACGATCAAGCAACGCGGCGCGCTGTATCTGACGATGGTGATCGGATCGATCGTGTTGCTGTGCGGAGCGGTGTGGCTCGGCCAGAAGCTCAAGCCCCGGTTCGGCAACTGGAACGCCAGCCTGCTGGCCGGAGCCGGATTCGTCGTAGCGATCGGAATTCTGATGGCGATCCTGCCGGCGCTTGGGCAGCTGACCGCGAACACCGAGCAGTTCGGTAATCACGCCACCGAGACTCCGCTGCCGTTGCTCAACCCGCAGGGCACGATTGTGTATCCGGGTTTTCCGGCAGACCTGCTGTTCTACTTCCGCTTCTATTCGGTGGCCGCACAGTTGGTGATGTGGGCGACGATCGGCCTGGTATTCGCACCGCTCGCTGATCGGCTGCTGGCACCGCTCACGACCGGCGACCCGACGGCACCCAAGCCGGTCGGCGTCTGAGTGGGCTGGTGGCGCGACCTCGCCCCATGACCGATGCGCCCAGCAAAACGATTGCCGAGCTGGCCTCGTTCGGCCCGTTCTTCGTGGTCGAATCGCATCCGGTCGCCGCCGCGCCGAGCGGTGCATGGCGGCCGCTCGCCGAGCTGGTCGACGATCCCGACGCGTTGCCAGGTCGGGTGCTCAGCGTGCGAGCCGCTTTGGCGACGGCCGCTGGACGCGAACCGGACGCGATCGAACTGCGGGTCGCGGCATCGGTGACACAACTCGGCCTGGTGGCACGGGTGCTGTCACCGGCCTTGGCCGTGGCCGTCATCTCCGGGCAGATCCTCGATGTCGAGCTGACCCGACTGTGGTGGCAGCCCGAGCTTGGCGGCGGATTTCCGCTGTCGGTGCCCGACGCGTTTCGCCCTTACGGAGAAAGGGAAATCTCGATCGAGCGTGATATCGCGAACGTTGTCCGTCGACTGGGCGATGTCGTGCTCGAGCGCATGGCCGCATCGCTGGTCACTGCTGTGTCGTCGGCCTTCTCGGTTTCAGAACAGGTCCTGTGGGGCAATGTGGCCTCCGCGATCAACGGGGCCGCCACGATGATCTGCCGCCAGCGTCCATCGCTCACGGCTCAGACCGGCGTCATCGCCGCGGGCCTGCTCGGCCGCGCTCCGTTCAACCTGCGCAATCCGGTGCTGGGCACGAGTTTTCGACGGAACAGCTGCTGCCTGATCTACCGGGTCGCGCCGAGGGCCGATGGGCGGACAACGCCCGGGGCTCTCTGCGGCGATTGCGTCCTGACCGGTCGCTGAGAAGCTGTGCTATCGCGGCACTGCGCTCAGTGAGACTGCGGATTCGCTGCTGTACATGGTGAAAGTGAATGCTTCCTGGAAGTACAGCTCGACGCTTGTTGTGTCGTGGGACAGGTAACCGATGGACAGGTCCTGGCCGAGGTACAGTTCGTAGTCACCGCCGCGGGTGGACAGCAGATATGCGCCGTCGAGGGCGGGCGCCCAGATGATCTCGCCGTCCAGTTCGCGGGCCAGGTGTTCGCGGATCGGGTAACCATGATCGGACGTCTCGTTGACGGCTGTGTAGGCGTCAGCGCTGAGCAGCAGCGAATACGGGCCGCCGACGCCGGCCAACCGCAGCGCTGTCAACGCCTGGCTCACGGCGTTCGGGTACTCACGCGCGTCGGAAGGAAGCGCCAACGCCGCGTTGGACGAACTGTCCCGGATGCCGTCGATCCCGGCGGCGGCGTATCCCTCGAAGACGGCGCGGTCCTCGGCGAACGCGATCTCCCGAGCGGCGTCCTTGACCGGTTGCCAGTCCGAATCCTTGGCGCCACGTTCGACATCGTCGATGGCTTGCCGGTCCACCCGGAACGGCACCCTGAGCTCGACCAGCGGCTTGGCCAACCGCTGTCGAGCGATGATCCCGTCGGCGGGTGCGGCGATGTCGGTCAGGTGCCCGGTACCCACCGCGGCCATCGTGAGGTCAGCTGCGACCTGGACGTCGACTACCCGTCGGCCGGCCAGGTGGCGCTTGAACGTCCGGGTGGCTTCCTTCTCGATCTCAGCCCAGGCGCTGCCGGAGATCGGTGCCAGTCCGCGATGCAGGTTGTTCATGAGGTGCTCCGTTTCAGGTCGCCGATCCTGAGTGAACCGTCCGTCGTGACGTCCGGGATGGGGTTCGTGCTCCTTGTCTCTGATCGCGTCGATGCGGTGGGCATGCCATCGTCCGCCGGCGTTGCACCGGTCGGTGGCTGCGGCCCGTCCTCGAGGAACGCCACGGTGGGGACGAAGAACAGGCCGCCTGTGACGGCGGTGGACACGTCGAGGATCCGGTCGTAATTGCCCGGCGGGTTGCCGATGAACATGTTGTCCAACATCTGCTCGGTGAGCGCAGGGCTACTGCTGTAGCCGATGAAGTACGTACCGAATTCACCGCGGCCGGCGTTGCCGAACGGCATGTTGTCCCGGATGATCTGCCGCTCTGTGCCGTCGTCGTCGACGATCGTGTTCAGAGAAACGTGCGAATTGCTCGGCATCACGTCTTCGTCGAGCTCGATGTCTGACAACTTGGTACGGCCGACGACTTTCTCCTGATGCTCGACGGGCATTGCGTTCCAGGTGTCCAGGTCGTGCAGATACTTCTGGACGATCACGTAGCTGCCGCCGGCGAAATCAGGATCCTCGTCGCCGACCGACACGGCGGCCATCGCATCGTCGCCGACGGGGTTCTCGGTGCCGTCCACGAAACCAAGCAGGTCGCGAAGATCGAAGTATCGGAAGCCGTATACCTCGTCGTCCACGGTTACCGAACCGGCCAGCCGGTTCATGATCTGCGTGGCCAGTTCGAAGCAGATGTCCTGCCGGGCGGACCGGATGTGAAAGAGCAGATCGCCGGACGTCGACACCGCGGTGTGCGGCTGGCCGACTACCTCGCGAAAGGGATGTAGCTCAGCCGGGCGCGGTCCTTCGAACAGACGATCCCAGGCGTCCGAACCCACTCCGACCACGCAGCCCAGGCCTGCCTCGATGGCTCGAAACCCGACGGCGCGTTGCAGGCCGGACAGGTCGGCGAGCAGCCCGCGAGCGGTGCTCTCCGCACCAGGATTGATCGACACGACAAGGAAGATCGCAGCCGTGGTGAGCGGGCCGAGAACCGCTTGCGTGGTTGCACCTGCCGTCGTTTCCTCAGCCACCCTCGATCACCTCATCCTCGCCTTGCATCAGCCGTCGGAACAAATCGACAGGATCGAGTTCTTGGACCGGTACGACCACCGCGAGCCATCGTCGGGCGGCATGCGAGCAGTCTATGCGCGCCACCGGTGCGGAGCTCGGGCCGCAAACCTGCCAGAGCGCCTGCTGCCAACAAACCAGAAGGGACCGCCCGACAACGCCTGGGCGGTCCCTGTGACTGGCGGTGGCGGTGGGATTTGAACCCACGGAGGGTATTAGCCTCACACGATTTCGAGTCGTGCTCCTTCGGCCGCTCGGACACGCCACCGCGAGAGACAATACCGTCCGTGCGGGACCGCGAGAAATCGTGCGTCGAGCACCGGCAAGCAGACGGTGCGGGCGGACCGCGGGCGTCCTCAGCGGCGGCCGGCGAAGAAGTCGGTCAGCAACGCCCCGCATTCCTGCTCGCGCACCCCGGCAATCACCTCGGGGCGGTGGTTGAGACGCCGGTCGCGCACCACATCCCACAGCGACCCGACGGCCCCGGCCTTCGGATCCCAGGCCCCGAACACCACCCGCGCGACTCGCGCCAGAACGAGTGCGCCGGCGCACATCGTGCACGGCTCCAACGTCACCACGAGCGTGCACCCGCTCAGCTGCCAATCGGCCAACTCCGCGCCAGCGCGGCGTAACGCAACCACCTCGGCGTGTGCAGTGGGATCGGACTCGGCCTCGCGCTGATTGCGTCCAGTCGCCACCACATCACCGGTCGCGGACAGCACCACCGCGCCGATCGGCACATCCCCGGACGTCAAGGCCGCCCGTGCCTCATCCAGGGCGACTCCCATAGCGGCGTGATACTGCTCAGCCGGACGAACCCACTCCGGAGCGGGGCTCACCCTCGAACGGCCTCGAACTCGTCCGAGCAGCCCAATCGCTCGCATACGGACTCGATCAAGTCAATCGGCAAGGTACCCTCGCGAACCGCCAGGTCGATCAGCTCCGTGCTGCGCACCCCGAGGTCGTGGAGCACCGTCGCATCACCGAACGGGGCGGCGTCATGCACGCCGCCCGGTGCGTCCTCGTCGCCGTCCAGCGGATCGCCGCCGATCTCCTCCAGACCCTCGGCGAACAACTCGGCCAACGAATAGTCGTCGGCTGCGTGACCATTGGACAGGAACACCCTGATCGGCTCGTCTTCATCGTCGGCTTCAACATCCAGCCGAGCGACCACCGCGTACTCGTCGTCCTGCTCCACGACCAGAACCCGCACCGCGTGGTCGTAGTCGCGTATCGCGGCCGCGACATCGTCCAAGCTCTCGCAGCCGTCAAGATCGATCTCCTCGATCAGCCAGGACCGAGGGGAACGAGATTTGCTCAGTAGCACAAGGGCGAAGTAGCTCATCGGCGTGAGATCACTGCGCGATCTGCCCGGATGGAGTCGCCCTCCGGAACTCCTCGACCATGCCGATCCGCTCGATCACGGCGTCGAGCATCTCGTCGGGGTAGGCGTCGAGGTCGTCAAGGATCGCGCCCATCTCCTCCTCACCGAGCTCGAGGTCGGAGAACAGATCCAGTTCACCGATCGGCCAGACGTCATCGAGTTCGTCCTCCTCGGGCGGGTCCTCACCGAGTCGGTCGAGCACCTGGGACGCGAGCGGGAATTCCACCGCTGCCGTGAGGTCGGACAGCAACAGATCGATCCGGGAGCCGTGCAGCCGCGCGATCAGAAAGAACTCGTCGTCGACACTCGCAACGACGAACGGGCCACCTTCAGGCGGCTGGCCGCGCAGCGCCGACAACAGCACCCCAAGATCATCGAGCACCGAGGGCGGCAACGCATCACAACGCCACATGCCGCTTTCTCGGAATGCCGCGACGGCAAATCCTCGCTGCGCCATGACCGATGCCCTTCGCGTGCTGTCGAGCGTTCTTGAGTGAAGCAGTGTCGGACTCAGCTGATGTCGATGTCGATCCTGGCACGGACTGGACGCGTGGCAAAGTCAGATCCTGGCAAACATTCAGCGCACCGACGATCGACGCCGTCCCACCTTGTGACATCCGGGCTTCGGTTCGATCACGCTCCGCTGCCAGACAGTGGCTAACGGGCCGTCGCCAGATAGGTTCAATGGGTGCCGCACACGTTTTCCCGTATCGCCGTTCTAGGTCTAGGCCTGATCGGCGGCTCGCTGCTGCAGGCACTCACCCGAGGCGGTTACCCGGTCAGTGGGTTCGACCCGGATCCAGCCGAGGCCGGTGCCGCTCGCGGCGCGGGCTACGACGTGCGCCCGACGGCCACCGACGCGGCGTCGGGCGCCGACCTGGTGGTGCTGGCGATGCCGCTTCCGGAACTGCGAGCGGCCATGGCTGAGATCGCTCCCGCGCTGAGCCCGCACAGCATCGTCACAGACGTCGGGACGCTCAAGGCGCCGGTCCTTGCCCTGGCCCGCGAACTGATCCCTCAGACCAGATTCGTCGGCGGCCATCCGCTGGCCGGGACCGAGCAGTCCGGGTTTCTCGCCTCCGACCCGATGCTGTTCCGGGACGCCTCCTGGACGTTGACGCTCGAGGACGGCACGGACCTCGACGCCTGGCTTTCGCTGGCCGTGCTGTTGTGCGACCTCGGTGCGAAGCCGGTGCCGTCCACGGCCGCCGAGCAGGACGCCGCGGTCGCCCGGGTCATCGGCATCCCGCACATGGTCGCCGAGGCACTCGCGCTGACCGGACTGCACGGTGGCGGGTTGGGCCTGTCGCTGGCTGCCGGCTCGTACATGTCGGGCAGCCGGGTTGCCCGCACCCGCCCGGAGCTGGTGGCCACCTGGTGCGATGGCAACGAGGCCCTGATCGGCGCCCTGGACGAGGTGATCGCGCTGCTCCAGTCCGGCCGCGACGCGCTCGCCGACGGCCATTCCATCCTGCCGCTGGCCCGCGCCGGCCACCAGGCCCGGATGAACTGGGAACGTCGGGATTTCGCGCCGGTCGAACTGTTCGCCGATGTCACTGCGCTGCGTGAGCACGGCCGGCGCGGCGGCTGGATCACCGCGGTCCTGGAACCGGAGCGGGGCAGCTCGTCCGTCCGGCTGCTCGGGATGTCACCGGTGACCGGAGCTCAGCATGGCGAGGCGATGGCGATGAGCGCGGGGGCATCCGACACAATCGGGGCATGATCCGAATCCAGCCCGGCGCACCGCTGGTCGAGCTCTGTCGCAGCGGCGTCGTCGAGTCCGTGCACACCGGCCACCTGATCGTGCTCGCCGCCGACGGCACCGAGCGATTCAGTGCCGGCAACCCGCATCAGCCGGTGTTCGCGCGGTCGTCGATGAAGCCGCTTCAAGCCGTCGGCCTGCTTCGGACCGGTCTGGAACTAGACCTCTCCGACCTGGCATTGGCTGCCGCGTCGCATTCGGGATCGCCGCAACATCGCAGCTTGGTCGCCGCCGAACTGGCCGCGGCCGGGCTGACCGAGGCCGACCTGGAATGCCCGCCGGATCTGCCGATCGGCGTCGCGGAGCAGCGTGCCTATCTCAGCGCCGGACTGGCCGAGTCCCGGCTCGCGATGAACTGCTCGGGCAAGCACACCGCGATGTTGCGGGCCTGCCTGGTATCCAGCTCTGATCGGCCGAACGGCTGGCCGATCTCGGGGTACACGTCGGCCGGTCACCCATTGCAGCAGGCGCTGGCTGCCACCGTGTCCGATCTCACGGGCGAACCGATCGCGGCGACCGGGGTGGACGGCTGCGGTGCCCCGTTGTTCGCCGTCAGCCTGGCCGGCGTCGCGCGCGCCTTCAGCCGGATGGCAACCGCCACGCACGGCCCCGAGCACCGGGTCGCCGAAGCGATGCGGGCTCATCCGGAGCTGGTCGGCGGGCAGGGTCGGTCGGCAACGCGGCTGATGCAGGGCGTGCCCGGGCTGATCGCCAAGGACGGCGCGGAAGGCGTGTTCGCCGCAGCGCTACCGGACGGCGGAGCGCTCGCGTTGAAGATCGACGACGGTGCCGCCCGGGCCGCGGACCGCGCCGTGGTCATCGGGTTGCGGCATCTTGGTGTCTCGGCACCGGTACTCGACGATCTGGAATCCGAGCCGCTGCTGGGCGGTGGCGTACCGGTGGGTGCGATCCGTCCGGTGCTCTGACCTTCCGGTTGCGTCGGCCGTTCCGGTTGCGTCGGCCGTCCGCTGGTGTGATCTGAGGGCGCGTCGGCCCACCGCGCACACGCACGGTGGGCCAACGTCGTAGCCTCTGGCCTATGACCACCGAGCAGACTGCCAAGCCGCCGGACGACGGGTTGTCCGCTCACACCACAACGAGCCTGGCGCCGCCCAACGCCGGCCCGCCGGCTCGCGTCAGCAAGGGCGAGAAGGCTGCGCCTGCCCTCACGACGAGCATTTCGATGCCCGAGCGGCTCAGTTACCGGGTGAAGCGGGTGCTGCTCGGTCCGCCGCTGGTCAGTTCCCAGTTGCACGAGGAGAAGCTGACCAAGCGGCTCGCCCTCGGTGTGCTGTCCAGCGACTGCATCTCGTCCTCGGCATACGGAACCGAAGAGATGCTGATCGTCCTGCTCGGCGTCTTCGGCCTGGCCGGCTTCCACATCCTCGCGCCGATGACCGCGGTCATCCTGGTGATCCTGACCCTGATGACCCTCTCGTACCGCGAGGTCGTCATGGTCTACACGCGCGCCGGCGGTTCCTACGTCGTCTGCCGCGAGAACTTCGGCTACAAGATGGCTCAGGTCGCCGCGGTCGCCCTCCTGATCGACTACATCGTGACCGTCGCGGTGCAGGCCGCGGCAGGTGTCGCAGCGATCACCTCGACGGTGCATTCGTTGGAGCCGTACAAGGTCGAGATGGCGTGCGTGATCATCGTTCTACTGGCCTACGGAAACCTGCGCGGCATCCGCGAGGCGGGCCGGGCTTTCGCCTTCCCGACGTACTTCTTCTTCGCGTCCGCGACAGCGGTCATCATCACGGGCGTGGTTCGCGAGATCTTCGGGGATCTGCCGAAGTACGGGGTAAATCGAGTGGTCGGCCTCAACCATCAGCTGCCGATCCACGACAAGGGCTTCCCGATCCTCTCGAGCCTGGCGATCTTCTACCTGCTCAAGGCCTTCGCCAACGGCGGATCATCGCTGACCGGCTTGGAGGCGATCTCCGACGGGGTGAGCGCGTTCAAGGCGCCGCCTGGCCCGAACGCCCGCCGAACGCTGGTGATCATGTCCTCGATGCTGGCCTTCCTCGTGGTCGGGATCGGCTGGCTGTCGATGGAAACCCACGCGGCTCCCTTCCACAATGGCTCACCGACGGTCATCTCGCAGGTCGCGAAAGCCGCTCTGGGCAATGGCATCCTCGGTCAGAGCGGGTTCGTGATCGTGCAGATCGCGACGGCGTTGATCCTGTTCACCGGCGCGAACACGCCGTTCACCGGATTTCCCTACCTGGCCAACTTCGTGGCCGAGGATTCGTTCCTGCCCCGTCAGCTGACCCGGCGCGGGCACCGGCTCGCGTTCAGCAACGGCATCATCATTCTGACGTTGTTCGCGGTCTTGTTGCTCATCGTCGGCAAGGCCAACGTCGACAAACTCGTGCCGTTCTACTCGCTGGGCGTGTTCACCGGATTCACGCTGGCCGGTTTCGGAATGGCGAAGTACCACACCATCCACAAGGAGCCGGGCTGGAAGAAGAAGTGGTGGATCAACGCCTCTGGTGGTGCGTTGTCGCTCACGGTCGTGCTGATCACCGCGGTCGTGAAGTTCACCGAAGGCGCCTGGGTGGTGCTCGTAGTCGCTCCGGCGCTGTGGCTGTTGCTGATGCGACTCAACCAGCAGTACCGGGCCGAGGCTCGGTCGCTGGACCTGGTCACGTCGTTGGGACGCGCCGGCAAGACGGCCCCGAACTACCCCCGCCACGTGGTGCTCGTGTTGGTGGATCGCCTTGACCTTGCCGTCGTACGGGCATTGCGTTACGCCGGGTCGTTGCGTCCCACGGATCTGCGGGCGGTGCACATCATGGTGGACAGCGATGTGGCCGACGAGTTGCAGCGCAGCTGGATCGAACGCGGCCTCGGTGACCGGGTGCCGCTGGAGATCGTCGAGTGCCCGGACCGGCGACTGGTGAAGGCGGTCGGCCAGACTGCGCTGGGCGCAGTGGTCGGCGAACATGCCGAGGTCACCGTGCTGCTGCCGCGGCGAACCTTCAAGCGACTGTCGCAGCGAATCCTGCACGACCGCACCGCTGACCGGATCGCTGAGGCGATGGCCAAGATTCCGCACGTGGCGGCGACCATCGTGCCGTTCGACACGACTCTGGACGCGCAACAGGAACAGGAACTGGAACGGCAGCGCGCGAAGGCGACGCGGGCGGCGGCGATGACCACCACGGACGCCCAAGAGCCCGAGCCGAGTCAGGACAACGCGAAGGTGGGGGCCGCGGCGAGCTCATCGGCGGTGGGTGAGCCGGAGCCGATTCGGCGTGGTGTGACCCCGGTTGCCGAGGACGAGCCGGCGACGGAGTTCGAGGCCGGCGAGCTCGTTCCGATCGGCTCGGTGCGCTGGAAGCAGCGGGTGACGATCCAGGGCAAGATCAAGATCGTCCAGGTGGGCACCGCTGCGGGCAAGTCGCTGGAAGCGCAGGTCTTCGACTCGACGGGCGGCATGCGCCTGCTGTTCTTCGGCCGGACCCGGATTCCTGGGATCGAACCGGGCTCAGTTGTGCGGGTGACCGGGACAGTAGGCGAATACAAGGGGCATCTGGCGGTCGCCAACCCGCGGTACGAGTTGTTGCCGCCGGACTCGAAGAATCCGTAGCCGCTGCCGCCGCGCAGCCGGCCCGTTTCCCACCCTCCCGTTCTCGCTCCCGCCCCTGGCTCCGTTCCCGTTCCCGTTTCCCCCGCTCCCGTTCCCCCCGCTCCCAACCCCTCACCGCGCCTCCACCCCCGTTCTCGCTCCGTCGTCCCCCAAAATCGTTGATCATGAGTACTGGGCTGTGTCAACGATCTTGGACAGGTCCTCGGTTGTTGATCATGCAGCGGATGCTGCGGTGCGGTGGTCGGTGAGTGCTTCGAGCGGGGTGCGGTAGCCGAGGGTCGAGTGCAGCCGTCGGCGGTTGTAGAAGACCTC
>DASXHV010000049.1:0-9058 GCA_036488285.1 Jatrophihabitans sp. | reverse complement strand
TACGGCGGTTTCCTGGGTACTGCTGCGCTGGTATCAGCTCTTCACCTTCTTGGGGCTGAGCAAGACCAGCGGTATCACCTGGTCGCTGTCGATCATCATGCTGGTGGTCACCGCCCGGCTGCTGATGTTCCGCTTCTTCGTGAAGCAGGTGCACTACCAGCGCCGGATGCAGGAGATGCAGCCCAAGATCAAGAAGCTGCAGGAGAAGCACAAGGGTGACAAGGCCACGCTGCAGCGCGAGATGATGGCCCTGCAGCAGGCGGAGGGCTTCAACCCGATCACGGGCTGCCTGCCGATGTTTCTGCAGATCCCGGTGTTCATCTCGCTGTTCCACGTGCTCAAGCACATGTCGAACTCGATCAACCTGCCGCCGGGCTCCCCCGGGCTCCGTCTGTACGGCTTCACCGAGACCCAGACCCACGACGCGGCGCACGCCAGACTGTTCAACGCGCCGCTCGCGGCCTCGCTGCACGAATCGTCGACCAAGATCTTGCAACTGGGTGGGGATGTCACGACCACGCGGCTCGTGACGATCGTTCTGGTGGTCGTCTCGGCGGCCGCCACCCTCATCACCCAACGCGCCGTGATCGCCAACCAGCCGACCCCCGCCGAGGGTCAGGCCGCGATGATCCAGAAGCTGATGCTGGTCGGTATTCCGCTCTCGGTGGTCTTCTCCGGCTTCATCTTCCCGCTCGGTGTGCTGCTGTACTGGTTCACCAGCAACGTCTGGACGATGGGCCAGCAGTTCTACATCTTCCGGTTCCACCCGCATCCGTCAACGGTTGCCGTGGCCAAGGGTGAGGCTCCGAACGAACTCGGCAAGAGCCTGGCGCCGCGGGTCGGGGCGAAACCGCTGAACCCCAAGGCGGCCCGGCCGGGACAGGCGTCCAAGGCCGGTGCGGCCTCGATCGACATGTCCAAGGCGAGTGCAAAGCCTTCGGATACCGGGAGTGCGGACAAAGGGTCTGAAAAGGCTCCCGGGAGCACACCCCGCCCGGGCCAGAAACCGACGACATCGAAACGTGGCGGAGGGTCAAGCAGCGGCCATCCGGTGAACAAGCGTGCCCCCAGCAAGAAGCGACGCTAGCTGCCTGGCGGCTGCGTTCAACCCCAAGACCTGTCAGGAGCCAATGCGCACCTGATGACCCACGGCCTGAGCTGACGACCGAGTGCTCAGGCCGGTGAAGAGACAAGGAACGACCATGACCGAAACCGTCTCCAACGATTCCGTTACCCCGGATGTCGAAGCCCCCGAGACCGCTGATGTTGCCGACGCCGAAACGGCTGAGCCCGAGGCCAAGGGTGACGGCTCAGAGCTGCTTGTCCGCGAGGGCGATATTGCTGCTGACTACCTCGAGCGTCTGCTGGACATCGTCGACTACGACGGTGACATCGATCTCGATGTCGAGAACGGACGAGCCATGGTGGCGATCGTCGGCTCCGAATTGCAGCCGCTGATCGGGCAGTCCGGCGCCACGCTGGATGCATTGCAGGAGCTGACCCGGTTAGCAGTGCAGCAGCAGACCGGCACGCGTAGCCGCCTCATGCTGGACGTGTCCGGTCATCGGCAGGCACGCCGTGTCGAGCTGACGGAATTGGGCAAGGAGACCGCGGCGAAGGTGCTTGCAACCGGCGAGCCGGTGCGGCTTGCGGCGATGAATCCCTTCGAGCGCAAGGTGGTACACGACATCATCGCGATCACCGATGGTGTGATGAGCGAGTCCGAGGGCGAGGAGCCGTCACGTCGGGTCGTGGTGCTGCCCACTTCATGACCGAGCGGCACGACTCTCGTGCGCTGAATGCTGTAGAGCACGCCGACATGCGGGCGGAACCGGTTGCTCCGGTTCCGCCCGCAGTCGTTTCGGAGCGATTGGGCGAATACGAGCAACTGCTTCGGTCCTACGCCGATTGGCTCGCTGGTCCTGGAACGTTGCGGGGTTTGCTCGGCCCTCGCGAAATCGATCGGCTATGGGAACGGCACATCCTCAACTCGGTCGTCCTCGGCGAATTGATACCGCATGGGCAGAGACTCGTGGATATCGGTTCTGGGGCTGGCTTGCCCGGGTTGGCGGTGGCCTGCGTCCGGCCTGATCTACGGGTCGACCTGGTCGACTCGTTGCTGCGCCGCACCGAATTTCTGACCGAGGTGGTGGGCGCACTGGGACTCGCCGGACGAGTGCGTGTGATCCGCGGCCGGGCGGAGGACAAGGGCGTCATCGACGCGGTAGGTTCGAGTCCGTTCGTGACCGCCAGGGCTGTCGCCCCACTGGACAGGTTGGCGCGGTGGGCCCTCCCCCTTCTTGAGCAAGGTGGTTCGTTGCTTGCTATCAAAGGTGACGCAGCGGAAGCAGAGATTGCCGAGCACGGTCGGAACCTGAAACGCCTGGGTGCCGAAGTACGAGGAATCGAAGAGTGCGGCCAGGGGCTGGTGAACCCGGTTACCCGGGTCGTTCGGGTTGTTCGAGTGAAGTAGATGGATCGATCCGCGATGGGGTGGCTGGATGCCGAACGAGATTGACACCGATGTTTCACGTGAAACTGCGACCGTGGGGGACGAACAGGATGCCCGGGCTCAGGTGAACCGTTCGGCCATGGGGGACGAGCAGCCGGACCATGAATCCGATGTTTCACGTGAAACCGCCGCCATCGTCAACGAGCACGAAACGGCGGTCGGGGTTCAACGGGCGCCTTCTGGAGATGACGCACCGACGCGCGGCGTCAGCGATGTTTCACGTGAAACGGAGCACGCCGCGGCGCTATACGCGGCCATGCAAGCCGACATTGCCGAAGAGGCTGAGGGTGGACCGCTGGCTGATGTTTCACGTGAAACACGGATCGTGACGTCCATCGAACGGGAAGCCATGCGCGCCGTGCACGTGATGAACGTCCGTCAGGAGGAATGGCCGCGACCAGAAACGCGCCGGGTCATGACTGTCGCCAACCAGAAGGGCGGCGTCGGTAAGACCACCACGGCTGTGAACCTCGCGGTTGCGCTGGCACAACACGGACTGCGCGTTCTGGTCGTCGATCTCGATCCCCAAGGCAACGCGAGCACGGCACTCGGGGTCGAGCACGCTGTCGGTACGCCGTCGACCTACGACGTCCTGCTTGGCAGCTCGACGCTGTCAGAAGTCTCGGTGCAAGTTGAGGTCGCAGAGACCTTGCGCTGCGTGCCCGCAACGATCGACCTCGCAGGCGCCGACATCGAGCTGGCGTCCCAGGTCGCTCGCGAGTACCGGCTGCGGAAAGCGATCGAGGAATACTCCGACGAGGTCGACTACATCCTGATCGACTGCCCGCCAGCCCTGGGCCTGCTCACGTTGAACGCCCTCGTGGCCGGCCGCGAGATCCTGATCCCGATCCAGTGTGAGTACTACGCCCTGGAAGGTCTGGCCCAGCTCCTCAACACCGTCGCGCTGGTGAAGAGTCAACTCAACTCCGGCCTGGAGGTGTCCACTGTGCTGCTGACGATGTACGACAGCAGGACGAAGCTGGCAGACCAGGTTGCCGACGAGGTACGGAATCACTTCGGGGACAAGGTGATCCGTTCGGTGATCCCACGTAACGTCCGAGTCTCTGAAGCTCCTGGCTACGGCCAGACCGTGATGACCTACGACGCTGGTTCGAGGGGAGCGATCGGATATCTTGACGCGGCCCGCGAGTTGGCGGCGCGCGGCGCAGCAATGAACGATGGTGGATCGGGCGAACAGACCAGTGTCGAGCGCGGAGGCAACGAATGACCAGCAAGCAACGGCGGGGCGGTCTTGGGCGAGGCCTCGGTGCTCTGATTCCGACCTCTCCCCCGGTCACCGACGACCGAGAACACGAACCACAGGCAAGCCAGGACGAAGGCGGCCACCCAGGACCCGCAACCCCTGCTGTTATGTCAGGCACCACCCAAAACGGTGATAGGGCGACGCCTGCGGAAGGGTCCGGCAGCACGGCCTCCCGATCAGGTAGTGGCGTCAAAGTCATCAATCGGGTGCCTTCGGTAGCGGCCATCGCCGCCTCGTCCGCCACCGATTTCTATTTCGAGCCCGCTCCGGTCCCCGGCGCGACCTTCCGGGACCTTCGAACCGACGAAATCATCGCGAACAAGAAGCAGCCTCGTACCGTTTTCGACGAAGAGGCGCTCGCTGAGCTGACTTACTCGATCAAGGAGTTCGGCGTTCTGCAGCCGATCGTCGTACGTCAGGTGGACACGCCTGAAGGTGGCTACGAACTGGTCATGGGCGAGCGCCGGCTGCGCGCAACGATCGCGGCCGGTCTGGACACGATTCCCGCGATCGTGCGTGACACGACAGACGATGCGATGTTGCGTGACGCCTTGCTGGAAAACATCCATCGTGCTCAGCTCAATCCATTGGAAGAGGCCGCGGCGTACCAGCAACTCCTGGAGGAGTTCGGCGCCACCCATGACGAGTTGGCCAGCAAGATCGGACGTAGCCGCTCGCAGGTCACCAATACCATCCGGCTGATGAACCTGCCGGTACCGGTGCAACGCAGGGTTGCGGCCGGCGTGCTGTCGGCTGGGCATGCCCGGGCTTTGCTTGGGCTGGGTAACCGTGACCATCAGGAAGACCTGGCGGCCCGCATCGTCGCTGAGGGGTTGTCGGTCCGTGCCACCGAGGAACTCGTCGCGTTGGCGGCCAACGCCGGAGCGGACAATCGGCCGACAACCCGTAAGAAGACGGCGCCACGGATTTCGGCACCTGCTCTGGTCGACCTCGCCAGCAAGCTTTCCGACACCCTCGATACGTGCGTCCGGGTCGACCTCGGCCGGCGCAAGGGCAAGATCACGGTGGAGTTCGGGTCGGTCGATGATCTGGAGAGAATCGTCGCGATGATCGCACCGAAGCTGGCGACCAAGAAGCTGGGAAAGTCGGCGTCAGAAAGCGCTTCGTAGCCGTGTGGCCGGGACTTCACCATTCCGGCCGACACTGACACGGCCGTAGGAAACCACCTCGGACACCGACCGCCGCCCCCGCCTCAGAGACGGCGACTTGCGGTCCGGGGCGCCGTAACCGAGGCTCACCACGCCGACCACGGTCAGCCGATCCGGAATGGCGAAAGCCTCGTGTACCTGTTCGGTGCACTCGACCGGGACACCGAAGAAACAACTCGCAAGACCCTCATCGACTGCGCCCAGCAGGATCAGCAGGCTGGCCATCCCGGTGTCGATATCCCAGTAGGGCACTGGCCAATGCTCGGCGACAGCGCGGTCGGTCCAGCCCTTGTCGGGTTCTGCATACCTATCGAGGTAGGCGTCCTTGTCGGAGAGGGCGAGAATCAGCACCGGCGCGGACTGCAGCCCGCGTAGCCAGGAATCCGGTTCCTGGCCCGGGTCCGACGTCGCCGCCCAGAACCGGTCACGGTCCTCGGCGTCCGCGAGTACCAGAAAGTGCCAGCCCTGACTGAAGCCCGCCGACGGCGCCCGGATGGCGTACTCGAGGAGCTTCTCGACCACAGCCCGGTCCACCGGTCGGGACGGGTCGTAGTTTCGGACCATTCGACGCTTGCGTACGACATCGCGGAATTCCATCCGCCTGTCCTACCACGCGCCGGTTCCTCAATGCCGTCCCGGATTGTGAGATTCAATTCTCAGTGTGACTCGGCCCGGCTTTGTGCGACCCTGAATCGTGCAACTTGACCAGTCAGCGAAACTGTCCGGGGTCTCCTACGACATCCGGGGTCCGGTGATGGAGGAGTCCAAGCGCCTCGAGGAGCAGGGCCATCGGATTCTGAAGCTCAACATCGGCAACCCCGCATCGTTCGGTTTCGCTGCACCGGACGAGATCCTCGTCGACGTGATCCGGAATCTGTCTATGGCAGAAGGGTATTCCGACTCGCAGGGTCTGTTGTCGGCGCGCACCGCGATCGTCCAGCACTATCAGCAGCGCGGCCTGCCCGACCTCGACAACGTCGACGACGTGTGGCTCGGCAACGGGGTCAGCGAGCTGATCATGATGTCCCTGCAGGCGATGCTCAACGATGACGACGAGGTACTGATACCCGCGCCGGACTTTCCCCTTTGGACAGCGGCAACATCGCTGTCCGGTGGGCGTGCCGTGCACTACCTGTGCGACGAGTCCGAGGGCTGGCTGCCAGACCTCGACGACCTCGCGAGCAAGGTCACCGACCGCACCCGCGCGATCGTTGTCATCAACCCCAACAACCCGACCGGCGCGGTCTACCCGAAGAGCACACTGGAGGGCATCGCCGAGATCGCGCGCCGGCATCACCTCGTCGTGATGTCGGATGAGATCTACGACAAGATTCTCTACGACGACGCGCAGCACATCACCTTCGCGTCAGTCGCGCCGGATCTGTTTACCCTTACTTTCAATGGGCTTTCCAAGGCGTACCGGCTTGCGGGGTTCCGCTCCGGCTGGCTGGTGATCAACGGGCCCAAGCGGCACGCGAGCAGCTACCTCGAGGGTCTGTCCGTGATGGCGAACCTGCGCCTGTGCGCGAACGTGCCCGCACAGCACGCGATCCAGACTGCACTCGGCGGCCGGCAGAGCATCCATGACCTGGTCCTGCCCGGCGGACGGTTGCTCGAGCAGCGCGATGCCGCGGTCTCAGCGCTGCGCGCCATCCCGGGCGTCAGCTGCGTGGAACCGCGCGGCGCGCTGTACGTGTTCCCGCGCCTGGACCCTGACTGCTACCCGATCAAGGACGACCAGCAGTTCGTGCTGGATTTCCTACGTGAACATCAGGTGCTGCTGGTTCAAGGGACCGGCTTCAGCTGGCCGACCCCGGATCATTTGAGGATCGTCACGCTGCCGCACGCGGAGGATCTGACGGAGGCGATCGGCCGGCTAGGAGAGTTTCTGGACAGCTACGACCCCCTTCGGCTTAGCTAGACACCATGTCGGTCTCGAGGCGCATCGTCCCGTTGACACTGGACGATCTCGACGATCTGCCGACCGCCTGCCGCAGCTGCCTGTTCTGGGAGTTGGGGCCGGTGGCCGACAACGACGAGCTGCCCAAGGACGAGGCCGTCCTGGCCAAGGAATCGTGGGTGTCGGCGACCCTGCTCGACTGGGGCAGTTGCGGCAAGATCGCTTATGTCGCGGGCGTTCCGGCCGGTTTCGCGATGTTCGCTCCGCCCGGTTTCGTGCCACGCTCGATGTCGTTTCCCACCTCGCCGGTATCGGGTGACGCGATCCTGCTGATGATCGCGAAGGTGCTGCCCGAATGGACGTCGGCCGGCATCGGGCGGATGTTGGCTCAGGCCGTCGCGGCAGAGCTGGTGCCGCGTGGCGTGAAGGCCATCGAGGCCTTCGGCTCTACCGGCCCGTCCTCGCACGGCTGCTTGCTGCCCGTCGACTATCTGCGGTCCGTCGGCTTCAAGACCGTACGGCCGCATCCGAGCTACCCGCGGTTGCGGATGGAATTGAAGTCGACAGTGACCTGGCGCTACGACGTCGAGTACGCGCTGGAACGCATCTTCGGTACCAACGTCGGCTCGTTGACTCCGGTCAGCTAGCGGAGCCCGGCGGATGAATCAGCTGATCAGGGCAGTGATCGCGCCTGCGCCCGGCGACCCACTCGTGCTCGCTGACGTGGAACTACCCGAGCTGACCGAGGAGCAGGTCAGAGTCCGGATCCGGGCGGCCGGCGTGTGCCATTCGGACCTGTCCATGATCAACGGCACCGTTACTCCACAATTCCCCTTGATTCTCGGCCACGAGGCCTCCGGTGTCGTCACCGAGATCGGGCCCTCGGTGACGAACCTGGCAGTTGGCGACCACGTCGTGCTCAACTGGGCGCCGCCCTGTCGAGCATGCTGGTACTGCACGCACGGCCAGCCCTGGCTGTGCGAGACGGCCGCGGGTGTCGCGTCTCGGCCACTAGGGCACCTCGCCGACGGGACTGCTACCCACGTCACCCTCGGGATCGGTGCACTTGCCGAGGAGGTCGTGGTCGCTGCCCGCGCCGCGATCCGACTGCCCAAAGAACTCCCGCTCGCCGAAGCCGCGCTGCTCGGCTGCGCTGTGTTGACCGGGATCGGAGCTGTCCAGCACACCGCCCGGGTGGGCGCGGGTGACTCGGTCGCGGTCATCGGTCTCGGCGGCGTCGGGCTGTCGGCGATCGTCGGTGCCCGGCTGGCCGGCGCGAGGACCATCGCTGTGGATGCCCAGTCAGACAAGGAGAAACTCGCTCGATCGTTGGGTGCGACCGACTTCCTGCTGTCCAGCCCGACGCTGGCACGCGAGGTCCGCGCACTGACGGAAGGTCGGGGCGTCGATCATGCCTTCGAGTGCGTCGGACGGAGCAACACGATCCGCGACGCCTGGCAATGCACGCGTCGCGGCGGCAACACGGTGGTCGTCGGAATGGGCAGCAAGGACGACCTGGTCACGCTGAGCGCGCTGGAGATTTTCCATTTCTCGCGCACGTTGGTGTCGTCGGTCTACGGCTCAACAGATCCGGACGTCGACGTGCCGTTATTGGCTGCGGCAGCTCTGGACGGACGGCTGGACCTGGCAGCGCTCGTCACCCACCGGGTCGGCCCTGATGACGTGGACGCCGCCTTCGACCGGATGCGGCGCGGCACCGGCGCTCGCTCGCTGGTGCTGTTCGGCTAGCCGATGCAGTTCGGCTCAGCTGGCGAAGGCCGGCAGTTTTAGCACTCCGGTCGGCGGATCTTCTTCGCGCGGCAGGTACAGCCGCTGGATCGCGGCCAGCAGCCCCTCGGCGACTCGGTCCCTGAAGGCCGGATCGATCAAGAGGCCCAAATCGACGGGCGAGGACAGGTAGCCAAGCTCGAGGCGGATGGTCGGCATCGTGGTGAGCAACAGCATGGTCCAGGACTTGGGGTGGATCCGGCCGTTGAGCATGCCGGTGCGGGCGACAACCTCACGCTGCACGAGATCGGCGAACCGCTCACCGATCGAGGAGGACACCTCGCCGGCGCCGTAGTAGTAGGTGGCCACGCCATTGGCGTTCGGACTGGGCGAGGCGTCGACGTGCAACGAGAGCACGAGGTCCGCGGCCTGGGCATTGGCAAAGCTGGCTCGGTCGGCGTCGCTGGTCGTGGTGTGCTGGCCAC
>DASXHV010000035.1:0-44201 GCA_036488285.1 Jatrophihabitans sp. | reverse complement strand
CGTGGTGCGTCCTGCGCACCAACGTGGTGGGCCGGCGGTTGTGGGCCGGGTCGATGTTTGCCTTGCTGCTGGCGCCCTCCTACCTCATCGCGCTCGGATGGGAACGGCTGCTCGAACCCGCCGGCGTGCTCGAACTTCTCGGAGTGCCGGCCACCTGGCTCAGGCATCTGTTCTACGGACCGCTCGGCGTGATCGTGGTGCTGGCTGTGAAGGGCGTGCCCTTTGCCTACCTGGCAATTTCGGGTGCGCTGCGGGGTTTGGGTGAGGAGTTCGAGGCGGCCGCGCGGGTTCACGGCGGCGGGCGGTCGGCTGCCGCCCGCGTAGTCCTGGCGTTGCTAGCGCCGGCATGCTGGTCGGCGTTCGCCATTGTCTTCGCCGAATCGGTGAGCGATTTCGGGGTGGCGGCAACCTTGGCCAACGACGCGCACTTCCCGGTCGCGACCTTCACCCTCTACAACGCAATCGACAACTTCCCGGTGCAGTTCCCGGTCGCCGCGGCGGTCGGCTGGATCCTGATGGCCCTGGCCGGGCTGGCATTGCTCGCCCAGACACGTGCGCTGCGCGGGAGGAGCTACCGGGTCCTCGGCGGCCGTAGCCGCCCTGCACGCCGCCAGAAGCTGTCCCGCACCGCGCACCTGCTGAGCGTGACAGGCCTGATCACGTTGGTCGTTGTCGGTCTGGGTGTTCCCACCTTCGGTGCGGTCTCGGCGTCGTTGATCGACGGCCTCGGATCGCTACTGGGCACCCACCACCTGACGTTGACCAACTACAGCCGGGTACTGCACAGCCCGGCGCTGCGCGCGCCGCTGCAGCTTTCCGCCGAACTCGCCGCGATCACTGCCACCGTCACCGCGATCTTGGGGCTGGTCGCCGCGCGGCTGCTGTCGACCCGGGGGACCCGCATCACCGGCCGGGTGCTGGATCTGTTGCTGCTGACCGCGGTGGCGCTGCCGGGCATCGTGTTCGCCGCCGGCTACATCTTCACCTACAACCTGCCGCTCACCAACCGGCTCGGGGTGCACCTCTACGGCACATCCACCTTGCTGCTGCTCGGTTATCTGGCTACTGCACTGCCTTCGACGTCCCGCGTGATGTTGGGCAGCGTGAGTCAGGTCCAGGAGTCTTTGCGCGAAGCAGGTCGGGTGCACGGGGCGGGCCTGTTCGCCTCCTGGCTGCGGACAGTGTTGCCACTGCTGGCTCGTCCCCTTGTCGCGGCGTGGGTCCTGACCTTCGCAGGCACGCTGCTGGAGCTGCCCGTGTCGCAGCTGCTCTACCCACCGGGCAAACCCCCGGTCTCGGTCGGCATCACCAAGGCGCTTGCCAACTACGACTACGGCGGCGGGACCGCGATGGAAGTACTCGCGATCCTGTTCGCACTGCTCGTCGTCGCCATCGTCTGGGGACTGTTCCGATTGCTCACCCCTGCCGGGTGGCGGCGGATAGGAGGAACTCGATGAACACCGAGACAGCCGGTCCGCTCGGGCACCACGTTCAGGTCACCGGCGCCGTCAAACGTTACGGCGCCTGTGCGGCGTTGGGCGGTGTCGATTTCGAGGTGACTCCCGGCGAGTTCTTGGTGCTGCTCGGGCCGTCCGGTTCGGGCAAGTCCACTCTGGTCCGGAGCCTTGCCGGCATCGAGCGACTCGATGAAGGCGAGGTTCGGCTCAGCGGGCAGCTAGCCAGCGCAGGCAGTCGGCACCTGCCCCCGGAACGACGCAACCTGGCCATGGTGTTTCAGGATTACGCGCTGTGGCCCCACCTCACCGTGCTGGGCAATGTCGGCTACGCGCTGCGGCGGCGACACCTCAACAATGCAGTCGCACGTGAGCGGGTTCAAGCCGTGCTGGAGCGGGTCGGGCTGGCCCGGTACGCCGAGCGCTACCCGCACGAGCTGTCCGGCGGCGAGCAGCAGCGCGTCGCCCTGGCTCGTGCCGTGGTCGCCCAACCCCAGCTGTTGCTCTTCGACGAGCCGCTGTCCAACCTGGACGCCGACCTGCGTGAACGGCTCCGGGTCGAGATCGCAACCCTGACTCGGGAAAGCGGCGCGAGCGCCGTCTACATCACTCACGATCAATCCGAAGCGTTCGCGTTGGCCGACAAGATCGGCGTTCTGGACAAGGGAAAGCTGATCCAGCTTGCCGGTCCCGAAGAGGTGTATCGCAGACCCGCTACCCCGTTCGTCGCACGATTCACCGGCGTCGCCGGCGAGCTGCCCGGCCGGGTGGTCCACAAGGATTACGAGCACAGCCACATCCGCGTCGGTGACATCGTGATCCGCGCCAGGAGCATCGGTCCGGTGCGGGGCGGGGACTCCGTTCGGCTGCTGGTCCGCCCAGCGGCCACCCGGATCGTCGCCGACCCGGACGGCAGCACCGAGCAGCCAACCTCCAACGTGCTCCGCGGTGAAGTGATCGATGTCGCCTACCGCGGCCGCGGCTATGACCACGTGATCGCAGCCGGCCCGCACCTGATCTCTGCGGTCTATGACGGGCAAGCTCATCCTCGCGGGGCGCAGGTAACTGTCGATCTCGACCCAGATCACTGCCTCGCCTACACCACCGACCTGGCTGGCCAAGCAGATAGCACCGGTTACCCATCTGATCTAACGGCTGTTAGTATGAACCCTGCTGTGCGACTCAATGCCGGCACGGCATCGGAACCAGCGAGGAGTAGTTTGTGAGCGGCTCAGCCCTGTTCATCGCGGTATTTCTGGCCTGCATCGTCGAAGCTGTCGAGGCCCTGACCATCGTTCTCGCTGCCGGTACGGCGCGGGACTGGCGCTCGGCAATCACCGGACTGTTCGCCGGACTGCTCACCCTCGCGGTGATCATCGCCGCGCTGGGTCCGGCGGTATCTTCCATCCCGCTTGGCGGCCTACGGCTCTTCGTGGGTGGATTGCTGCTCGTCTTCGGTTTGCAATGGCTGCGTAAGGCAATTCTGCGCGCCAGCGGGAACAAAGCCCTGCACGACGAAGCGTTGATCTTTGAAACCCAACTCGCCGCGGCAGGCCAAGTCCAAGCTGAGCGGCGCGGCCTGGTAGCCGACTGGTACGCCTTTACCCTCTCGTTCAAAGGTGTCGTGCTCGAGGGGCTGGAAGTCGCATTCATCGCGCTCACTTTCGGCAGCAACCAGCACGACATTCCGCTCGCCGCCACGGCAGCGGTCGCAGCCGTTCTGGTGGTCACCGTCGTGGGTCTGGCCGTGCGAGCACCGCTGGCGCGAGTGCCGGAAAACAGCATGAAGTTCGTCGTCGGCATCATGCTCACCGCGTTCGGAATGTTCTGGGGAGCCGAAGGCGCCGGAGCACACTGGCCCGGTTCGGACGCAGCGCTGCTCGTCCTGATACCCGCCATCGGCCTTTACGCGCTAGCCATGGTCGCGCTGTTCCGCAGTAAGCCGGTCAGCGCCCAACCCGTCCCCGCCGCAATAGCGGCCAGCGCATCCAGCACGACCACCGCATCCCCTCAGAGAGCAGCCAACTCATGATCAGCAAACTGCGAGCGTTCGGCGCGTTCTGGTACGACTTCGTCATCGGTGACGACTGGCGCGTTGCAGTCGGCGTAGCCCTCGCCTTCGCCGTGACCTATCTCCTCAGCCGCAACACGAGCGCGCCGGTGTGGTGGATCGTGCCCGTGGCGGTCGTCATCTTGCTGCCGCTCAGCATCCACCGCGTCACGCGGCGCTCCACCAGCTAGCAGCCAAGCTTCACCCTCGGAGCGGGCGAGGGGGATTCAGTCCCCCTCGCCTTCTTCGGTGTACACGCGCGCGGCATAAGCCTCCAGCGCCTGCTCGCACCCGTCCAGCGCCTCTTTCGCAACAGCCTGAGCCGGTGCCCCGAATACGTCACGCGTCTGGACCTTGCCGAACCAATTGCGCAGCTTCACCAACTCCACCTCGTTCTCTTCCAGCTCGCCGTAGGTGAAGTGGTTCGCCGCATACTCCTTGTCCAGCCCAGCATGAAAATCCCGGCACTTGTCCAGGATCTCCTCGTACTCGCTGTCTCGCGCGGCCTGAAACAGCGCAACCACATCCTGCCCGCCCACCAGTGCCGAGCAGGACAACAGCACCGCTGATCCGTCCATCTCCAAGATCTCGCGTCGCAACCGGCGCAACGACCGTTCAGCACCCTCACTCGCGGGCAAGGCCGCAGCCGAGTTCTGCAAGTAGACGGCGCCCAGGGACTTCAACCGCCGCCATACCGCTGCCCGCAAACGGGTCGGCTCCGAGGGAATCCGGTACACCAACAACAACCACTGGCCAGCATCGCCGCCCGCCGTGGCAGGTCCGCCAGCCGAGCTGTCGGTTTCGGTTTCGGTTTCGGTTTCGCTCACGCGGTTAGTCTGCCAGCCGGATCGGACGTCGAGCCGCCCAGCACCGGACGGCGACGTCTGCCACCCACCACATCGCGACACCGGCAACCACGTCGAGCAGATAGTGGTTGGCGGTGCCCAGCACGACCAGCCCGGTCACAACCGGGTACGCCCCCGCGACCGCCCGTAGCGTCCAGTTCTTGGCGTAGCGGAACACGGTGACGCCGCACCACATGGCCCACGCCACGTGCAGCGACGGCATTGCGGCGAACTGGTTGGCCAGTGATGCCAGCGCTCGCGGTGCACTGTCGGACTTACTCCACCAGCCCCATCCGCTGTACGCGGCCAGCGTGTCGTGAAAGCCGGCGCCGGGCAGCAGTCGCGGCGGTGCGGTCGGGTACAACCAGAACCCGAGCAACGCCGCCGCGGTGAGCACTGCCAGCACGGTGCGGGCGGTGCGGTAGCGGTGCGGGTGGAAACGGAAGGCCCACAGCATGACGGCGGGAGTGACGAGAAAATGCGCGGAGGCGTAGAAGAAGCACGCAGGCACCGCCAGCACCGCGAGGTTTTCCAAATGGTTGTTCAGCGGATGCTCGATCCCGATTGCGAACAGCCGCTCGAGTCGCAGCAGGGCCGCGCCGTGTCGAATCGCCTCGTCGGCGTCACCATGGATGAGCCCCCGGACCGAGTCATAAGCGCCGTAGAACACCGCGACCAGCAGCACCTCTGCCCACCAGCGCGGTGCGCGGCGTCCTTGCTGCACGGACGTCGGGGTCCCCTTGCCCTGGGTCGGAGGTGGCGTGCTCATCGGGCCCTCACCGTCGCGACAGTTGCTCGAGATCTGCCTCCGCTGATTGCCAGGCCAGCGGAGGCAGTTGCGAGAACGGCCAGCACCACAACGGAGATCCGGAACCCGTCCGTGGCCGAGGCCAGGGTGGACGACCGACCGTTGGAGCTTGTGCCGAGGGCGTAGGTTGCGCCCGCCACGGCCACGCCCAGCGCGGTCCCGATTCCGCGGATCATGTTCATCAAGCCGCTCACCATGCCGGCTTGCTGGGCGGTTCCCGACCCTGCGACCTCGGTGTTGTTCGACGGCGTGAACAGGCCCAGTCCGACGCCGGCCACCGCCAGGGCCGCGATCAGAACGCCTCGGTTGGCCGGCGCGCCAGCCAGCACCGCGAGCGTCACTGCTACTAGACCCATCCCGGTCGCTCCTGCTGCAGTCGCACCGAACCGGTGCACTGCATGGGCTGCAAAGGGCGCGGTGCACCCGAGGCCCACCGGCAGCACGGTCAGCAGCAGACCCGCCGCGCCGGGACCCAGTCGATAGGCGTCCTCGAGGTAGAGCGGAGTCACGAACAGCACTCCGAACAGCACCAGGTAGGACAGCATGCCGCCGGCGATGCCCGCAGCGAACCGGCGCTCGGTGAACAGGGTCAGATCGATCAGCGGGGCTGCCGTTCTTCGCTCGACGAGCACGAACGCAGTGAACAAGCACGCCGACAAGAGCACGAGGCCGAGGGCCGTCGCGGCGCTGGACCGTGAATGCTGTGCCATCAGCGACAGCGCCAGCAGCAGCGCCGCCGACGCAGGTAGCAGCGTGGCGACGCCGGCCCAGTCGAACCGAGCCCGTGGCGCCCGAACTCGGGTGCGCGGAATAAGCAACCACGCCATCGCGACCCCGAGGACGCCTGCCGGCACGTTGACGTAGAACACCCAGCGCCATCCGCCGAAGCCGATCAGCAGCCCACCAATCGCAGGGCCCAACGCCAGACCAAGCGCTTGCGCCGCGCCCTGCACGCCGATCGCACGCGGCAACTGCTCGGCACGGACCGCGGTCCGTATCAACGCAACGCTGTTGGCCTGAAGCATCGCCGCACCGAGCGCCTGCACCACCCGCATCACCACGAGTACGGTGAGGCTGCCCGCCAAGCCGCACCCGAGCGAGGCGAGGGTGAACACGATGAACCCGTAGGTGTACAGCAGTTTGCGGCCGGTCATGTCGGCCCAGCGGCCCACCGCAGCGACGGTGCCCACCAGCACCAGCAGGTAGGACAAGGACACCCACTCCACGCCCGCCAAGCTCGCGTGCAGGTCGTGACGCAGGCTTGGTATCGCGACCGTCACGATGCTGGCGTCCAACTGGCCCATGAACGCCCCGACGCATACGGCAGCGACCGCCAACCATGGCGCGCGCGTCGACCCCCGAATCCGGTCGGGCCGCGCCGGCTCGATCAGCAGCTGCCGCCACGACATCGAATTCACCAGCCGCTCCGGACCGTCGCATACATATCTGCCACAGAACTATTCTAAGGCAGATCGGTTCTTGCTACGGTGAGCAGGTGCCAGCCACCACCGATGCGGTGAGTAAGAATCACCTCGTGCCTTCCCGATCTCGGCGTCCGTCGGTTGCCCCGTCAGTGGCCGCCGCCGATGCCTGGCTGCTGACCGACATCGTCACCCGGCTGCGCAGGGTGCTGCGAGCCAGCATCCGCAGCGACTATCCATGGGAGACGCTGCCGATGGCCCAGGTCGAGATATTGCAGCGACTCGCCGATGAACCAGGCCTTCGGCTGCGCGAGTTGGCCACCCGACATCGACTGGCCAACAACACCGTCAGCACCCTGATCCAGCAGATGGTGATCGCGGACCTCGTCACCCGCAATCCCGATCCTGCCGACCGGCGCGCGGTGCAACTTTTCCTGACCGCCACCGGTAACGAGCTCCTGAGTTCCTGGCGCCAAGCCCACGAACGCCGTTTCGAGAGCGCATTGGACACGCTCGAGCCGGGCGACCGTAGTGCGGTCCTGGCGGCCCTGCCAGCTCTGTCGCGCCTGGTCGAAAAGATGGAAGATGCTGACGCCTAGTTGTCGTCAGCCCTTCCGATGCGCCTTCTTGTGCGGCTTTCCGGCGCCCTTTGAGCGTCGGACCTCGCCGTCGGATTCCCTGCGAAGTTCGATGAGCTGACCGGAGACCCGAGTGCGCGCCAGGCGGGCAAAAACCTCGTCAGGCAGATCCGCGGGTAGTTCCACCAGAGTGTGGTCGCCGTGGATGTCGATGTGCCCGAAGTCAGCTCGGCTGAGGCCACCCTCATTGGCCAATGCTCCGACGATGGCCCCCGGCTGCACCTTCTGCCGGCGCCCGACCCTGATCCGGTACTTCGCCATCGGCACTTCCGTGCGCGGTTTCCGCGGCCGGGATTCCGAAACGCGCTCACGCTTGGCACGGGGCGGCTCGGGCGGCATCAGCAGCGACTGGTCGTCCTGGGCCAGAACCGCCAGGGCAGCAGCAATGTCAGCGATCGGAACGTTGTGCTCTCGTTCGTAGTCGGCGATGAGCCCCCGAAAGAACGAGAGTTCCGTGGCATCCAGGCGAGCAGTGATCGAATCAGCGAACTTGGCCACCCGCCGAGCATTGACGTCGTCCACCGACGGCAGCGACATCTCCGTCACCGGCTGCCGGGTTGCCCGCTCGATCGCGGTGAGCAGATGCCGTTCGCGCGGCGTTACGAACAGCAGCGCCTCACCCGAACGTCCGGCGCGACCGGTACGTCCGATGCGGTGGACGTAGGACTCGGCGTCCTGCGGAATGTCGAAGTTGACGACATGGCTGATCCGCTCGACGTCCAGGCCGCGGGCAGCGACATCGGTGGCCACCAGGATGTCCAGGTCGCCGCCACGCAACTGCCCGATGGTTCGCTCGCGCTGGGCCTGAATCAGGTCACCGTTGATCGCCGCAGCGGAGAATCCGCGGGCCCGTAGCCGCTCGGCAAGATCCTCGGTGGCCTGCTTGGTACGGACGAACACGATCATGGCCTCGAATGGCTCGATCTCCAGCACCCGGGTCAGCGCATCGACCTTCTGCGGATTGGCCACCAGGATGTAGCGCTGTCGGGTGTTCGCCGCGGTCACGGTCTTGGTCTTGACCGTGATCTCGACTGCGTCCTTCAAGTACTTCTTGGCGATTCTGCGGATCGCGGCCGGCATCGTCGCCGAGAACAGTGCGACCTGCTTGCTGTCCGGGGTGTCAGCCAGGATGGTTTCGACGTCCTCCTGGAACCCCATCTGAAGCATCTCGTCGGCCTCGTCGAGCACCAGGAAGCGCAGTTCGCTCAGGTCCAGCGTCTTCTTCTGCAGGTGGTCGATTACTCGACCAGGCGTGCCGACCACGATCTGCGCGCCCCGCTTGAGACCGTTCAGCTGGACGCCGTAACTCTGGCCGCCATAGATGGGCAGCACATGCAAGCCCGGCAGGTAGTGCGCGTACTTACCGATCGCCTCGGACACCTGCAACGCCAGCTCGCGGGTCGGAGCCAGAACCAGCGCCTGCGGCTTGCGCTGGCTCATGTCGATCCTGGACAGGATCGGCAGCGCGAAGGCGGCGGTCTTGCCGGTTCCGGTTTGAGCCAGCCCGACAAGGTGTTTTCCCTGCATCAGCGGGGGGATCGTGGCCGCCTGAATGGCTGACGGACTCTCATAACCGACGTCTGCCAGGGCTCGCAATACCCGCTCGTCCAAGCCGAGTTCGGCGAACGAGACCTGTGGCGCCTCCCCGGAGTTAGTCATCGCATATCAATCTAATGGACGACGCCACCGTCCCTTCCGCTGGCAGCAGTCACGCGATCGGAGAGTCGCTGGCGCCGGGGCGCCACATGGTCGTAACCGCAGGACCGTCCGGAAGACCGATGAGCTGACCGTGCGCCTGGAATCCGACCGATGCATACCGCGCGTTGTTCGCCGGATTCGTCGATTCGAGGTAGGAGGGCGCGCCCGTTTCGTCGATCACCGACAGGGTGTGCCGCGACACTCATCAGCGGCTGACAACTCGGCCGCGCGCGGCAGCGGTCGCGTAGTTGCACGCGTCCGAGCCGAGCAGCAGCGTCAGCCTTGCGGCCGGTTTGTAAATACTGCAAGCTCAGCGGGTGAGCCCCGGATTGCCCCAGCCGAACCGAAGGCAATGGCTGCTCATCGCCAGCGCCGCGCTGTGCTACCTCATTGGCTATCCGCTCGCCTTGATCGGCCATTGGGCCATCGGGTGGTTATTCGTCGGCCTTGGTGGCGTCGTCTTGATAGTGCTCGCTGCGGTAACGATCGACCGTGTTCACAAGGGAGATACGGATATGGACGGCGAGGAGTCCGTCAGTCAGTAGGGCTCGCCGGGATGGCGGGAGGAACGATCTTTACCTCGGTTCCGTCGCTGATGTGTTGAGCCATTTCGGCTGCATCTTCATCCGGTACGGGTGCTGCGGCCTCGCCGAAGGTGTCGGCCCACTTATCCTGGATGGCCGCCTCAACCTGCTCGACTTCCGCACCCGTTTGCTCCTCGGCAACTTCATCCACAATCTCCTGCACCACAGGTGTCGCGTTATGCGCACCCTCGAAGTGCATGCGGTTGGCGGTTGGGTTGTCACTGTCCACGTCTACCTCCTGAAAGAGTCTGCTTCGAGTTGCCGACCTCACGCTATGCCTTGCTCAGTGTCCTCAAGATGATCGACGATATGCAACGCCACCGCCAGACATCGTATGGAATTCTGGCTACTCATCACCACGGGATTCCCCCTAATATCAAGACGATGCTGGCAATGGTCATCGAGGGTCGTCCGCGCTAGGTTAATTCCATCTGCCGCCGGTCTTATACCGATGGGGCAAATACGGGAGGCAACGTGGCCGGGGACGATCAATCCGTCACCGGTAACGCACTCTTCCTCGGGGATCCGACGTGATGCCAACTACGCCCGGCAGCGAGCTGGCCAACCTCGGCCCCCAGTTGGTGTCAACTTTGGGCCGTGGCCTGCTGCTATTGGTAGCGATTGCTTTCGTGCTTGCCGCTGTCGCCGTGGCTTTGCGGAGCAAGCCGCTTGTGAGACTTGCAAACCTCAGCGTCCGGTGGCTTGGCAGCGCCGGATCCGAACCGGCGATGCGAAGGACTCTCCGCATTGGGCTGGGGTTGCTGTGGTTGGTCGACGGGATGCTACAAGCCCAACCCAAGATGCCAGCCGGCTTCGTCGCTCGTGTCATCGCTCCCGGGATGTCGGAATCCCCGCACTGGTTGGGGAATCTCGTCAGCCCGCTGGCCCGCGACTGGCTCCATCATCCGGTCGCCGCCGATGCGATCACGGTGTGGATACAGGTCGGCCTCGGCGTTCTGATCCTCAGCTCAGGCCGCGATGGCTGGCTCGCCAGGGCATCCCTGTGGGCTTCCATCGTATGGAGCGCGGTGGTGTGGGTAAGCGGAGAATTTTTGGGTGGCGTGCTTGGACCCGGCTCGTCCTGGCTGATGGGTTCGCCAGGGGCGGCTGTCCTTTATGCCGTGGCCGCTGGACTTCTGCTAGCGCCGCGTGAGCGATGGTCGACTGGTTTCATCGCCAGAACAGCGCGTCAGGTCGCTGGCGGGTGGCTCCTACTCGGCGCGGTCTTCCAGGCAATCCCATGGGAACGCAATTGGACGGCGGCTGGATTGGTCGCTCCGTTTCAGGGCGCCGCCGACAATGTTCATTTCGGTGTGCTGGCGCGACCTATCCGGGCCACGGCTACTTTGGCGGCAACGTATCCGGTAGAACTAAACCTCGCCATCACTGCCGCGCTTGTGGTGATCGGGGCAGGCTTGTGGATCTGGCCGTCCAAGGGTTTTGTAGTTGCTGGTCTCGTGCTGTGTGCTCTGACGTGGTGGCTCGCGCAAGGGTTCGGCGTACTTGGTGGCCTGGGCACGGACCCGAACACAGCGGTGCCGTTGGCGTTGTTACTGGTCACGGGCCGGCCGATCATCGGGGTCAACCGCGGTGTCGAGAAGTCCTTTGAAGCCAGGACGTACACCGCGGCCACGTCACGTAGCGGAGCTGTCCGGGTGGCCTTCACTACTGGTGTGTCGGCGGTCGGCGTCGGCGCACTAGTGGTCATTCCGCTGGTTCTCGCGGTTTCGGTTCTCCGGCCAGCTGATGCCACCGCGGCTCTGGCCGACAGCGGGGGAGGGTTCGTTGCATTGGGCCAGCGGCCCGCAGCGCCCTTCTCGCTGACGGATCAGACCGGTCTTGCGGTGAGCTTGTCCTCTGCTCGCGGCAAGTTGGTGATCCTCACGTTCCTCGATCCGGTGTGCAGCGACGACTGTCCTATCATCGCGAACCAGTTGGCGGCGGTTGATCGCCAACTGGGTGCGCTTGCAAATCGGTTGGAAATCCTGGCCATCGATTCGAACCCGATCTTCCACAACGTGGCGGATGTGGCCGCATTCACGCGATCGCACGGGCTCGCCGACCTGCAGAACTGGCACTATCTTGCTGGCAGCGAGCCAGCTCTGCGTGAGGCGCTGGATTCTTACGGCATGAGCGTGCAGGTGCCGACGGTGGGCATGATCGCTCACAGCGAAGGAATGTTTTTCGTTTCCGATACTGGCCTCGAGCTTGAATACCTCGGAGACGGCGCAAATCCCGATCTGGGAAAGACCTACACCGACCTGATCGGCGACGAGGTCAGGAAGATACTGCGATGAGTCGTTCCAGGCAGCGAGCCCGTTCCGCTCGCATGTTGTTCGTCGAGCGGGGTGTCCTTTCTACAGTTGTGGTGGGATGCCTCGCGTCGACGGTTATCTCGTGTTCGTCCTCATCGTCTTCCGCATCGTCAGCTCCGAGTTACCTGCCGCCCAGCGCATCCACGCCCTGGTTGTTGATGACAAGCGGCAGCTCGGGTTACGCAATCTGGCGTAGCGGGGCGGCCTCGGTGTTACTGCATACAGACAGCCAGTGGAAGAGTGTCGAGAACCTCACGCCGGTTGCCGTCCCGACCGGGGGCGGCTTGGCGGTCACCCTGGATTCAGCCGAGCTGGTCGCGGGAATCGAACCCTACGATCGGCTGACCAGCTCACCTTTGTTGACCAGTGCCGATGCCGGCCACCACTGGAGTCCGGTTGAATTGCCTGCCGGCCTGGTGAATTCCAGAGGCGCCGTCGGCCTCGCCGGAGCGACCGTCACGGCGGTCACCGTGACAGACGGTGGAACGCTTGTACGGCGGGTACGTTCGGGCTGGAGCACGATCACGAGTGCAAGGCGGCTGCGCCCTGGAAGTGCCTTGAACTTGGACTCGATCACGTGGGCGAACGCGAATGTCGGCTGGCTGACCGGCCACGGGCCGGCGGGCACGGATCTCGCGTTCACCACGAGTGATGGGGGCCGATCCTGGAGTCCGATCGCGGAGCTCGGCCACAGTGCGCTGGCAGTGCTGGCGCCGTGCGGCTCAGGCAAGTCGTGGGAGATGCCCGTTGCCAACGCTGATCAATCCGTACGGGTTGCACGCACCGTCGACGGTGGCCGGAGCTGGACGGTGGGTCCACCTCTTCGGATCGATAAGGGCAGTCCGCCCTGGGGATGTCACGGAGTCGAGATTTGGATGTTGGGCGAACACGCTCATCTCGAGGTCTCCTCTGACGCTGGAGCTAGCTGGGCCGATGAAGGCGCCGCACCCAACGAGATCAGCGACCTCGCACCGACGAGCGAAGGCGAAGGTTACGCCACCGCGATGCGAGCCTCAGGAGCTGCGCTGTATGCGGTGTCTTCGAGCGGCGCGCGGTTCACTCAGATAGAACTGCCGTCGTGGGTCGCCCAGCTCGCAGGCAATGCCGGATCGTAACTCAGACCCCGCCTGTCGGCTGACGATCAACCGCCGATGTTCGGGCTCGCGATGAAGGACGTCGTGATTGCCCCGGCGACTGCGGCAAGAGCAATCCAGGTCCACCAGATCGTCACGATCTCGACCTGCCACGGGTCAGCGACCGAATACTTCCCGAGCCGCGAGCGGTTCCACAGTCCGATGCCCAGCAGGGCCGTAAGCAGAAGGTGGAATAGGTTCGCACCGGCCAGTGTGTAGATGCTCGACGCGTAGGCATTGGCATCCGGCTTGAAGGAGAAGGACACCAGTTGGATTACTTGAACGACAGCATCCCCGAGCACCAGTAGCAGGGCGATGCCGACGGCGTTGGCCAGTCGCGCCTGTTTGCCTTCTTTCACGCCGGCAAGGCCCTGCCGGAGGACCCACGTGCTCACTACGAGCACCGCGGCGATCACCCACCCAATCCAGATAGGAGCTGTCGAAGCGTCCTTGGTTAGCCAACTGCCAGACGTGTTCAGGCCGCGCAGATAGAAATAGGAGAAGATCAGCGCGCCCACGAACGCCATATCCGCGACGATGAGAAGCAACACGCCGATCCGCTGGCGCCGCCCGACGGTATCGACTTCCTCTAGTGGCTGCCCAGGTACTGGGACTTCGGCGACCGTGGTCATCGCTCTACCTCGCTGTCGACAACCGGTGCGTGGCCGGAGTCCCCGATGGCTCCTACCTGAGCAGGCTCACGAACGGAACCATCAGCTGCCCGGTCGAACTCAGGCCCTGTTGAGTCGGCCTCCTCGCCGTACCCATACGGATCCGAAGTGACAATCGGGAGGACCGTGAAGTTCTCCATCGGAATCGGGTTGGGCACCGTCCACTCAAGTGTTTTGGCTCCCCAGGGATTTGCGGGTGCGCGCTCGCCGTGACGCCACGAACTGACCACCGCCCAGAGCAGGATCAGCATGCCGATCCCGATCAAATATGCACCGATCGTCGACACGAAATTACCGACGGCGAAGAGATGCGCGTAGGTCACGACGCGCCTCGGCTGACCGGCCAGACCCACCGCGAACATACCCATGAAGGTGATGTTGAATCCGATCTGGACGAACCAGAACGATATGTAACCCGCCCGCGCGTTCAGCATTCGGCCGGTCATCTTGGGGAACCAGTACGCGAGCGCACCGATCGCTCCGGTCAAGCCGGCCCCCATCAAGGTGTAGTGGAAATGTGCGGTGACGAACATCGAGCCGTGCAGTGCGTAGTCGGCCGGTACGTCCGACAAGTAGATACCGGTGATGCCCCCGATGATGAAATTCCAGAGCATTGCGTAGGTGGCCATCATCGGCAGGGCGGTCCAGACCCTGCCGCGCCACATGGTGCCGAGTATCACCAGGAACAGCAGGCCGGTTGGCACGGAGATCATCTCAGTCGTCAGCATGAAGGGACCGTTGAGGTCTGGTGCCCAACCCGATGCGTACATGTGGTGCGCCCACACCATCACGCTGAGTCCGACGATGCCGGCGATGCTGATGACCGCGGCATTGAAACTGAAAAGTGGCTTGCGAGAGAAGACCGGAGTGATTTCCATCAGGGCTGCTATCGCAGGAATGAGAATGACGTATACCTCGGGGTGGCCCATGAGCCAGAAGAGGTTGGCGTAGAGCCACGGATTGCCGCCACCCGATGCGACGTAGAACTGACCGCCTTGGGTGCGGTCCACCTGCAGTAACACTTGCGATGCCATGAACAACGGAAACGCGGGGATCGCCAAGCCGACGCTGGCCACCGTTCCGTAAACGAAGATCGGAGTACGGTTCCAGCTCATTCCCCGAGCTCGCATGGTGAGCACCGTGGTAGTGATGTTCGCGCCGGCGACCGCGCTCGACACCGCGAAGATGATGATGAACATCGAGTAGGCGTCCATGCCAGGCGGCGCTTGGTCGGCCAACGGCGCAGCGCCGACCCACCCGGTGGGGATTCCGCCCAGGAAGGCTGCGGACAACAGTACGGGTATCGCTGCGACGATCAACCAGAGGCTGAGCGCGTTCAAGCGCGGGAACGCCATGTCCCGGGCACCGATCATGATCGGCATGATGAAGTTTCCGAATGGGCCGGTCACCATGATGATCGTCGCGATGATCATGATCAGGCCGTGCAAGCCGACCACCGCGTTGTAGGTCTGTGGATTGAGGAAATGCGAGTTCGGCGAGATCAGATTGGTACGGATCAGCATCGCGAGCGTCCCGCCGAAGGCGAACAGCACCATCGTGACGACCAGGTATTGAATGCCGACCACCTTGTGATCGGTGGTGAAGCGGAAATAGCGCGAGACTCCCTGGTTCTTGCCGGCCAGGAACAGTTCGTCCTGGTGGGTCAGGTCCCTACCGCGGAGCCAGCCGAGCGGGCCGTTGAATGCTCCGATGCCGAGCATGAAGCCGATCGCCCAGCAAGTGAGCGTCACGAGCACGACCTGATCTGAGCCGTGGTCACCATCCTGCCAGAGGAGGTGGGCCACGAACCAGCCGATGAACCCGAGGACTACGCCGGCTACGAGGGCAGTGACGACGTTGAGACGACGCATGACGCCGCCGCCGGTTGGTGCTTGCTCGTCGATTGGCGGATGGTCCAATACAGCTGTACTCACCTTGGACCTCCGTCGTGTGGTGTCCGATTCGTCAACTGTGACCGCCGTTCTGCGTTAGCCACGAGGAGAAGTCAGCAGTGCTGACGACGTGTGCACTGGTTTCCATATCCGCATGCCGGAGCCCGCAGAGTTCCGCACACCGAACGTCGAAGGTCCCCAGCTTGTCCGGCGTCACCGACGTCTTCGTGGTCTGTCCCGGGTTAGCGTCGACCTTGATGCCCATCTGGACCACCCAGAACGAATGAATGACGTCCTTGCTGGTCACGTGGAAGACGACGGGGCGGTTCAACGGCAGATACAGCTGATCCGATTCGACATTGCCCTGGCCTGGATAGTCGAATGTCCAAGTCCACTGTTGCCCGGTTACGTTGACCACCAGCGGGTTACTCGCTTCGGCCGCGGACGTCACCGAGGTCATCTCTGCAAGACCCCAAACCAGGAGCACCAAACACAGCGCGGTAGAAAGCAGTGCCCACGTCGCGGTGACCGGCCCATTTCCTCTTAGTGGCGGGCCGTCTCGGTCGGGTTCGCCCTTACTCCTCCACCGGAGCAGGCTGTAAATAGCGATAGCCCAAACGATCGCCGCAACCGGACTGGCCGCCACAGAAAACACCGTCATGGTGCTTTCGACAGCGTGCATGGTCGGCGACGCCGGTGGCCCCATCAAACGGGCTGGCACCCACAGTGAGAACAGCACGAGCAGGACGGTGAGCGCCAGCCAGATCCAAAAGACGTGGCGAATTTCGACACGCGGTTTCGGTCCGATGACCGTGTCCACCGCGGGCTCAGGACTCACCATTGCTGCGCCTTTCGAATTAACAAATCGATCGTGGTTCGTCAGGTCACATTGAGGTTGCCGGACATGTAGCCCTGAGTAGACATAGGGCCGCCGAACTTGGCGTAATACCCGTCGCCGCAGGGATATTCGCAGTTCCAGATGTACTCGCCCTTACCGCCGGTGATGAATGAAAACGTCACGACGTGCGGCGCGGGATAGTCCGAGCCGGGAGCCGTTGGGGCGTCATCGGCTTCGGCCGGCAGTGGGACGCTGACGAACAAGGGATCTTGGTTCGTTGGCAACGCGTGCAGCGTAAAGGTATGCCCAACAGAGTCCGGATCAGCCTCGGTTACTGTCTTGCCGTCGACCGTCATCGTTCCGTCGACCGTGCCGTGCACCTTGGCAAAATACGGGTTGGTGATCGTACCGCCGCTGTCGTACTGCTTAATCGTGATGGTTACGAGGCTGTGCGCCGGAACGCTCAAATTGCTGGTGGGGCCGTAAGTCACCCAATCGGGATGCGCCCCGCCATCAGCACCGTGAGCACCGGCCGCGCTGTCGGGATACGTATCCAAATTCAGGAACGCATGGGGAAGAACGCCCTGCGAAGTGTTGGCCGTGCCGTTCACTGTTGCTCGCAATAGGCCAGGGGTTGCGCCCGCGCTTGAAAGTACGAATCCTGTCGCGGCTACGGCGGCCGCTCCACCAACGACAACAGCTGCCACACCGAGATATGCGCGTCGTGCGACCACTGGCTACCCCTTATTACCGGCGAGACGCCCAGCACATAGCTGGTCGTGCATCACCTTGGCCCTCCGGTGTTTAGCTGTCAAGAAGTTAGCTAGGCTAAGTTCAATTTTCCGCATAGCTCTTTAGCGATGACGCGGCGCCTTTCCCGATGATCAAGGCGTAGCGTGCCCCCGTGCGCAATGCGTGGCAGGTGCTGAGCACCTGGACCTTCGATCCGCTCGTCGTAGCTGGATTGATACTGGCCGCTTTCTCGTATCTGTGGGCTGCGCGGGTCGTCTCCCGAGCGCATCCCAATCAGCCTTGGCCGATTCGCCAGTTTTCTTGCTTTATCGGTGGATTAGCTCTGCTATGGATTGCACTACTTGGCCCAATTGGTTCATATGACGATGTCTTTTTCTGGGCGCATATGACGCAGCACATGATCATGATGATGGTCGCCGCGCCGCTTCTCGTCCTCGGTGAGCCCGCGCTTCTCGTCCTCAGAGCGTCCACTCCCGAGTTTCGAAAACGACGGTTGCTGCCGCTCTTGCGCAGCAGGTTGATGCGGTGGCTAAGCGACCCGGTGCTGACGTGGCTCGCGTTCGTCGGCGTGCTTACCGGCACACACTTCTCGCCCTTCTACGACTACGCCCTGCGGCATCAATGGGCACACGAGTTCGTTGAACATCCGCTCTATCTCGCCGTTGCGGTGCTCTACTACTACCCGATCATCGGCAGCAACCCCGGCGCTCGCCGGCTGAGCCCTGCGTCCCGAGTCGTGTCATTGCTGTTGATGATGGTTCCCGAGGCCCTGACAGGATTCTTTCTGTACGCGTCGCCGTTCGTGGTGTATCCCTACTACGCCACGGTTGCACGGCCATTCGGCCCTGACGTCCTGGCTGATCAGCAACTAGGCGGCGCTCTGATGTGGGCGGGCAGTATGTTGCTCGATACGGCCTGGGTCGCACTGGCCGCTCGCGAATGGCTTCGGCATGACGCCCGCCGGGTGAGGCGCACGGACGCTGCGGTCGTAATCGAATCGGCAAAGGCGAGCGAGGCCTATTGAGATGTCAACTCCAGAATTCGAGGCGAACGCTGAGCAAGCTTCCGCGGTCAATTTTCGCGAGGCGTATCTTTCGCGCACGGCGATCCGCTTGCACCTCACTTTGGTCTTCGGCGCCACCGGTTGCCTGTTGGCAGGTTGGTTCGAGCTGACCCGAGCACTCGGGGGCCGCGAGATAGCGTGGGTTTATACCTTCGAGTGGCCCATGTTCGCCGTAGTCGGGTGTTGGATCTGGTGGCGACTCCTACACCCCGACTCCGTCGCAGCGCGTCCCAACGCGAGCTCGACGAAGTCCGCTATGGCAAGCAGCCCGAGCGCAGGAAGCAGCGGCGACATTGATCACGAACTCCTTGCCTGGCAGAACTATCTCGCGCAGTTACATGCCGATGATCCACCAGGCGCCCCACCTTCCCGGTGATGACTCAGTGCCACGCAGCCGGCAACACCGTGCTGACAGCCGCCGCGAGAAAGAGGCACGCCAAGTAGGTGATCGAAGCGTGGAAAACCCGAGTTGAGTGTGCTGGCAATCCAGCACGAATTCGACCGCGCAACTCGTAGGCCTTCGCAAGGAACCAACCGCCGCATAGCGCGGCTGCCAGCGGGTACACCGGCCCGGTCTTCGCAACGGGCCACAGCAGCAGCGACGTACCGACCATCGCCCACGAGTACATGAGGATTCTGCCCGCCACGAACTCCGGACTGGCCACCACGGGCAACATCGGAACCCCTGCGGCGGCGTAGTCGTCGCGGAACTGCATGGCCAATGCCCAGAAATGCGGTGGCGTCCAGAGAAAGACGACTGCGAAGAGCACGACGGGGGTCCACGTCACCGAATCGGAAATTGCCGCCCACCCGATCAGGACAGGCATACAGCCCGCAGCGCCTCCCCACACGATGTTGGAAGAGGTCCGCCGCTTGAGCAGTGCCGTGTAGACGAGGACATAGAACGCGATCGCGGCTGCGGCCAGCCAAGCGGCCAGCGCGTCGGTGGTAAGCCACAGCAGGGCGACCGAGACAGCCCCGAGGATCAGCCCGAAAATCAACGCCCTGCGCGGGCTTATGAGCGAGCGATTGAGTGGACGACCTGCGGTCCGATGCATCACCGCGTCAATGTCGCGGTCCAGGTAGCAGTTCAAGGCATTGGCGCTGCCCGCCGCGAGGCTGCCACCGACCAAGGTGGCCGCAGCCAAACCGATCGGAGGAAGCCCATGCGCTGCAAGCATCATCGCGGGAACTGTCGTAACCAGGAGCAGTTCGATGATCCTGGGTTTGGTGAGGGCAAAGTAGTCGCTCAGTGCGGCAACAAATGGCCGTGCTCCTCGCTGAGCACGGCCAGGGACACTCGCCGTCCCGACCATGTTTCCCCGATCACCGCGTTGATGTGCGATACGCGGCTCGCAAAGTAGCACCCGAAAGGGCAAACGCGATAGCAGGCAGGAACGTGCTGGCGAAGCGGAGGCGTTCGGATGAGTTTGCCGACGCGATTGGCCGGCTCACTGAAGTTGCGACGCCTTTACCAACTGCGTGAGAACGTCCGCGGTAACCGGGCCGATCACCCGGGCAGCCATACGTCCGGAGCTGTCCACCACCAGAGTGCTGGGAATGCCCTTCACCGGCAAGAGGCGTAGCCGCGCGAGGATGCCGCCGTCCGGATCTGCCAACTCGGGGTACGTCGCACCAACTGCGGCTGCAAACTTGATAGCTGCCGACCGGACGTCCGATTCATCAAGGCCGAGGAAATGTACGTGCTGGCCTTGGAGACTTCGAGCCAGCTTTGCAAGAGCCGGAGACTCCGCGCGACATGGTGCGCACCAGGATGCCCAGACATTGATCACGATCACGTCGCCCGCGAACTGTGCAGAGCTGACCGTTCCGCCCGCGAGTGTCTTGCCGGAGATAGTCGGAACCGGCGTCCGTTTGCCGTTCGGAAAGCTGGTCACGCCCAATATGTCCAGGCTGCTCGCCGTCGACTTGGTTGGCGAACCGACAGGGTTGCCTGCTGCGCATGAGGACAGCGTCAGTATCAATCCGGCCGACGCGACGCACAGCGTGACAGCGATCAGCCGAGCACAGTGGCTGCGGGCCGCTTTCCGGCTAGGCATGAGAGGTCTGGGCCAGCAGCGTCAGATCGTGTGCGTAGTCATCGGGCGTTGTTCCTGCCAGCCAGACAAGTCGCGCGGTGTCTCTGACAAAGGCGAGTACCTGCGTTCCGTGTTCGACGTCTATCGAGCCATCCGCAAGTACCTTCGGCGGTTGGAGCGGTACACCCAACTCGTTGCCAATGGAATCGGTCTCAGAGACCGATCCGTTCAGGCCTACGAATGGGACTGCTAGTCCGGTATCGAAGTGCGCCAGCCACTTCTTCAGAACCATCGGACGGTCACGATCCGGATCGGTGGTCACGAAGGCTACCTGGATCTCGGCTTGTTCCGATGGCACCAGGGTGCGAAGCGCAATGCCGAGGTCGGCCATGGTTGTCGGGCATTCGTCCGGGCAGTTCGTATAGCCGAAATAGACGAGCAGGATGGGGTGCATGCCTTGCATCTGACCAAGGCTGGTACGTCCGGTCGCCGTAGACAGTATTGAGTTACGAACGGCCGGCGTCAGGACCGGCGGCCGAGCAAGAACGTCTCCCCGATAGCCGGCTGAGTTCGACCCAGCCGGTTGTGGCTGACCCGCAACGCTGGTGGCCTCGCCCGAGCAACCGGCAACTAGTCCGATCAATGTCGTGACAGCGGCCGCGACGCCCAGCACGCGAGCTGCTCGGCGTGGCGGCCTGGCATCGTCGAATCGCTGTCCAGTCTGTCCAACCCGCTGCGTTGCTCGCACGGCGAGCGACAATACGCCGTGAGCAAAGTTACGTCCTGACCAGTTCGCTCCGGGCTAGGGCGCCTTCTCGATGTCGAGTCCGGCCTCGTTGTGATCGAGTTCGACTCGAAGCCATTGTGTTCCAGGGAGAGGGGGAGAACAGTTGGCCCTGACCGGTGGCGCTACCGGGGCGCCGCCCATGAGGGTTGGGGGTGGGCCGTGTACGCACGTTCCACAACGATTCAAGCGAACCAGTCGTCAATCGACGCGGGTGTTGCCCACGTCCGTGACGAGGTTGGGCCAGCGCTTCAGCAAATCGACGGCTTCATCGGCTTGTCGATGATGGTCGACCGTGCCTCCGGACGGTGTATCGCTACCAGTGCATGGCTGAGCGAGGATGCCATGCGCGCCAGCGCGGGCCAGGTCCAACCGGTCCGTAACCGCGCTGCCGAGATCCTCGGCGGCAGTCCCGAGGTCGAGGAGTGGGACATCGCGGTCATGCACCGCGACCACCCGACGCACGAGGGCGCCTGCGTCCGCTCGGCCTGGCTGCAGACGGACCCGAGTCGAATGGACGACCTGCTTGACTCGTACAAGTTGCGCGCACTTCCGCAGATCGAGCAGCTGGGCGGCTTCTGCAGCGCAAGCTTCATGATCAACCGGGCTACCGGCCGGGCAGTGTCCTCAACGAGCTTCGAAAGCCGGGCAGCGATGGACGCAAGCCGCGAGCAGTCGAACCAGATCAGGTCGACCAGATCAAAGGAGGCGAACGCTACCGTCCTGGAGGTTCGCGAGTTCGAACTGGCAGTCGCGCACCTACGCGTGCCCGAGATGGCCTAGCGACTGGCAACGGTCGGCGACCGAATGCCCTCGCCCCGGGGGCTCAGCCTTGGCTGTCCACCAACGGCGGTGGCTGTGCTGCTCTTGTGGCGAGGGCTGCCAGGCGTGCGGTGTAGCCGGCGACTGCGAAGAGCGCGAGCGCGATGATGCCGTGTAGCCAGCCGAGCACGGGCAGCGAATGGGATGCGAAGCCCAGCCCGACCTGGACCGCGGTGGTGAGCAGGACGATGCCGGCCCACTTGACACCTTGCGGGACTTGGGCACGGGAGGAGACCGCGAACAGCAGAATTGCCAGCAACGGAATGACCATCTGCCCGTTGATGCCGTGAATGGCAAAGCCGGCGTCACCGACCTTGGAGTTCTTGTCGATGGTGGTCCCATCGTCGACGGCGTGAGCCAGCGCGAATGCGGCGTAGGCGATGCTTGCCGCTTGGACGACCACGCCTAGTGCGATGAGCCCGGCCAGAGCGCGAAAGGTGGATCTCATGATTCTCCTTATCTGCGAGGGATCTGTTGATGCCTTTTAGGCTGGGTCAGATTGGGTCAGGCTGGGTCAGGCTGGGTCAGGCTGGGTCAGGCTGGGCGGTTCGGTGGCGTCGCCTGGCTCAGATGCATCCCGGCCAGTAGCCACTGATCGTTCTCACGTACGAAGACCTGCGTGACGCGGAACTGGCCATCGGCTGGGCGCCCCTGGTAAGTCGCTTGCTGGGTGTGCCGACCGATCGCGATTGCGGTCCGGCCGAAGTCGCGGACCTCGACTTCGTCCCAGACCAGCGATTGGGTGACAAGGTCGCCGGTGGCGTAGCGGTCGAGCCACTGTGTCTTGTCGAGGACGAATCCGAAGGGTCCGACCAGCCGGAAGTCAGCCGCGGCGAGGTCGGCGAGCGTCTTCGTGTCGCCGGTTTGCTCGGCTTGTGCCCAGTCGGCGCCGAGCGCGCGAATCTCGAGGTCGATGTGGGTTGTCATGTCGTCTCCTTGTTCGCTGGTCCTGCTTCTGATTCAGGCGCCATCGGCTGACCTGGTCGGTACATCTGCGGTGGCTTGTTGCCGGCGGACTGACCGCCATCGACGGGGATAACCGTGCCGGTGATGAATGCCGAGTGCGTCGAGCAGAGCCACAGCACGAGCTGGGCAACGTCGGACACGGTGCCGATTCGGCGCATCGGAGTGGCCAGGGCGGCACGCCGCTGGGCTTCAGATCCTGCCTGTTGAAGGTGGTGGGTCAGGATCGGGCCGGGCGCGACGACGTTGACGCGAACGCCTTGATCGGCATAGTCGAGGGCGGCCACCTTGCTCAGGCCGATGATCCCCGCCTTACCCGCGACGTAGGCGCCCAGGTTGGCCGTGCCGGTGAGGCCCGCGACCGAGGCCATGTTCACGATCGCGCCTCCGCCGCCGGACAGCATTGCGGGTATCTGAAATTTCATCCCGAGGAACGTGCCGCGGATGTTGGTGGCGATGCCACGATCGAAGTCGTCGGGATCGATGTCGGCCAGGGGCGCGGGCAGCGGACCGTCGGTAGCGTTGTTGAACGCGGCGTCCAGCCGCCCGAACCGCTCCATGGTTCGCTCGATGAGGTTTCGCATCGAGTCCACGTCCGCGACATCGGTGCGCACGGCCAGCGCATCGCTACCGCGGTCCTCGATTCGGTGGGCGACGGATTCCAGCGCTGCAGAGTCGCGAGCAGCGAGGACGACCGAGCACCCCGCGGCGGCGAACGCCTCGGCCGTGGCCGCTCCGATGCCCCTGCTGGCCCCGGCTACCAAGGCCACCCGGCCGCGCAATGAAGGGTCATCCATCGTCTGCCTCCTCTGGTCAAGCGCTGTTCGAGGCAAACGTTAGATATCTAATCGTGTTATGTCAAACGCTTCGACGACCTCGTCAGGTGTTAACGTTCGGCCCATGCAGCGCCCAAGCCGCCCTCCGATCGGCCTGCAGCTCGCCCAGGTAGCCAAGGCCGTCAGCCGTACCTTCGACGATGCGCTCGTCGAGGCGGGCGGTTCCCTGCCGGTGTGGTTGATCCTGATCACCCTCAAGAGCCGGCAGGTTGCCAACCAGCGCCAACTCGCCGCGGCTGTCGGCATCCAGGGCGCCACCCTCACTCACCACCTCAACGCTATGGAGTCGGCAGGCATCGTGACCCGGCGCCGCGACCCGGACAATCGGCGAGTACACCTGGTCGAGCTCACGCCGGCCGGGGACGCGCTGTTCCTTCGGCTCCGCGAGGCCGCGCTCATCTTCGACGAACAACTGCGCACCGGCCTGTCCGAACGTGAGATCGGCCAGCTCTACAAGCTGTTGGGTCGCCTGCGCGACAACGTCGTGCCGACATAGCGTTGCCCTCACGAGCAACTGGCGACCTGATCGTCTCGACACTGGGAAGTCTCGACACTGGGAAGTCTCGACGTTAGGAAGAGGTGAGTGCCGCATGAGCAACACAGTCACTGACAATCCGGAGTTGAGCCGGTACGAGATCAACGTCGATGGTCAGCTTGCAGGGTTCAGCGAGTACTACCTGCACAGCGGGATCATGGCGTTTCTCCACACGCAGATCGGCGACCAGTTCGGTGGCCGGGGGCTGGCGACTGAACTCATCCGTTCCGCGCTTGACGACGCTCGCGCCCGGGGCCGGCAGGTCGAACCGTTCTGTCCGTTCGTGCGCGCCTTCATCGCCAAGCATCCCGAGTTCCGTGACCTCGTTCCGGCGCATGAATGGGACCGCTTCGACCTCAAGTGACCAGCCGCTTCATCGGGTTGCCTATCCGGACTCGACGGCGAAGCCATCGTTGAGTTCTGTGACGTGGGCATCCTGTTGCCCAGTTCCGGGCGTACGTGGATGTGCTGGTGGTGTTAACACGATTGTGTCGCTCTTGACACTCTTGAGTGTTGAAAGTAGGTTTCTGACACCAGCCATTTTGAAAGCTTTCACTTTCCTTGAGGGAAGTTCCACGTAGCGGTGTGCTGTACCGCAGGCGATGACGCCTGGGTAGCTGGCATCGGCGGAGCAAACGATCAGAAGGTGTCTTATGCCTGCCCGAAAACTCCTACAACACAAGGCTATTCTGCTCGGAGCGGTCATTGTGACCGCCTTCGCGACGGTGTCAGTACCCGCCGCGGCAGCACCGCGATCAGGGTCAGCGAGCGACGGACATGAGCACCCTCAACCGTCCTGGGCGAAGTACGTCGTTGCGCCCTCGAGCCGCGACGTTCAGCCGGTGCAGGTGGTCGCTGCCACGGCCGGTGTCACGAACCCGAACGGCGCCTTGGGTGAGCATGGCGTCGCCACTCTGACCCGGACGGCCCCACCCCCGAAGCCGACCTGGCCCGCGAACACGTCGGCGACTGCGTCGTCCTTTCATGCTCCCAACACCGACAACGGGCAGCCGCGGACCTACGCGCCCGGCAACGCCGTCGACGGTGACCTGAGCACGTTCTGGAACGACGACACCATCGCCGCCTACCCGGACGTCCTGACGATCACGTCACCCACCGCGGTCAGCCTGCCCGGCATCACCGTGCTGTCCAGCAGCGATGGTGTTCCGCAGGACTACACCGTCGATACCTGGGACGGTGCGGCCTGGCAGCCGGCCGCGACAGTCACCGGCAACACCGACGTGCAACACGCGATCACGTTCGCCCAGCCAGTCACGACCACTCAGGTACGCATCACCGTCACCAAGGATCAGTCGACGGGCAAAGGCGAATTCAGTCGCATCACCGAGGTGTACCCGGGCATCGTCGCGGCCGACACCGCGCCCAGCATCACCTTGGACTTCGGCAAGGTCGTCGTCGGTTACCCGAAGATCAGCTTCGCCGGCGCGTCGGCCGACAACCCCGGCGTCCGGGTCGCATTCTCTGAAACCACGCAGTACCTCACCGACGTCTCCGACTTCACGCGATCGGACAACGGCAACGCCATCACGCCCGGCACCGACCAGGTCGCGGTAGCCGCAAATCCGTACACCTGGACTGACACGCACGGCTGCGCCGATGGCACCAAGGTGTGCGCCGACGGCTTGCACGGCTTCCGTTACATGAAGATCAGCCTCGATGCACTTGCCGCCGACGCTCCGGACACCCAGGCGTACGGCACGGTGGAGATCAGCGGGGTTTCCCTCGACTTCACCGCCTACCTCGGCACGCCAGCCAGTTACAAGGGCTGGTTCGAATCCTCGGACAACGCGCTCAACCAGTACTGGTACAACGCGTCGTACACGAACGAGTTGATCAACGACACCTTCCGCGCCGACGACATCGATCCGCGCGATGCCGACAGCCCCGGTCTGGACGGCAAGTTGGTGCTGACCGACGGCGCCAAGCGCGACCGCGATCCCTATGTCGGCGACATCTCGGTGTCCGGGCGCACGGACTATCTCACCCACGCAGTCGGCGCGGCCGCCTCGAACGTTCTGGCTGACCTGGCCAATCATCAGCGAGCCGACGGCTGGATCCCGCCAGCATCGATCAACAACTACACGCTGCCGTTGTTCGACTATCCGATGTATTGGGTGACGAGCAGTTGGGACTACCTGCTCTACACCGGCGACACCCAGTACGGCCGCAGCTATTACCCCAACCTGGTGAAGGTGCTGGACAACTGGTACCCGTCCGTCACGGACTCCAACGGCCTGCTACAGAAAGGGCTGAACGGCACCGGCGGCTACGGCGACTACGCATTCCTCGGACGTACCGGTGAGGTCACCTATTACAACGCGCTGTACGTGATGGCGCTGCAGGATGCCGCCGCGATGGCGAAGTCGCTGGGCCACAGCGACGACGCGACGCGCTGGGCGGCACGTGCCAAGACCGTTGCCACCGCGATCAACACCCACCTCTGGGACGCGAGTGCCGGCGCGTACCTCGATTCGGCAGTCGGCGCAGTGCGGCACGCGCAGGACGGGAACGGCTACGCCGTGCTCACCGGTGTCGCGGACCCGATGCAGGCAACCAGCGCGCTGAACTACCTATCCAGCAACACCGCGACGCCGTACGGCAACTCCTTCATGGACAACAACACGCTGGTCTCGGACGGGAAGCAGCGCGTGTACGCCTTCACCTCCTACCCCGAGATCCAGGCACGATTCACAAGCGGCCAGGCGAACTCGGCGATTGATGAGATCAAGCGGATGTACGGCTGGATGACCACGCACGATCCCGGCCTCACCGACTGGGAAGGCATCGGCGCAGGTGGCTCGATGTATGAAGGCCCGTACACCTCGGCCGCGCACGGCTGGTCGACCGGCGTGCTGCCCGCGCTGACCAACGACCTGCTCGGTGCGACGCCGACCGGCCCCGGATTCAGCACCTGGACGGTGCAGCCGCACCCCGGCACGGTGACCTGGGCGCGAGGCCAACTCCCCACGCCGCACGGGGCATTGGACGTCAGCTGGACCGTCGGAACCGGACGGCACGCGTTCTCGCTGACCGTCGACGCTCCCCGCGGCACCTCGGGCGACATCTCCGTACCGACCAACGGCAAGCGCGTCCAGGTGCGGGTCGACGGCCACCTGGTCTGGGACGGCGACCACGGTCACGACGCGCAGTCCGACGGTTCGTACGTCTCGCTGCACAACTTGTCCGGCCATCACACCATCACCGTCTCGACGATCGGACACTGACATGTTTGCAACGAAGCGGATCGGCCTCGTCAGCGCGGTGATCACGCTGCTGGGCAGCGCGACCCTGGCCGTATCGACGCCCGCCTCGGCCGATGGGAACGATCACGGACACCCCTGGGATGCCTACAACCTGGCCCCCGCGAGCCGCACCGTCACGCCGAAGAGCGTCTACCGCACTACCGGCACCGTGCAGGACGCGAGCAACGTCCTGCACTCGATGACGAGTTCGCTCGTCGGGGCGGGCGCCTCGCTCACCCTCGACTTCGGCAAGGAGGTGGGCGGCCTGGTCAGCGTGCACTTCCCTTCGTCGACGGCGACCGGCCAGAAGCTCGGCCTGGCATTCAGCGAGTCCTCGCAATACGTCGGGACAACCAGCGACGCGAGCAACGGTGGCAGCGGCGCCGACGGTGCGATCGAGGCCGACGTGACACCCGGCGCGACGTGGACGCTGCCGCAGAAGTCGCTGCGTGGCGGCTTCCGCTACCTGACCCTGTTCACCGAGTCGGCGGGCACGATCGCGCTCGACAAGGTGTCACTGGCGATCACATTCGCGCCGTCCATGACCGATCTGCGTAACTACGACAACTACTTCTACTCCAGCGACCCGCTGCTCAACCGGATCTGGTACGCCGGGGCGTACACCGTTCAGACGAACACGATCGCCCCGACCACCGGACGGGTGTGGGGGCCGCCGGCAACGGGATGGGACAACAGCGGGACGGTCGGCGTCGGCGACGCGGTGCTCGTCGACGGTGCGAAGCGCGATCGCACGGTCTGGCCGGGCGATCTCGGTGTGTCCGTCCCCACCGAGTACGCCTCGCTCGGCGACATGACGCCGACCCGCAACGCGCTCACCACGCTCTACAACCACCAGGCTGCATCGGGCGAACTGCCCTTCGCAGGCCCCGAGGTGAACTTCTACGGCTCCGACACATACCACCTGTGGACCCTGATCGGCACCGCGAACTACTACCAGGATTCCCATGACGCGGCATGGCTGAACACCGAATGGGCCAATTACGTCCGCGCCCTTCAGTTCTCACTGTCGAAGGTCGGTAGCGATGGTCTGATGAACGTGACCGGAACTGCGGACTGGGCTCGCTCCGGCCAGGGCGGGGAGAACATCGAGGCAAACTCCCTGCTGTACCAGGCACTTGTCACCGGCGCCGAACTAGCCGGTGTGCAGCACGCCGCGACCGACGCCGCGACCTGGTCGGCCGCCGCAGCCAAGTTGAAGACCGCGGTGAACGCCACGCTCTGGGACGACGCCGCTGGGCAGTACCGCGACAACCCGACCAGCGACGTGCATCCGCAGGACGGCAACGCGACGGCGGTCTGGTACGGCGTAGCACCGGCCGACCGCGCAGCGAAGGTCAGTGCAGCATTGAGCACCAACTGGAACAACTACGGCGCGACGACGCCTGAGAACGGTGGGCAGATCTCCACCTTCCCCGGCTCGATGGAGCTGCAGGCGCACCTGGTGGCCGGCGACTCGACTCGCGCGCTGGACCTGATGCGCCGTGAATGGGGCTACATGCTCGACTCGCCACTGGGGACTGGCAGCACGTTTTGGGAGGGCTACCAGGCAAACGGGCAGTTCGGTTACGGAGGCCCCTACATGAGCGCCGCACACGGCTGGGCGAGCGGGCCGACGTCGGCACTCACGTTCTACGTCCTCGGCATTCAGCCCACCACGGTGGACGGTGGCTACCTGATGAGGCCGCAGCCCGGAGACTTGAGCAGCACCCAGGGCTCGCTGAAGACACCGTTCGGTGACATCACCCTGTCGTGGCGGCACGACGTGCGCTCCCGCAGCTTCACCGAGCAGGTCAACGCGCCTGCAGCGGCTGTCACGCACATCGACGTTCCGACGTTCGGCGCGAACACGGTGGTGAAGGTCAACGACCGGATCGCGTGGGACGGCCAGCGTAGCCGCGCATACGGAGCGCATGTCGAGGGTGGCTATGTCGTGCTGACCGGAGCACCGGAGCACTCCTCGATCGAGAGCCACGCGATCGGCAATGTGCCCACAATGCTCGGTGTCTCGGTGACATCATCGACGAACACCCCGGTGATAGCGGGCAAAAGCCTGTCGATCCCTGTCACCGTGAGCGCCAGCGGCGATCGAGTCGTCAGCGGCTCGGTCACCGCCCAGGCTCCCACCGGGTGGACGGTCGTGCCCGCTCAGTTCTCCATCGACACCCGCAACGGGCCGGGCAACACGGTGGTGAATGTGGTGGTCAAGCCGCCGAGCGGTACCTCCGGCGGCGCCGACTCGGTCACCATCACCGCAAGCGGGGGCGGTCGGTCAGCACAGACCACCGTGCCGGTACTGGTGTTCGGCAACTGGCCGACCGGTAGCACCGCAACCGCGTCCAGCTTCCACGCGCCGAACCTCTTCAACGGCCAGACGCGTACCTACGCCCCGGGCAACGCGATCGACGGGGACCTGGCCACGTTCTGGAATGACGACACCAGCGGGTCATTCCCGGACACCCTGACCGTCACCGCACCCGCAGCTGTCTCGCTGCACGGTGTCGGTTTCGCCTCCCTCGTCGACGGTGTCCCGACCGACTTCACAGTGCAGTCCTGGGACGGCGCGCAGTGGGTCACTCAGGCTCAGGTGTCGGGCAACAGCGCGCTGTACCAGTGGATTCCCTTCGCAGCAACGGTGTCGACCACCCAGGTGCGCGTGGTCGTCACCGCTTCGCAAACCCAGAACGGCGACTACACCCGCGTCGCGGAGCTCACCCCGTGAGCACGGCGTTCACACGAAGGTCGGCCATGAAACGCAAGGTCACAGCGACGATCGGTCTGACCGCGCTCGTGCTCGCCGGCTTGGCAGCGACTGCGACCACGGCGTCGGCTCACCCTCGTCCGCGTAGCACCGCCGAGGCGCCCTCAGCATTGAAGGTCGCCGGACAGGCGAGCGACGCGCTCGTGGATACCGCGCATCCCACCCTGTCCTGGGCGCCGAACGACTCGAGTCGCGGGCAGGCCCAGACCGCCTATGAGATAAGGGTGTCCGATGTTCCCAGCGATCGCGGGGACAGCCGGCCACAGGTCTGGGACTCCGGACAGGTCCGCTCATCGGCGTCCTCCGGCGTCGCCTACGCCGGCCCTGCCCTGCAGGCAAACCACACCTACGAGTGGACGGTTCGAACCTGGAACGAGCAGGGCCAACAGTCACCGTGGTCGCACCCCGAACGGTTCGACGCGGGCCCGATGAGCGTGCAGGACTGGTCCGCGTCCTGGTTGCAGGCCAAGGACGAGGCGCTGCTCCGGCGCAGCTTCGACCTGCCGAAGACGGTCGCGCGCGCCAGGCTGTACCTCGGCGCACAAGGGCTCGTCGAGCCGCACCTGAACGGTGCGATCATCGACCCGAAGCAGGTCCTCAATTCCAACGTGACCGACTATGCCAAGCGCGTCGTCTACCGCGCCTACAACGTCACCGATCAACTGCGCCGCGGCCAGAACGCGCTGGCAGTGATGGTCGGGCAGGGTCAGTTCGCCGGTTCGCCGACGTTCATCGCCCAGCTCGAGATCACCTTCTCAGACGGCACGCAATCCACCATCTCCACCGATGATCAGTGGCGCAGCGCGGCCGGCCCGGTGACGCACGACGACTTCTACTACGGCGAGAGCTGGGACGCCCGCAAGCAGATCGCGGGGTGGGACTCCGCGTCCCTCGACGACAGTTCCTGGACTCCGGTCCCGGTCTATGCGCAGGCATCACAGCCGACCAGTTTGGCGCTCGGCAAGCCCGTCACGGCTGCCGATCAGATCGAAACCAGCGGCTGGTCCCGCGCTGCGCTCGTCGACGGCATCGACATGTCCACCGACCAGAGCGAGGGCTACCACTCGGCGATCGAGATCAGCGCCGACCACACCAAGTGGGTGCAGGTCGATCTCGGCAGCAGCCAGGCCGTCAAGAAGATCACCCTGTTCCCCGCCCACCCGACCAACGACCCCGCCGGTGACTTCCCGGGCGCGGGATTCCCCGTCCGCTACGCCGTGCAGCTCAGCAACGACCCGACCTTCGCCACGTCCACCACGCTCGTCGACCGCACCGCGGCCGATCAGCCCAACCCGGGCACCACCCCGGTCACGTTCAGCACGGACGGCAACGGACGCTACGTCCGCGTCACAGCGAGCAAGCTGGCCTGCCGCGACACGTCTTGTACGTTCCGGCTCGCCGAGCTGGGCGTCTACGGCGCGAACCCGGCCGTCACCTTTGGCCTGACGCACCTCGAGGCCGACACGACGCCGCCGACCCGAATCGTGCAGACCCTCGCACCGAAGGTGACCACGACGGCCAAGGACGGCACGACCGTCTACGACTTCGGCCAGAACTACGTGGGCCAGCTGACGCTGCGTGCGAATGCGCCGACCGGGACAACAGCCGTTATCAACAAGGGCGAACTGCTCGACCAGAACGGACGGGTTTCGACCGCGAACATCAGCTTCTCGTCCGCGGACCCGACTCGCCAGCAGGACAAGTACACCTTCGACGGCTCGGGGACGCAGACCTGGACGCCGAACTTCAATTACGCCGGGTTCCGCTACGCCGAGGTGACGGGTCTGCCCGCCGGAACCCAGCTGAGCGTGGTCGCCGACGTCATCCACAGCGACGTCGCAACCACCGGCTCGTTCAACACGTCCAATGCGCTGCTCAACCAGATCCAGGGCGCGCTGGTGCAGACCCAGCTCAACGATCTGCAGGGCATGCCGCTGGACTGCCCGACGCGCGAGAAGCGTGGCTGGCTCGGCGACGCCGGTGACACCGACGCCGAGGCGATGGCGAACCTGGACATGCAGTCGCTGTACTCGAAGTGGCTCGCCGACATCCGTACCAGCACCAACAGCGACGGCAGCGTGCCATCGGTCTCGCCGGACCAGGGCGAGGGCAGCCGGTTCTACACCGATCCCGCCTGGGGCACCGCCTACCCGCAGGTGGTCTGGGACAGCTACACCCAGTACGGCGACGCCAGCGTGGTGCAGGACAACTACGCCGGAGTGAAGGGTTGGGTCGATTACCTCGGCACGATCAGCGACAGCCAGCACATCGTGACGAACTCACCCGGCTCATGGGGCGATGACTGGCTGGCGACGGTGAGCACACCGCACGTCTACTTCCAGACGCTGTTCTATCTGATCGACAGCCGACTGCTCGCGAACATGGCGCAGGTGCTCGGCCAGAGCGCGGACGCTACCCGGTACAACCAACTCGCCGACGCGATCGCCGCCGGGTTCACCGCCAAGTACTTCAACGCCGACACCGACACGTATTCGCCGAACACCCAACTGGCGTACGCGATGCCCCTGGCACTCGGGATCGTCCCGGCCGGCCACGAGCAAGCCGTGCTCGGCAAGCTGGTCAAGGACATCGCAGCCCACGACAACCATGTCACTACGGGGTTTGTCGGGACGACGTACGTCTACCAGGCGCTGGCCAAGTATCACCGCAACGACATCGCGCTGGCCATTGCCGAACGCACCGACTTCCCGAGCTTCGGTTACATGGTCGCCAACGGACCCGGCACGATCTGGGAGAAGTGGAACAACTCCTCGTCCCCGGACGGCACTTCGTCCAAGGATCACATCGGCTTGGCCGGGTCCATCGGTCAGTGGTACTACCAGCAGCTCGCGGGCATCCAGCCTGCAACGGCCGGTTGGCGCACATTCACCCTCGCGCCGAGCGTGGTCGGCGACCTGACCCACGTGAGCGGGTCACAGCAGACCGTGCGCGGAACGATTGTCAGTTCGTGGCAGCGATCGGGGAGCACGCTCACCTACCATGCGGTCGTCCCGGTCGGCAGCACCGCGAACATCGACCTGCCCTTGCTCGGCGGGAGTGGATCGACGGTCCGCGAAGGCGGTCGCACCGTGTGGGTCGAGGGGCATCCGGCCGCTGAAGATGCGGGGCTCAGCGTGGGTCAGTCAACCGGTGACTCGCTGCGGCTGACCGCCGGCTCGGGTGACTACCAGTTCACCGTCACGGCGCCGCACGAGCCCCTCACGTCGCTCAGAATCACCTCGACCGGTAACCCGGACCCGATCACCCCGGGCCACAGCGGCGACATCAACGTGCTCGTCGAAGGCCACTCAACCGGCAGCGGTTCGGCACGGCTTTCGGCCGATGTGCCGGCTGGTTGGACGGCGTCGGCGAGCCCCTCGACGGTGCCGCTGTCCGCGACCGACACTGCCACGTTGGCCACGGTGCACATCGCGGTGCCCACCGGGGTTTCCGGCGGGACCTACCCGGTGTCGTTGACCGCGACGGCGCCGGACGGAACGACCGCGCACGACACCGTCGACGTAGTGATGTTCGGCAGCTGGCCGACTGGCACCACCGCCGCGGCGTCGAGCGTCCATGCGCCCAACGTCGTCAACGGCGCCACCCGCACCTACGTCGCCGCGAACGCGATAGACCAGAACGTGACCACGTTCTGGAACGACGACACCTCAGGCGTATTTCCGGACACCCTCACCGTCAGTGCGCCGACAGCCGTCGCTCTTCACGGGGTCGGCTTCGCGTCGAACTCCGACGGCGTGCCCACCGACTTCACCGTCCAGACCTGGGACGGCTCGCAGTGGGTCACGCAGGCTGTCATCACCGGCAACGCTGCCCTCTCCCGGTGGATCCCGTTCAGCGCCATCGTCACGACCAGCCAGGTGCGTGTCGTGATCACGGCAACGCAGGACGGCAGCTTCAGCCGTGTTGCCGAACTTACTCCGTAGCCCTGAGTCAGGACGACTAGGGATGCGATCTGCAAGGACCTATAGATTCAAAGGGGAAAGTGGCATGGTAGTCATTCATCGGAGGACTCGGACCCGACGCGTGCGGCACCCAGTTCGAGCAATCGTCGCGACGGTAGCGGCGCTTCTTGCGGTCTCCACCGCCAGTGCGCAGGCGGTGCCGCCCGGTACATCCGGTCCCGGTCCTCAAGGCAGTCATCACAGCGGTGCGGGCGCAGACGGGAATCCGTGGACGGACCCGAGCTACAAACCGGCACCAGGTGACTGGCGTAACTACGTGCTGGCGCCGGCCACGCACACCGTGCGACCGGTGTCTGTGCTGTCCGCAGTTGCGCGGGGTGGCTCGATCGTCGGTGACCCGAAAGCGGTGCTCGGTGGCAAAGACACCGTGCGCCTGGTGGGCACGGGCGCGGTCTCCGCGTCACCGCTGCTCACCGTGGACTTCGGTAAGGAAGTGGGCGGTGAGATTTCCCTGCGCGTTGCTGCTACCTCGACGCCGGCGCCCAAGCTGCATGTCTGCTTCAGCGAGTCGAAAGCCGCCATGGCGCTGACGCCGACGCAGAACAACGGCGAGGCCGCCTACGCACCGGGCTGCGACACGGCCAACATCTGGAACGGCTACCCGGGAATGGCCTACACCTACGACTCCGACAGCCACCTGTTGCCGGTGGACGGTAAGGCTTTGCCCGTGACCGTCAAGGATTCACAGCCTCGCGGCGGTTTCCGTTACGCGACGATCTTTCTGGATGGCGCGGGGTCGGTGAGTCTCAACGACATGTCGCTGGACTTCCAGGCCGCACCGCAGCAAAGCAAACCTGCCGACTACCAGGGCTGGTTCCTCAGCAGCAACAACGAGTTGAACAAACTCTGGTACGCAGGCGCGTACACCGTGCAGATGGACACCTGGATGTCCAACACGGCCAAGAGCTGGCCGTACGCCAGCGGCGAGGCGGATCACTCCGACGCGCAGATCCCGCACGCCGATCCCACCAAGGAAGTAATTCTCGACGGCGCCAAACGTGATCGGGTGGTGTGGCAGGGTGACCTTTCGGTCCAGGCACCGGTCACCTATCTGAGCACCAACGATGTCAGCGCTGTCGACAACTCGCTGAGCTCACTGGCCGCACAGCAACTCTCCGACGGCTACATGCCAGCCGAAAGCCTGGTGGGGCAGCACAATTACGACGAGATCCGCACCTACGGCGAGTACGTGACCTGGTTCGTCTACAACCAGTACCAGCACTGGCTCTACACCGGCGACCGGAGTTACCTGGACGCGAACTGGGCGGCGCTCACGAAGGCCACAGCATGGCTGGAGTCGGTGCGTGCACAGGATCCACAGGGCCTGATCGCCTTCGGCTCGGTCGGGTCGTGCGGACACTACGGCTACAGCGACTGCGGGCACGAGACGTACGTCAACGCGCTCTACGTCCGGAACCTGGACGAGATGGCAACGTTGGCCGGCGTCCGTGGTGATGCAGCCAGTCAGAGCACGTACTCGGGCCGGGCGAGCGCACTCAGCGCGGCGATCAACGACCAGCTGTGGGATCCGTCGGTCGGTGCGTACCGACTCTCCCGCGAGATCCCGGCCGCCTATCCGCAGGATGGAAATGCGACCGCCATCCTGACCGGCGTCGCCAGTCCGCAACAGTCGAGCCAAGCCCTGGCTTACCTGCGCAAGAACAACTGGAGCAGCTACGGCTCGCTGACGGTATCCCCGACTGCGACCGGTGCATCGATGCCCTCGACCTACGAGCCGTTGCCCAGTGGCTTCGAAGCCGAAGCTCGACTCAGCGGCAGCTCGACAAGCATCAGCCAGCTGCAGGCCGAGCAGTTGTTGCAGACCTACTGGGGATACCAGCTAAATCAGGATCCGGGCGGTACGTACTGGGAAAAGCTCAACACCAGCGGTGACCCCTCGATCGCCCAGTTCACGAGTCTCGCGCACGGCTGGGCAGCTGCGCCTACCGTCGCGCTGACCAACCAGGTGCTGGGAGTGACGCCAACCTCCGGTGGCTATGGCGCTTACGACATCATCCCGCATCCCGGTGACCTGACCTGGTCGCAAGGCGTGGTGCCAACGCCCAACGGCTCGATCACCGCTTCCTGGAAAGCGACCCAGGACGGGTTCACCCTGCACTCCGCGGCCCCAAGACAGAGCACCGGACGCCTCGCGGTACCCACGAATGGCGCACGGGTAGTGGTGAAACTCGACGGCAGGACGGTGTGGGACGGCCAGCATCCCGTCGGTCGGTCAACAGCAAGCAGCGACGGCAGCTACGTCTACGTCACCGGTGTCGGCGGCGGCAGCCATACGCTGCAGAGCGTGCGCACCTCGCCGGTGCCGACCTCCGTTTCGGTAGTTGCAACCTCGACAAGCCCATCGACGCTCGTGGGCGGAAGCGTGCCGGTGCGGGAGTCGGTGACTGGCATCGCCCAAGGCAGGTTTGCCGCGACGGTGTCGACCACGGTTCCCAGCGGTTGGACGGTGACGCCGGCGGACCAACCCATCACGCTCGACAGCGATGGCCGGCCGGTGTCGCGGACGGTCACGGCGACGATCGGTGTGCCCGCATCGACGAAGCCGGGCAGCTACCCCGTCACGGTGACGGCGTCGGCCGGCCACGGGATCACGGCAACGGACACGGTGAACGTAACTGTCCAGGCGCCCGGGTACAGCTTCGACAGCGGCACGATGGGTTGGCAGCCAGGAGCGAACGCGTCGGGCGTCGCCCAGGTCACGTCGTTTGCGAACCGGCCGGGAAGCTGTGTGTCCGGCGGCTGTCTACAGGTTTCAACCGGCGGTGTCGCCGCGACGACCATCCGCAGCGCGTCGGTAAGCCCCACTCAGCCGATCGATCTGTCCGGTGCTTCCAGCCTCCACCTGAGCTTCAACTGCTACGGGGGAGTTCCTGGGGCTACCGGTTATGAAGCCGTCGTGACACTGACCGGTAGTGGCGCGAGCACGCTGACCAAAAGCTTCGCTGTGTCGTCGGATTCCTGGAGCACTCTCTCGCTCGACCTCACTGGTTGGGCCGGCGCGGCCGCGGTGAGCAAGATCGAGGTGGGCTTCCACGCCTTGGGTGCTACGTTCTCGCCGTGGTCCGGTGACTTCGAACTCGACGACGTCAGCTGGAGCTGATCAGCGAGAGCGCTTGCGCGCACTGGATTCCCGCACCACCAGCTCCGGAGAAAAGACAACTTGACGGTGCTTGTGGGTGGCGCTCTCGGTGGCTTCTTCGATCAGCAACTCGGTCGCAGTCTGACCGAGCTGGGTGCGTGGCTGACGAACCGAGGTCAGCGGCACCGCGGCTGCGGCGGCGAAGTCGATGTCGTCATACCCGACGATCGCAACGTCGCCCGGGACGGTCAGGTTCTGCTTGGTCATCACCTGCAGAACGCCGAAGGCAATCAGGTCGTTTGCACAGAACACTGCGGTCGGTCTGCGCCGAGCCGACAGACCGGCGATGCGCTCGCCGGCGTCTCGTCCCGATGCGACGTTCAGGGCTTCGGTCTCGACGACGGTGATGTCCTCAGCACCGGCGCCCCGACGCTGCAAGGCTTCCCGAGCGCCCCGTAGCCGGTCGGCCACCTGGTTCAAGCCCAGCGGCCCACCCACGAAAGCGATGCGACGATGACCACGTTCCAGCAGGTGGTCTATGGCCAGTTGGCCGCCGACGAAGTCATCGACGGAGACCGAACACTGGGTGCGCGAGGAGCCGCGGTCCACCAACACGATGGGTGTGCCGCGGCCTCGGATCTCATCCACCCCTTGCGGGAGTTCGACTCCGGGTGCGAGCAGGATCCCGAATGCTCGCTGCTCCTCCAGGAGCGAGAGGTAGTGCGCCTCGCGGTCGGACTTCTCATCGCTGTTGCACAACACCAGCGACAAGCCGTTCTCCGATGCGGCCTTCTCGACGCCGCCTGCCAGGTCGGTGAAGAACGGGTTGCCGGTGTCGAGCACGATCAGGCCGATGGTGCGGCTGCGTCCGGCGCGCAGTTGGCGAGCGGCCTCGTTCCTGACGAACCCCAGGTCTTCGATCGCCTGCAGGACGCGCGCGCGCGTCGCGGGCGAAACTCGGTCAGGTCGATTGAGCACGTTCGACACCGTCCCGAGCGATACACCTGCGTGCGCGGCGACATTCGTGACGCTGACACCCGGCCGGGTCAAGGTGCCTCCAGGATGAGAGTCGCGAGGGGACTGCATCGTTTCATAGCTGGGCTCACTGTAGCGAAGTATCCGACTTTTGCCGCTCTTGCCGAAGTTAGTCAGCGGTCATGCATTAGGCCTTTGTAACAGGTTGGAAACCAACCGTTGACATGGGCCCGGTGGCACTCTACCTTTCTGGAAAGGCAGAAATGAAAGGTTTCATTTCTGTCAAGTTTTGTCAAGTCCTGCTAGGTCCGGGAGGGAACAGCCAGTGGCCGCCGAACACCCGCAAGCCCCTTTGCTCGTGCTGGACAAAGCGACCAAGAGTTTTGGAGCGGTGCATGCCCTCGTCGAGGGATCGATCACGCTGTACCCCGGAGAAGCTCATGCCCTGCTCGGCGAGAACGGTGCCGGCAAGTCGACCCTCGTCAAGATCCTTGCCGGCGTGCACCGTCCGGATTCCGGCGTGCTCGAGATAGCTGGCCAACCCTTGACCCTGCACGGTCCGGCATCCTCGCGCGCAGCGGGAATCTCGATCATCTACCAGGAGCCCACGCTGTTTCCCGACCTGAGCGTCGCGGAGAACATCTACATGGGGCGTCAGCCACTTGCCGCCGGACGCCGGATCGATCGGGCGCGGATGCGCAAGGACGCTGAGGCGGTATTCGCTCGGCTCGGGGTCGCCCTCGATCCGGACCGCCTTGCTCGGGGCTTGTCGGTGGCCGATCAGCAGATCGTCGAGATTGCCAAGGCGCTCTCGCTGGAGGCAAAGGTTCTGGTGATGGACGAGCCGACCGCGGCTCTCACCGGTGTCGAGGTCGAGCGACTGTTCGAGGTGATGCGTACCCTGCGCAACCAGGGTGCGGCCGTGCTGTTCATCTCTCACCGGCTCGAGGAAGTCTTCGCAAGCTGCCAACGCGTGACGATCATGCGGGACGGTCGCTACGTCCGGACGGCTCCCATCGAGGACCTCACGGTGGACGACATCATTCGATCGATGGTCGGCCGAGACTTGGACACGTTGTTCCCCAAGACCGAGACAGTGCCGGGCGAAGTCGTCCTGCAGGTGGACAACCTCAACCGGGAAGGGGTTTTCAGCGACATCTCCTTCGAGGTCCGGCGCGGTGAGATCGTCGCGCTGGCAGGTTTGGTCGGTGCCGGACGGAGCGAGGTTGCCCGCGCGATCTTCGGCATCGACCGGCGCAGCTCGGGCGTCGTACGCATCTCAGGAACCGAACTGTCCAACGGATCCCCCCAGGCCGCGATGGCTGCCGGAATGGCCTTGGTTCCGGAAGACCGGCGCCAGCAGGGGCTGGTGATGGACCTGGCTCTGGACCAGAACATCGCGCTGGCATCACTGGGAAGGCTCAGCAAGTTCGGCATCATCCGCCGCGCCAGTGAGAGTGCCATCGCCCTGACCTGGGCTGAGCGGCTGCAACTGAAGTTCAGTCGCCTGAAAGACCCGGTATCGACCCTGTCCGGTGGCAATCAGCAAAAGGCCGTGCTCGGCAAGTGGCTGGCGCGAAGGCCGACGCTGCTGATCATCGACGAGCCGACCCGGGGAATCGATGTCGGAACCAAGGCAGAGGTGCACCGCATCCTCGACGGATTGGTGGCTGAGGGAATGGCGATTCTGATGATCTCCTCGGAGTTGCCCGAGGTGCTGGGGATGGCCGACCGGGTACTCGTGCTGCACGAGGGCCGGCTCACGGCGGATCTGTCGCGCGCCCAGGCCGATGAGAACTCGATCATGCGGGCAGCGTCAGGTCTCGACGCCGGAGCAGCGGCGTGACCGCGCAGGTCGAGCTGCCGCCTCAGCCCACCCTTTCCCGGGTCGGGACGTTGTTGCGAGCGCGTGAACTCGGCATCGGCATCGTCATCGTCGTCGTGTTCGTCACGGCCACCCTGAAGAACCACGCCTTCGCGAACTCCCACAGTTTCCAGCAGCTGCTCACCGGCGCAGCCCTGATCGCCCTTCTGGGCGTGGGGGAAACGCTGGTGATCGTCACTCGAAACGTCGACCTTTCGGTCGGTTCGGTCGTCGGCCTGTCCGCCTACGTCGTCGGGGACACCTTCAAACACCATCCGCACACGCCGATCCTGCTCGGGTTCGTTCTCGGCATCGCGATCGGAGCCGCCATCGGGGCCATCAACGGGCTGATCACCACAGTTGCCCGGGTGCCCAGCCTGGTGGTGACACTGGCGGCCCTTTACATCATCCGCGGCGTGGACGGCGTGATAGTCAACGGCAAGACCATCGATCCGGGTTCCATCCCCAAGGTGTTCCAAGAGGTCGGCTACCGCACCCTGTTCGGCTTGCCCTGGCTGGCGATCATCGTCGCGGTCGTTGTTGCCGTGGTGGGTTATGCGATGCGTTCGTTCCGTGCCGGCCGCGACCTGTACGCGATCGGCTCGAATCCCGATGCGGCAGCCCTGGCCGGTGTCCCGACCGGACGACGGGTCTTCACGGCGTTTCTGGTCAGTGGAAGCCTGGCGGGTCTGGCCGGTGCCCTCTTCCTGGCATTGCACGCCCAGGTGGACGTCACCGGTGGCAATGGCTACGAGCTGACTGTCATCGCCGCCGTGGTAGTCGGCGGCGTGGCGATCTTCGGCGGCAGCGGCACTGTCCTCGGTGCCGCTCTCGGAGCGGTGTTGCTGAACACGATCAACCAGGCGCTGGTCGCCAGCAAGGTCTCGGCATTTTGGAACGACGCCATCGCCGGTGCTCTGCTGCTGGCTGCGATCGCGTTCGATCGATGGCTGAGTCTTCGGATAGCTCGAAACCTTCGCTCGGCCGAAGGAGCGCACCGAAGTGTCTGACACCGCGACGCGGCCGCCGACGACAACGAGTTACCCCGGCGCCGGTTCCAACCGACGACCGAGCTGGCATGCGCTGCTGCGCTGGGAGAGCGCTCTGGTGCTCGTCCTGATCGCCGTGCTGATCTTCGGCTCGTCGAAGTCGTCGACCTTTCTGAACTCCACGACGTTCTTCTTCACCGGCCTGAACATGGGCGAGGTCGCCATCATGGCCTTGCCCCTGCTGCTGATCGTCATGATCGGCGAGATCGATCTGTCGGTAGCCTCCATGCTCGGCTTGTCCGGTGCTGTCATGGGTCACTTGTTCCAGAGCGGTTGGTCCATCTGGGCTGCGATGGGCGTTGCGCTCCTCGTAGGTGCCCTCGGAGGTGCACTGAACGGGGTTCTGGTCGCCAAGGCAGGACTTCCCTCGATCGCGGTCACGATCGGAACCCTGACGCTGTTCCGCGGAGTGGCCGAGATCATCCTGCCGACTCCCACCACCAGGCTCATCCCGGCGTCGCTGACGAAGGTCGGGGTAGTGCCCATTCAAGGCACCCAGCTCGCGTACTCGGCCGCGATCTTCTTCGTGATGGCGGTGATCTTCGCGGTCATCCTGCATGCCACACCGCTGGGCCGATCCCTCGTCGCCATCGGTCTGCAGCCCGAGTCCGCGCAGTTCTCCGGTATCAGGGTGAACCGGATCCGCTTCGGCCTCTACGTCGCGTCCGGAGTCATCTGCGCCTTCGCCGGCATTCTCTTCACGTTGAAGAATTCCTCGGCCAGCTATGGGGCCGGCTCCGGTCTGGAATTGACCGTCGTCGCCATCGTTCTGTTCGGTGGCGTCTCCATTTTCGGCGGCCGCGGAACTGTGTTGGGCGTAGTACTCGCGGTCGTCATCGTCGGCTGCCTGCAGCAGGCGCTCACCCAAATGCACGTTCAGCCCGAGGTGCAGAACATCGTCACCGGCGCTCTGCTGCTGATCAGCGTGATCGTTCCCAACAGCGGAGAGGCCTTGCGCCGGATCAGGGAACGAGTGCGCCGTGGCTGACCAGCCGTGCCGTACATCCGCAGCACCAATCACCCGCACGACAAACAGTGAGAGGAAAACCAGAATGATCCAACTCCGCACGACCCGTCGGGGGATGCCCGTCGCGCTCGCCGTGCTCACAGTAGGTGCCCTGATAGCGGGCTGTGGCTCCAGCACGAAGTCGACGAGCACCTCGGGCTCGCCAACTGCAAGCGGCGTCAAGAAGGGCCTGACCGTCTACTTCATTCCGAAGGACACCCAGAACCCCTACGAGGTCATCGCCGACCAAGGCGGGCAGGCAGCGCTGGCAGAATTGGGCGGCAAGGTCGTCGTCAGCAGCGGCACTGCGGACACCGCCGCCGCACAGATTCCCTCTATCCAGGCGGCTATTCAGGCCAAGGCAGACGCCATCGTGATCGCCGGGAACGACCCGTCGGCGCTGTGCCCCTCGCTGGGCCAGGCCGTCGCTGCCGGCATCAAGATCGTGTCCTTCGACTCCGATGTCACCTGCCCGAACCATCTGTTCATCAACCAGGCCAACACCGAGCAGATCGGCACGTCTGAGGTCGACTTGCTCGCCAAGGAGATCAACAGCACCGGAGACATCGCCATTCTGTCCGCCGCCGCCAGCGCGACGAACCAGAACGGTTGGATCGGTTTCATGAAGACCCAGCTCAAGAAGTACCCGAACATGAAACTCGTCTCCACCGTTTACGGCAATGACGACCCGGCCACCTCGTTGACCGTGCTGCAGGGCCTGCTCTCCGCGTACCCGAACCTGAAGGGCATCATTTCGCCTACCACGGTTGGCATTTCCACCGCGGCTCAGTACCTCTCGACCCACAAGGACGTGGCAGCAAAGGTCACTCTCACCGGTCTGGGGCTGCCGTCTCAGATGAAGCCGTATATCAAGGACGGAACGGTGAAGGCGTTCGAGCTGTGGAACCCCAACAACCTCGGTTACCTCGCGGGGTATGCCGCGGCAGCGTTGGCATCCGGTAGCGCCAGCACGGCAACCGGCGCGAAGTTCACCGCAGGCAAGCTTGGTTCGTACACGGTCCTGGCACCGAGCGGTGCCACCGGCCCGTCGGTCGTGCTCGGCCCGCCAACGGTGTTCAACTCCGCGAACATCGATCAGTTCAACTTCTGATCCGCTGAAAGGTCCCCAGGCGCGCCAGGCGCAAAACCGCTGAACCAGCGAACCGAGCCTGGCTCGCCTGGGACCACAGCACCACCACGGCACCACCATCGATCAGCGGCTTCCGAACAACCAGAAGGGTGGAATCGCGTGCACCGTTACTGCTTCTCGCTGCAGGTTCGTGAGGACAAGCTCGAGGAGTACCGGCAGCGGCACACTGCGGTTTGGCCTGAAATGCTGCGGGCTCTGCGTGACGCGGGTTGGGGAAACTACTCGCTGTTCCTGCGTCCGGATGGCCTGCTCATCGGCTATGTCGAGGCCGAGGACCTCAGCGCGGCCCAGGCCGCCATGGCCGCGACAGCCGTCAACGAGCGCTGGCAGCGTGAGATGGCTGGTTTCTTTACCGGCCTGCAGGCTGCAACGCCCGACGAGGGCTTCCAGTTGCTGGACGAAATCTTCAATCTTGGCGATCAGCTCGAGCGCATCGAGCAGCGCACCGACAACCGTATCGAGGACGGAACTGAGAAATGAGGGATCATCCGTGAGCGCCGCCGTACCGAGCACAGCAGCCTTTTCCGGTCTCGACCGGATCGCTGCCCGCCGCACCAAGGTTGGTTTGGTAGCCGGTGGGTTGGGTGCGTATTGGCCTCAGTTCCCTGACCTGTTACCGCAGCTGCAACGATCCTCGGCCCGAGTCTCTGAACGCATGCAAGAGCTGGACTGCGAGGTAATCGATGTCGGCTTCATCTCCGACGCCGAAGAAGGCGCTCGGGCAGCCGAGAGGCTGAGAGTCGCCGGCTGTGACCTGATCGTCGGGTTCCTGACGACGTACATGACCGCCTCGATGCTGCTGCCGATCGCGCAGCGCAGCGCAGCGCCCGTCCTGCTGATCAATCTGCAGCCGACCGAAACCATGGATCACGCCAACTTCGACACCGGAC
>DASXHV010000028.1:0-25450 GCA_036488285.1 Jatrophihabitans sp. | reverse complement strand
CGGACCTGGAACCGGGTATCGCCAGGCACCGAAACGACAGTCAGGTCGCCGTGATGCTTGTTCACCACGATCCGCCAGGCGATGTCGAGGCCGAGCCCGGTGCCCTCACCGACCGGCTTGGTGGTGAAGAACGGTTCGAAGATGCGCTGCTTGACCGCGTCGTCGATTCCGGGCCCGGTGTCTTCGATCTCCACCAGCAAATACTCGTCGGCTCGGCTGGTCCGTACCGTCAGCGTGCCCGAGCCGTCCATCGCTGCAACGGCATTGTCGATCAGGTTCGTCCAGACCTGGTTCAACTCGGCAGCGTATGCAGGGATCGCGGGCAGCTCCCGGTCGTAGTCCTTCACGACCTTGATCCCGTCGCCGATCTTGCGTCCGAGCATGACGAGCGTGCTGTCCAGCAGTTCGTGTACGTCCACGACCTGGAACGGTGCCCGGTCCATCTGCGAGTACTGCTTGGCGGCCGCTACCAGGGTGGAAATCCGGTTGGTGGAGTCTTCGATCTCGTTCATGAGCATCTCGGTCTCGACGGTGTAGTTCAACCATCGCACCGCGCCATCGAGGGCATCTGAATTCACCGTCGAGGCGACCTTGTTCAACCAGTCGACATCCACACCGGCCCCGACGAATGTCGGCGCCAGATCCCAGCCACCGGCCAGGCCGTGGTCGTCGAACCACTCCGCAATCGAGTCCTCGCGGTCAGAGGCTTCCAGCGGATCGAGTGCAGGTGCCTTGGCGACGTGCTCGACGGCGTCTTCCTGCATCCGGATCAGGGTTTCCAAGGTGGCCCGGTCATAAGGTGCCGCGGCTGCGATCATGGCCAGCTTGTGACGCATCCCGGCGACCCGGTCGCGCAACGACGAGGTGGCGCGGACCGCGGCCGATGCCGGGTTGTTCAGCTCGTGGGTCAGGCCGGCCGACAGCGAGCCGAGCGCCAGCAATCGTTCCCGTTGTCCCACCATCTGCTGGATGTTCTTCATGCCATAGAAGACGCCCTCGAGCAGATGCAACGCCATCGGGAAGAACTGCCGAATGAACTGAGCAAACTTGTAGTCATCGAGGACGAAGAAACGGGCGGGTGTCACGACCCGCATCGACGCGTCGTAGCGCTGCAACTGCTGGTCGTCGAGGAAAGAGCGCCAGGCGCCGGCGTAAACGCCACGCTGGTCGGTCCGGGTGGTATCGACGTCCTCGTTCCCAACCCGACGGGAAAGCACCAGCGTTCCCTCGAGCAGGACGTAGAAGCAGGTTGCGTCCTCGCCTTCGTTGAACACCGGGCCTGCGTCGAAAGTGGCGATCTGCCCTTCGCGGCAAAGCCAATCCAGTTGCTCGTCGTTGAGGGATTCGAACAGGAAGAGTGAGCGCAACTCGTCGCGGTTACAGCGCGTCTTCTGGGCAGGCGGCGCGACGACGTCCGGCACCCCCTCGTCCTCGGGCAGCGCGGCGCCTTCAGGCAGCGCGCTCTCGTTATCCGACATGGTCATCAGCTCTCCCGCTCATCACAACTTCTCCAGATAGCGGTGCACCAGCATGACCGCCATCGCTCCCTCGCCCACCGCCGACGCGACCCGTTTGGCCGAATCGGCCCGCGCGTCGCCGGCGACGAAGACACCCGGGACGTTGGTTTCCAGGTGATACGGCGGTCGCTCCAGATCCCAGCCCTCCGGGGGTTGTCCAGCGACGCCCAGATCGGGCCCGGAAATCACGAAACCGCCGCTGTCCCGGGTCACCACGCCGTCCAACCACTCGGTACGGGGCGCGGCGCCGATGAACACAAATAACCAACCAGTATCGACGGTTTCTTGTTCCCCGGTGGAGCTGTCGCGCAACGTCAAGGTCTCGAGATGATCGGTCCCGGTGGCCGCCACGACCTCGGTGCAGGTGCGTACCGAAATGTTTTCGATGCCTTCGATCTGTTGGATGAGGTAGTAGGACATCGAGCTCTCCAGGGACTTGCCTCGCACCAGGATCGTCACCGATCGGCAACCCCGGGACAGGTAGGCCGCCGCCTGCCCGGCCGAGTTCGCCCCGCCAACCACGTAGACATCCTGCTCGGCGCAACTGGCTGCCTCGGTCAACGCGGCGCCGTAGTACACGCCGCGTCCGGTCAGATCGGTCAGCCCGGGCGCCTCGAGCTGACGGTAGGAGACCCCGGTGGCCAGAATGACGGTGTGCGCGCCGAGGGTTGCGCCGTCGGCGAAACGGACCCGGCGCGCCGAGCCGGCGACGTCGAGCCCGACCACGTCGCGAGTGGTGACCAGCTCGGCGCCGAACTTCACCGCCTGCCGCCGCGCTCGGTCGGTGAGCTGCGCACCCGAGACCCCGTCCGGGAAACCCAGGTAGTTCTCGATCCGTGACGACTGGCCGGCCTGGCCGCCGGTTGCGGTCCGCTCCACGAGGACGGTGCGCAGGCCCTCCGAGGCGCCGTACACGGCGGCGCCCAGGCCGGCCGGCCCGCCACCGATCACGATCAGGTCGTAGAAGTCCTCCGACGGGGTGGTGGACAACCCGACGTTGGTGGCCAGTTCGGTGTCGGAAGGCTGGACGAGTGCCTTGCCCTTCGTGGTTATCACGACCGGCAGGCTGTACTCGTCGGTGTCGGCCGCAGCGAGCAATTGCTTGCCGATCGGCTCGTCGCACTGGTACCAGCGGTACGGGATCTGGTTGCGGGCCAGGAACTCGCGGATCTCCGAGGACCGGGCCGACCACCGGTTGCCGACCACCTTCGTCACGGCCACGGGTTTGTGGTCGCTGCGGGACCAGGATTCCAGCAGTGAGTCCACCACCGGGTACAGCTTCTCTTCCGGCGGATCCCACGGCTTGAGCAGATAGTGATCAAGGTCGACCAGGTTGATGGCCTCGATGGCGGCATTCGTGTCGGCGTAGGCCGTGAGCAGCACCCGGCGTGCCGTCGGGTAGATGTCCATTGCCTGTTCGAGGAATTCGATGCCGCTCATCACCGGCATCCGGTAATCAGCGAGGATCAGCGCGACCAGGTCGCCGCGCAACTTCATCTGCTTGAGGGCATCGAGGGCGTCCTGGCCCGATTCGGCGCGCACGATGCGATGGGTCTGGCCGTATTTGCGGCGCAAGTCGCGGGCCACCATCCGGGATACGCTCGGATCGTCGTCGACTGTGATGATGCCGGGCCGCACCGGTTCGGTCATGACCTTCGCCGGCTCGAGCGGGAGCTGCGATCGAGGATGCCAAGCTTCATGCATCGATCCTAGTTTGGGAGCACCGTTGCTGCGCATCTACTTCAACCGAACGTACGCGACGAACGGTCACGTAATTTCGATGTTGCGCGACAACCCGGACAGCTGCCCCGTGCAGGTGATCGGCAGCCACGTCGATGCACACTCGCCGGTGCTGGCTGCCTGCGACGAGGCCTATCCCGAGCCGGGACCGGAGGTGATCGGCGCCGAGTACGCACAATGGGCGCTGGAGTTCGCCGTCCAGCACGGCATCGACGTGTTCGTGCCGCGGCTCGGGCTCGCCGAGATCGCCGCCGCCCGCAGCGACTTCGTCCGGGCCGGCGTCGCGGTGCTGGCCCCGCCGCTGCCGGCCATCGAACTGTTGGGCGACAAAGCAGCGAGCTACGCCGACGCCATCGGCCTGGGATTGACCGTTCCACCGCACCGGGTGGTCAACACCGCGGCGCAGCTTGCCGATGCATATGCCGAGATCGCGGAGATCGCCGAGCAGGTCTGCCTCAAACCGGTCACCGGTGCCGGAGCACACGGGTACCGCATCCTGACCGCGTCAGAGTTGAGTCTGACGCGACTGCTCGGTCCGAGCACCGAACACGAATTCCTCGACAAGGCGTGTGCAGCTCTGGAAAACGCCGCTGCTGCGGGCGAGCTCATCCCGCCGCTGATGGTCATGCCGTACCTGCCGGGACCGGAGGTCAGCGTCGACGTGTTGGCAGACCAGGAAGGCACCGTGCTGGCGGCGATCGGGCGTTCGAAGGCCCATCGGTTACGGATGATCGTCGACGATCCTGGTGCTCGGCACGCCGCGCAGACCCTGGTCAACGCACATCGGGTCTCGTATCTGTCCAACACCCAAGTCAAGTACTGGCAAGGCCCGGGTGATGCGCAGCCCCGGCCGTACCTGCTCGAAGTCAATACCCGGATGTCGGCCGGCCTGTTCCAGACCACCCTGGCCGGTGTGAATCTGGCGTGGGCAGCGGTGCAACTCGCCCTTGGGGAGCACCCTCAACTGCCCGAGCCCCGGTACGGCATCAGCTACACAACGGTCAGTTCGCTTTCGCAAGCCGGCATTGCGCAACAGCCGGTCGCCGCGCAAAGTTGAGATGCGGCTGAGCAGAAACACTGCTGCTACCAAGCTAAGTCGCCTAAACTCACAACCGACGTACGTCACAAGACGGCGTCAAACTCGACGGGGGCACTCAGCCTTTGTCCGCTTCTCGGGAGTACACGGTGTCAGTCAGCCTCACCAAAGGCGGGAACGTTTCGCTTACCAAGCAGGCCCCTGGCCTGACCGCGGTCACCGTGGGTCTCGGTTGGGACGCACGGACGACGGATGGGCAGGGCTTCGACCTCGACGCCAGCGCGATCGGATGTGGTGCCGACGGAAAGGTGTTGTCCGATCAGCACTTTGTCTTCTTCAACAACCTGACCAGCCCGGACGGCGCGATCCAGCACACCGGCGACAACCTGACCGGTGAGGGCGACGGCGATGACGAGAAGATCAACGTCAACCTTGCGGGCGCGCCGACGCAGCTGGACAAGATCGTCTTCCCGGTTTCGATCTACAACGCCGAGGCAGGTGGCCAGTCCTTCGGGCAGGTTCGCAACGCGTTCATCCGCGTCGTAGACCAGGCCAACAACACCGAGATCGCCCGCTACGACCTGTCCGAAGATGCCTCGACCGAGACTGCGATGGTCTTCGGCGAGCTGTACCGCAGCGGTCCCGAATGGAAATTCCGCGCCGTCGGCCAGGGATACTCAGCGGGTCTGGCCGGGATTGCCCGCGACTACGGCGTAAGCGTCTAGCCGGGCGTCCTTCCGCTCGTTGTCTCGATGACGCGGGCGCAGGCACACCGGTGAATGAATCCGGCACGATGAGGCGTTCACTGGATAGCGCCCTGGGCGCGCGGCAACCGCACGAACTCGCAGCACCACGAAGCAGCACCACGAAAGCAGCACCACATAGCAGGAGGAAAACACATGAGTGTCAGCCTTTCCAAGGGTGGCAACGTCTCGCTGACCAAGGAGGCGCCGGGGCTGACCGCTGTCCTCGTCGGTCTCGGCTGGGACGCACGCACCACCAGCGGGGCGGATTTCGACCTGGACGCGAGCGCACTGATGCTCAACACGTCCGGCAAGATCCTTTCCGATCAGTACTTCATCTTCTTCAACAACCTGACCAGCCCGGACGGTTCGGTGGAGCACACCGGTGACAACCTGACCGGCGAGGGCGAGGGCGACGACGAGGTCATCAAGGTGAACCTGGCCGGCGTTCCGGCCGAGGTGGACAAGCTCGTCGTCACGGTTTCGATCTATGACGCCGAGACTCGTGGCCAGAACTTCGGCCAGGTCCGCAATGCCTACATCCGGGTGGTGAACCAGGCCGGCGGTACCGAGATCACTCGCTACGACCTGTCCGAGGACGCCTCCAGCGAGACCGCCATGATCTTCGGCGAGCTGTACCGCAACGCCGGCGAATGGAAATTCCGAGCCGTTGGCCAGGGCTACAGCACAGGCCTGGCGGGCATCGCCCGCGACTTCGGCGTAAACGTCGGCTGATCATGCTGAAAACCTTCGGCGGCTCACTGGTCGTCACCGTGGTCGGCCTGGCTGCAGCACTGGCGTACGGAGGACCGACCGGCCTCGCAGTGGCCGCAATCCTCGCGGTGCTCGAGGTGTCGCTGTCCTTCGACAACGCTGTCGTCAACGCGACCATCCTGGTCAAGATGAGCCCGTTCTGGCAGAAGATGTTCCTGACCGTGGGCGTGGCGATCGCGGTGTTCGGGATGCGGCTGCTGTTCCCGCTGATCATCGTGGGCATCACGGCAAAGCTGTCCCCGGTGGAAGCGATCAGGCTGGCGCTTGCCAAGGGCGACGCACATACCCCCGGCACGTACGGCTACCTGCTGCACCAGGCGCACCCGGCAATCGCCGCGTTCGGCGGCGTGTTCCTGCTGCTGTTGTTCCTGGACTTCGTGTTCGAGGAGCGCGAGCTGACCTGGCTGACCTGGGTAGAACGGCCGTTGGCCCGGATCGGCAAGCTCGACCAGCTTTCGGTGGTCATCGCGCTGATCGCGGTCGCGGTGGCGGCCTACGAACTTGCTCCGGCCAACAAGGTGTCCACGGTGCTGGTCTCCGGAATCCTCGGGATGGTCACCTACCTGCTCGTGAACGGGCTCGGCGAGCTGTTCAACATCGAGGAAGAGGACGAAGAGGTCGCCGAAGGTGCCGGTGCGGCGTCCAATGCCCCCAAGCGCAAGAATGTCGCAGTCCAGGTCGGCAAGGCCGCGTTCTTCCTGTTCCTCTACCTGGAAGTTCTGGATGCCTCGTTCAGCTTCGACGGCGTCGTGGGTGCCTTCGCGATCACGTCGGATCCGATCCTGATCGCGATCGGACTGGGCATCGGCGCGATGTTCATCCGGTCGTTGACGGTGCTGCTGGTCCGGCAGGGCACGCTGAGTGAGTACGAGTACCTCGAACACGGTGCGCTGTGGGCAATCGGTGCGCTGGCCGTCCTGCTGCTGATCACCATCAAATACGAGGTGCCCGAAGTGGTCACCGGGCTGATCGGGGTTGCCTTCATCGGCGCCGCATTCATCTCCTCGGTGGTGCGTAACCGGCGCTCGATCGACAGCGACTCGACGTCCGGCGAGCCCAAGGCCCAGGCCGTGACAGTCTGAACCAAGCAGCGTCGGCGACTCCGTCTTCCGACGGGCCGCCCCAATGAAGGGAATGACCGCGTGAGCGTCAGTTTGAGCAAGGGCCAGAAGGTTTCGCTGTCCAAATCGGACGGTGCCAGCCTGAGCCGGGTCCGGATGGGACTGGGCTGGGACGCGATCAAGAAGAGGGGCCTGTTCGGCAGCCGCAGGCAGGAGATCGACCTCGACGCGTCATGCCTGCTCTTCGACGCCGGCGGCGCCCTGGTGGACCAGGTCTGGTTCCGCCAGCTGGCCAGCGAGGACGGTTCCGTGCAGCACACCGGCGACAACCTAACCGGGGCCGGCGAAGGCGACGACGAGTCGATCAAGGTCGACCTGTCGAGGGTGCCCGGCAACATCGCCACCCTCGTGTTCACCGTCAACTCCTTCACCGGCCAGGACTTCAGCCAGATCGAGAATGCCTTCTGCCGGCTCATCGACGAGACCACCTCTGGCGAGATCGCACGCTACGACCTCACCGGATCGGGCTCACACACCGCGCAGATCATGGCGAAGGTCTCCCGGGACGGGACCGGCTGGTCCATGACTGCGCTCGGAACCCCGGCGTCCGGCCGAACGTTCAAAGACCTGCTGCCAGCGATTGCCGGCAGCCTCTAACTTCACAGTCACGCGTATTTCCAAAGGAGCACCTCCCATGTCTGAACTCGACCTCGGCTCGACTCCGGCGCCGACCACGACCGCCCCGGCAGCGTCGTCGCCGGGTACCGATCTCGTCCTGACACCGCCGGCACCGGTCGTGATAGTCAAGGACGAGCAGGCTGCCGGCGCCGTCCCGGTGGACAGTGCGAAGCAGGTGGAGCTTCGGAGCAAGGCGCAGGCGTTCGCCGCGGAATTGGCCGCCCTGGACACCAAGTCGCCCGCCTTCACCCAGAAGGTCGCCTCGATCACCTCGATGGGCGAGAACGACATGCGCGCCTCGGCACAGGTATCGAGCCGGATGCTGGATCGACCCGCCGCCGCGTTGAATGCAGGCAAGGGCCGCGGCGGCGGCGACGCCCAGACCCGGGTCGCGGGCACGCTGAACGAGCTGCGCACCACGGTGACCGAGCTGGACCCGAACCGCGCAGACCTTACGGGCGTCAAGAAGGTTCTGAAGTGGCTGCCCGGTGGCGACAAGATCCAGCAGTACTTCCAGAAGTACGAGTCGGCACAGACGCAGCTCAACGCCATCATCAAGTCGCTGGATTCCGGTCAGGACGAGTTGCGCAAGGACAACGCGTCGATCGAGACCGAGAAGGCCAACATGTGGACCGCGATGGGCAAGTTGGCCGAGTACAAGGAGCTTGCCGCGGCGTTGGATGCGGCGGTCGAGCAGCGGATCGCCGAACTCGAGGCCGCAGGCAGCACCGAGGACGCCAACACCCTGAAGTCCGATGCGCTGTTCCCGATCCGGCAGCGCCGCCAGGACATCATGACCCAGATGGCCGTGGCGGTTCAGGGCTACATGGCGCTGGACCTGGTTCGTAAGAACAACATCGAACTCATCAAGGGCGTCGACCGTGCGCAGACGACCACCATTTCGGCCTTGCGTACCGCGGTCATCGTGTCGCAGGCGCTGTCGCGGCAGAAGCTCGTGCTGGATCAGATCACAGCGCTGAACGCCACCACCTCGAATCTGATCGAGTCCACCTCAGAGCAGTTGAAGATGCAGGGCGGCCAGATCAACGAGCAGGCCGCGGCGTCCACCATCGACGTCGCCAAGCTGCAGGCAGCCTTCGACAACGTCTTCGCGACGATGGATGCGATCGACAGCTTCCGGGCGCAGGCCACCGACAGCATGGCCCAGACCGTGCAGGCCCTGGAGGGTCAGATCGAGCGGGCCAAGCCGTACCTGGAGCGAACCCGCCGCGGCGAGGGTGCTCCGGTGGATCAGCGTCAGATCGGCACCTGAGCGACCGCTCTAGAGTGGAAGATCTCCCACCACAGGGGTGGCAGATCTTCCATTTCCGGGCACCGAGAACGAGGGACAGCACGTCGTGACATGGTTCCGAAGGGGGCGTGAGCCTGACCACGAGGGTCCCGCCCCATCGCCGTTGCAAGACGACGACTCACCGGCGACGCTGCGGCAGCGGCTCTTCGACCTCAACCGCTATATCAACGCCAATGCCGGCAAGCTGCCCGTCGGCTCGGTCGTGACCGCCCGCCAGGTCACCGACACGTTGCGCGAGGTCATCGACACCTCCGACGTGCGCCCCCTCGACATCTACGCGGTCGTGTCCGTCAAGGGCATCCTCAACGACTACCTTCCGACGACCTTGCAGCGATTCCTCGCGCTCGATCCGAATATCCTTGAGGTGCCGCGTCCCTCCGGCCGCACCCCCGCGGAGTCGTTGCACGAACAGATCGACTCGTTGTGGGATGCGGCCGCAAACGTGCTGGAGGCTGCGAAGGCGCAGGACGCGGATGCTTTGTTGACACAGGGGAACTTCCTTCGAACGAAGTTCGCCGGATCGGATCTGGACCTCTAGATGGCTGCAGCCATGAAGCGGGGTACGAACGTCGCGTTGACCCGCGAGATCCCGAACCTGACGGGACTGGTCCTGGGCGTCGACTTCCAGGCCGGAGCCGAGCGCGCGCTCGCAGACAACCTCGTCGGTGCGGTGATCATGTGCGATCCGTCTGGCAAGGCACTGTCCAACGAGCACTTCGTGTTCTTCAACCAGCTGACCTCACCCGACGAATCGGTGAGCGAGCTGGAGCAGCGGCTCGGCGAGGACGAGGACCAGATCGAGATCGACCTGACCAAGGTGCCCGCCGAAGTCAACCGAATCGTCGCGGTCCTGTACGTCAACGACGGACCGGCACAGCGCCGGACGCTGGGGCAGTTGAAGGAGTGCAGCCTTCGGGTACTGGACCTGGCGGATCGCCGTGAGCTGGTCCGGTCGGAGAACCTTGCCCCGGAGCTGACCAGCGAGACCGCTATCGCGCTCGGTGAGATCTATTTGCACAACGGCGACTGGAAGTTCAAGGTCATCGGGCAGGGGTACTCCAAGGGTATTGCTGGCATCGCCGCCGACTACGGGATCACCTTCTGATGCAGGGGTTTCCTGCATCGGGGACGGCCCATGAGTAGGCCGACCCCAGAAAGCGCCTCGCGCCGTCCGGACCTGGCGTTTCTCGCTCACCGGGGCCGCCCTCGGCCATCCAGCGGCCCCGATCAGCAACGGCCGTCACCGTCCGGGGGCTCGACCCTGGCCGACTTCATCCATTCGCGGAGTCCACACGAGGGCGGCAGCCCAGCGACGCCTGTGGCTCCGCCGACGTCGTCGCTCGACCTTTCGGCGCCAGCTGCTCCGTCGATCGCGCCACCGCCGGTGTCGTCATCGCTGGACCTGTCTGACACCGAGCCCTCAGCGCCCTCAGCGCCGCCGCTGCCGTCAGTGCCGCCAGCGCCCTCAGCGCCGCCAGTGCAGTCCGCGCCGCCAGTGCCGTCAGTGCCGCCAGTGCTGTCAGCACCGTCAGTGCCGCCCGCGACGACGTCCGCTACGTCCCTCGACCTGTCGAATGCTCCGGCACCGATTGAGCTTTCTGCGCCTGCTCCGCCGAAGCGGCGAAACAGGCCAACACGCCGTACCCGGCCGGGTGTGCCTACGTTGCTCACCCCGCATGCGCCGACCGTGACGCTGAACCGGTTGCAGTCCGGCGTCGGGACCTTGACGTTCGAGGCGGCTTGGTCGAACGCGGTGGGCGATCTTCGGTTCGGCTGCGCATACCAACTGCGATCCGGACTGTCATCGACTCTGCAGCTGTCCAGCGGCAATCGGTTCGCACCGCCCAATTCGAGGCGGCCGATCATCGTCGCCCATCGGGACGAGTTCGAACAGATCAGCATCGACCTACGCCAAAGCAAGGACCTGGAACGCCTTGTCGTATATGGCTTTTCGGCCAGTCGGGCCGAGATCCGGTGGGGCGGGACGCTCGTCGTGACGACTTTCGGGCAGGACCGCATCGAGTTGCCGATCGAGTTCCGGCCCTCCGGCGGAACCGCGGTGTTCATGTCGATGTACAACGTCGGCGGTGAGTTCGTGATTCGCGCCGAGATGGAGATCGTGAACGGCGAGATCCGAGATGCGGCTCGCGCGTACGGCTTCGACCGGATCACCTGGCTGGACGACAGGACCCCAGTGGATTGAGGATGTTCCTCCGACCTTCGCAGCCTCGACCGGCACCCGCTATCGCGCAGTGACATGGCGGGCGGCTGGATCCACCAGCGAGCGGACCGTCCGACCGCTATGGAACTCACCGATAGCGCGCATCTCCCAGACCGGTCCGGTCCGGCTCAGCAGCGCCATCAGCACCGCGGTCTGCGGCTGGGACTCCGACAGATCGAACCGCGCCAGCTCCTGGCCGTTGTGCTCGTCGACCAGCCGGCAGAACGCGCGGGACACCTCGGTGAACTTCTGGCCGCGGAAGGAGTTGATCGTGAACATCAGCGCCGTGACCTGATCAGGCAGCCGGGAAAGATCGACGCGGATCTGCTCGTCATCGCCATCACCCTGCCCGGTGAGGTTGTCGCCGGTGTGCTGGATCGCGCCGTCGAATTCCCGTAGATGGGAGAACCATACGATCGCGAGCTTGTTGCCCTGCCCGTCGAAGGCGATGACGGAGGCATCGAGATCGATGTTGCGCCGGCCGGGGGCAGGATCCCAGCCGAGGCCCATCACCACATTCGTCAGCGGTGGCGCGCCCGTCTTGACCAGGCTGACTCGCTGGTTCTTCACCAGGCTCACGGTGCCCTTGTCGAGGTTCACGGGCGCATCGGCAGACTGGGACGGCGGCGTACCGAAGGCCGGCGGGGCGGCGCCCGGAGGCGGCGGGGGCGGCGTGCTGAAGGCGGCCGGCGAGGATGCCGGTGGCGGCGGAGGCGGGGTGCTGAAGGCAGGCGGCGAGAATCCTGGCGGCGGAGGCGGGGTGCTGAAGGCAGGCGGCGAGTATCCCTGCTGTGGCGCCGGCGGGGTGCTGAAGGCAGGCGGTGACGATCCCTGGCTCGGAGTCGGCGGGATGCTGGAGACCGGCTGCGTGAAGCCCGCGGGTGGCACGATGCGGGGCGCGGCAGGCTGCGGGGCGCCGGGCGGCTCCGCGGTCGGCTCCGCGGTGGCCTCTGCGTCGACACTGATACCGAAGTCCGACGCCAGGCCCGCCAGGCCCGAGGAATACCCTTGCCCCACCGCACGAAACTTCCATGCATCGTTGCGCCGGTACAGCTCGCCGCCGACGAATGCGGTCTCGGCACTGGCCGTCATCGGGAACGTCGCCAGCTCGGCACCGGTCCTAAGATCCGCGATCACCAACTTCAGACCGGGCACCTGCCCGAAGGTCCCGCCGTCGGCCGAGGCAGCCAGCACGATTCGGTCAATCGAGGCCGGCACCCTGGCCAGATCCACCTCGATGACGTCGCTGAACTGTGCGCCCGTGGTTTTGCCGACATGCCGCACCGAGCCCGACGTGTGTTGCGCCTGGTTGTAGAAGACGAAATCGGCGTCGGAGGAAACCTTGCCCGACTCGCCGAGCAGCAGAGCCGAAGCGTCGACGTCGGGAACCCCGGTGCCACCGCTCCAATTGAGTTCGGCGCGTATCGACGGGGCGGACAACGCGATGTTCGCGCCCTTGCTCAGCTGCGTCATAACACTGAGACTGCCAGACGCCGGGGAGCGTGCCGAGCGGAATGACAGAAAGCGGTACCGATTTCAGGGTGGATGTTCACCTGCCGTGCACGGAATCGACGTGCAGGGAAATCGCCGGATCAGTAGGGTGTGCCGATCCGGCCATCGGCGGAGGAAGGCAATCGCGCTTCGAGGAACCCAACGGACTGGCGGCACGTCTATAGAGCAACGCCACCCCGAAGGAATCACCTGACAGGAGGAACGGGTTTGCGCCACTTCGCCTTCCTGGACGATGCCGACGTCGAACGCCTGTTCTTCCGGGCGCCACAGGACTTCACCGCAGCAGACGATGCCGGTCTGCTAGCGGTGGCCCTCGGCGCCACCCTGTACAGCCCGGCAACCCGACCGAAACTGGCCGCGGACATCGCGCGGCTGGCAGCGGCCGGCGTGATCAGTTCCGCGGTGTGCCTGGAGGACTCCATCGACGACGCGGAGTTGGCAGGGGCAGAACGCAACGCCATCGAGCAGTTGCGGCGCTATTCCGAATCCGGTACGGAGCCGCCGCTGATCTTCGTCCGAGTTCGTTCCGCTGAACAAATCCCCATGATCGTCGAGGGGCTCGGCGAGCACGTCCGGGTGCTGACCGGTTTCGTGCTGCCCAAGTTCACCGACGACGTAGGAGCGATGCAGCTCGACGTGGTCAGTGAAGCCGCCGCCAAGTCCGGGCGCCGTTTGCTGGCCATGCCGGTACTCGAATCTCCGGACATCATCCACGCCGAAACACGTATCGAGTCATTGCTCGGCGTCCTCCAGTTGCTGCAGAAGTACCGCGAAAACGTATTGGCGGTACGCATCGGTGCGACCGATCTGTCCTCGGCCTACGGGCTACGGCGGTCCCGCGACCTGACCGTGTACAACGTGCGGATCGTCGCCGATGCCATCGCCGACATCGTCAACGTGTTCGGTCGGTCGGACGGATCAGGGTTCGTGGTGACTGGTCCGGTGTGGGAGTACTTCTCCGGCTCGGAGCGGATGTTCAAACCGCAGCTGCGCGAATCGCCGTTCATCGAGCATTCCGAACGTGCCTTGCGAGGCGAGCTCATCGCACGCGACCTGGACGGGCTGATCCGCGAGGTGGCGCTCGACAAGGCCAACGGCCTGCTCGGCAAGACGGTGATCCACCCGACGCATGTGGCTGCGGTACATGCGCTGTCTGTGGTGACGCATGAGGAATACAGCGACGCGGCCGACATTCTCGATGTCGGGCCTGCCGGTGGGGTGAAGGCCTCTAGCTACCGGAACAAGATGAACGAGAGCAAGCCGCACGCGCGATGGGCCGAGCGGATCATGTTGCGGGCCAGGGTTTTCGGTGTCGCCAACGAGGACACCTCGTTCGTCGACCTGCTCGGTGCGAGCCGGCACCAGTGAACGGCTTCCTGCCCGCGGCGGCCGTCGCGCCGAGCCCGATAAGTGTGCCCGAATGGTCCGGACAATGGGTTGCCGACCACCTCGGCATCGTGATCGAGACCGAAACAGCATTGGCCGGGCTGACACTTCCCGACCTGGTGGGAATGGCTTTACGCCATAACCCGAAACGCGCGCACCTGCTGGTGTCCAGGGTGCTCGGCAAGCACATTCCCACCGATCCTCGCCTGGTCTACGCCGTGGGAAGGCTGCTCGGCGCGCTGGTGGTCGATCGAATCCTCGGCAGCATGTCGGTGCCGGTTCAGGCTGGAACAGTCGTGCACGATGCCTTGTCCGGCCGCCCGACCGCGGCACCGGAGTTGTTCGCGGCCTGCCGTGCGTTGCGAGGAGTCCCGGTCGAGCTGGCAAGCCAGATTACAGTTTTGGGATATGCCGAAACTGCCACCGCACTCGGGCACACGGTCGCCGAGCAGATCGGGGCGGACTACCTGCACTCGACCCGGCGAGCCGTCACGGGACTTGAGCCGGTCGGCGCTTTCCGCGAAGAACACAGTCACGCTACGGAGCACCTGCTGCTGCCCGAGGATCCGTCGCTGCTGGCCCGATCCGGGCCGCTGGTGTTGGTCGACGACGAGCTGTCCACCGGCAGGACCGCACTCAACACCGTCTTGGCCCTGCAACGGCATTGCCACCGAGAGCGGTATGTGATCGCCGCCCTGGTCGATCTACGCTCGGCCGCCGACCGGGATCGGATGGCTGCCGTCGCGAGCCAACTGGAAACCCGCATCGACGTCGTCTCGCTCGCCGCCGGACACCTGATCACCCCGATCGACATCCTCGAACGGGGCAGCCGGTTGGTGGCGGCCATCGAAGTGAAGTCCCTCGACTCTGTTGGTCGGCGATCGCCCAACTCGGACGGTGACGTCGATGCCCCCGATGATCTGGTGGAATGCGACGGTGCGTGGCCACCGGGAGTCCGGGAGGGTGGTCGGCACGGTTTCAACAGCACCGAGGCAGCCGAGGCGAGGGCAGCCGCGGTTGGCGTCGCGGAGCGGATCGCGCAACGGCTGACATCAAATCGGATTCTGGTCCTCGGTTTCGAGGAACTCATGTACGCGCCTGTCCTGATCGCAACCGAACTTGCCGATCGGCTTGGACCGTCCGGCGCGCAGGTCCGCTTCTCGACTACGACGCGGTCACCGGTTCTCGCGGTGGACGACCCCGGCTATGCGATTCGGAACCGTCTGGTGTTCAGCAGCCACGAGGACTCCGCGCAGCCGTCCGGACCACGATTCGCCTACAACATCGCCGGCCTCGATTCCGGGCGCTTCGGTGACATCGTGCTCGTCGTCGACGACGTCGGCGATTCGGCCACCCTGCACGCCCCGGACGAGTTGCTCGCCCAACTGCGCTCCGCCTGTGACAGGGTTCAGCTCGTGAGAATTCCGAGCTACCGTCCTGGCGTCACGCAGTCGGGGACCAGACGATGGGCACTGTAGAGCTGCCCGGCGCGTTGCAGGGGCCGGCGTTCGGTAGCTATGCCGCGAAGGATGTGTCGTGGCTGCTGACCGACTTGTCGGCCATCGAGTTGGAGGCGCCCACCGAGGAACGGGAAGAGGCCATCCAGTCCGGCGGCGCGCACTACGCCGAGTCGCTGCCGATCGAGTACCAGCCGAGCGCTGACTATCAGCAACTGTTCGCCGAGGCGTTGACCGAGTCGGCACGCCGGATCGCGCACGCGGTTGGTGTGGTGACCGAGTTGATCCTGGCTCGACGCGGGCGTGATGTGGTCCTGGTCTCCCTGGCACGGGCCGGCACACCGATCGGAATCCTGATACGCCGCTGGGCAAAACTCATTCACAACCTCGACCTGCCGCACTACGCGGTGAGCATCGTGCGCGGTCGTGGGATCGATACGGTGGCGTTGCGGTACTTGGCCGCACACCACGACTCCGAGCGGATCATGTTCGTCGACGGCTGGACCGGCAAGGGCGCGATTGCCCGAGAACTCTCCGCCGCGATCGGGGCTGCCAACCATGAGCTGTGGGCGAACTTCTCTCCGGAGCTGGCAGTGCTGGCCGACACCGGCAGTTGTGTGGAGATCTTTGGGACTCGCGACGATTACCTTATTCCGTCGGCCTGTCTGAACTCGACGGTGTCCGGCCTGGTGTCGCGGACGGTGCTCAACGAGCGGCTGTTGCAACCCGGCCAGTTCCACGGGGCGAAGTTCTACGCTGACCTCGCGCCCGCAGATGTGTCGGTGCGGTTCATCGACGAAATCGCCGGCCGGTTCGACGCGGTTGCCGGTGAGGTAGGCGGGGACTGGACGCGGGTACGCGATGTGGACCGGACGCCGACCTGGGCCGGCTGGCGCGCGGTGGTACGCATCAGTGCGCAGTACGGGATCGGCGACCTGAACCTCATCAAGCCGGGCGTCGGCGAGACTACGAGGGTGTTGTTGCGCCGGGTGCCGTGGAAGATCCTGATGCGAGCGGGGGGCGAACGGGACCTCAAGCACGTCCTGCTGCTTGCCGAGCAACGAGGCGTGCAGGTGGACGTCGTGCCGGATCTCCCTTACAGCTGCGTGGGATTGATCCACCCGGGGTTCACTCGTGGCGCATCGGGCTTTGACGGAAAATCATCCTCGTGAGCGTTGTGCTGATGGCCGCCGACCTGGATCGGACCTTGATCTATTCCCACGGTGCGCTGGCGCTGGATGACGAGCGTCCAGAGCTTGTCTGCGTTGAGGAACATGAGGGAACGCAGGCCTCCTTCATGACGGCCACCGCGGCGAAGACTCTTGCTGACCTGCCGGCGAATGCGGTGTTGATGCCGGTCACCACCCGGATACCCGACCAGTACCGACGGGTGCGGCTGCCCGGGCCTACGGCGCAGTATGCCTCGGTCGCCAACGGTGGTGTGCTGCTCGTCGACGGTCACCGCGACCGGGACTGGTCCCGCCAGGTCGCTGCACGGCTCGCTGACTCGGTACCGCTGACTGAGGTGTGGGAGCACATCGCGCGGGTGTGCCGTCCGGAATGGACGGTGAAGATCCGCAACGGCGCGGGCCTGTTCTGCTATGCCGTGGTGCATCGCTCGAAGGTGCCGGTCAACTTTCTGCCCGAAGTCACCGCATGGGCCGACGAACGCGGCTGGGGGACGTCGATGCAGGGCCGCAAGCTGTACTGGGTGCCCTACACGTTGACGAAGTCGTCGGCGGTCGCCGAGGTAGCCCGACGGGTCGGTGCCGAACTCGTGCTGGCAGCCGGCGACTCACTGCTGGACATCGACCTGCTGGAGCACGCCGACCGGGGTATCCGTCCGGCGCACGGCGAGCTGTTCGACACCGGCTGGTCGGCGCCGAATGTGGTTCAGACCTCACGGTCAGGTGTGATGGCCGGGGAGGAGATCACCGACTGGTTCTGTTCGAACGCCGCAAGCTGATCGGCGCCAACTGAGCTATCAGCCCCAGCGGGAAGCCGGCACCGTTCAGTTCGGGCTGGAATGCGACGGTGGTTCGGAACCTTCGTCAGATTCCTTGCGGCGACGGCCGTTTCGCATTGCGATTCCGAGGACGGCGAGGGCAGCGATCAACACCAGCACCAGGCCAATCGACGTGGTCATCCACACAAGCGGCTCCTCAGTCGGGGCAACGTCGGATTGAGACGTTCACCGTGGCTAACGACAGCGGCCCCGAACCGATGCAACGGGCGCCGTCATCACCCGGAATTGACCGAAACCAGCTGATCCAGCGGGGTGTCCGGGTCAGCCAACTTGGCTGGGTCCACCGCCGCACCCGAAGCGATCAACGCCTTGATCGGGTCGGTGACGTCCCAGACGTTGACGTTCATGCCCGCCAGCACCCGGCCACCGGTGAGCCAGAACGCGATGAACTCCCGGGTAGCGACATCGCCGCGGAACACGACACGGTCATACCCGCCGGGTTCGACGTAACCGACGTACTCCATGCCGAGGTCGTACTGATCGGTGTAGAAGTACGGCAGTTCTGAATACGAGGCCGGGCCGCCGAGCATCGCGCTCGCTGCCGTCTCGGGCTGGTTGAGCGCGTTTGCCCAATGCTCGACGCGGATGTGCTTGCCCAGCACCGGATGCAGCGCGTTCGCCACGTCGCCGACGGCGAAGATGTCCTCGTCACTGCTGCGCAGCGACTCGTCGACGAAAATCCCGTTGTCCACATTCAGGCCGGCATCGACCGCGAGCCGGACCGCGGGTTCGGCGCCGACCGCCATCAGCACGGCATCGGCGCCGAGCACGGTGCCGTCATGAAGGCGTACACCTGTTGCCCTGCCGTCCTCGGTGGTGATCTCCGACGTCAAGGCCTTGAGCCGCAGGTCCACGTCGTGGGACCGGTGCAGGTCGGCGAACACCCGCGCCGCTTCGGGACCGAGCACCCGGAGCAGCGGCAGTTCCGCCGCTTCCACCACGGTCACGTCGACGCTCGCCTGTCGCGCAGCGGCGGTGACCTCCAGCCCGATCCAGCCCGCACCGATGACGATCAGCCGCGAGACGGACGACAACGTCTGTCGCAGAGCGTCGCAATCACCGAGGCGCCGTAGGTAATGCACTCCGGCAGCGTGCGCACCCGGGACATCCAGGCTGCGCGGCTGGGAACCGGTAGCCAGCAACAGCTTGGAATAGCCGACGCTCGAACCATCGCCGAGTTGAACCTGATGTGCACCACGCTCGATACCGGTCACAGTCGTCCGCAGTCGAAGCTCGACCCGGTGCTGGTCGTACCAGTCCGGTTCGTGGACGAACACGCTGTCGCGTTCGTCGCTGCCGTTCAGGTAGCCCTTGGACAGCGGCGGTCGCTCGTAGGGCCGATCCGACTCGTCCCCGATCAGGATGATCTGGCCGTCAAATCCCTTTGTGCGTAAGGCTTCTGCTGCTTTCGCGCCAGCCAGTCCGGCGCCGACGATGACGAAGTTCTCGGATGCGGTCACAGTTGTCGTCCTCCTGATGTCGGTCGTGACGGTTCAGATTTCCACCCGGGCCAGCGCGGACAACCCCAGGATGCGCGCGCCCGGCAGGTATCCGACATGTGCGACGCCCACGGTCGCTGCGCTCGAGGACAAGTTGCGGCGCGGTATGTACGAATTCATCCGCGCCGAACGACGCCCGGTGACCCGCGAGCAGGCTGCCGCGGCTGTTGGCATCTCCCGCAAGCTGGCCGCCTTCCATTTGGACAAGCTCGTCCAGGCCGGAGTGCTGCGGGCGGGCTACGGGCTCCTCGATGATAGGCGTCGGGTCGGCCGCTCACCGAAGGTGTACGAACCCGCCGACATCGACACCAGGGTCAGCATCCCGGAGCGACGTCCCGACTTCATCGCCGGCATCCTGGTCGACGCGGTGCTCACCGAGACGACGGCGGATAACGGGCAACAGGCTGCTATCCGGGTCGCCGGTGAGCGTGGCCCAAGCACTGCAGAGGCCGAACGTGCCGCGCGCCGCCCGGGCCGGCTCGGCGCCGAGCGGGCTCTGACCGTTGCCGAGACGGTTCTGAAACGGCACGGTTACGAACCCTTTCGTCAATCTTCGCACTGCATACGGCTGCGAAACTGCCCGTTTCACGCTCTCGCTGCCCAGTCGACGGACCTGGTGTGCGGGCTGGACCACGCCTACCTTGCCGCGTTCGTCGACGCGCTGCGGACTCCTGATCCACGCGCTCGAAATCCGCCTACCATCGAGGTAACAGCTGTAGTTAGGTGGTCGCCGTGGTCCTCCTCGAGATCGTGTTCGGTGCGCTGGCGCTCGGTTTGGCGTGGTTCGGCGCGAGCGCCCGCATCATCAAGCAGTACGAGCGCGGGCTGGTGTTCCGACTCGGCCGGGTTCGCGACGAAACCCGCGGACCTGGACTGGCGATGATCGTGCCCGGCGTGGATCGAATGCGTCGCGTCAACCTGCAGATCGTGACCATGCCCGTTCCCGCCCAGGAGGGCATCACCCGCGACAATGTGACGGTCCGAGTCGACGCGGTGGTGTACTTCAAGGTCGTCGACCCGATGCGGGCCGTCGTCAACGTTCAGGACTATCCGTTCGCCGTCCTGCAGGTGGCCCAGACCTCGCTGCGTTCGGTGATCGGCAAGAGCGATCTCGACGATCTGCTGTCCAACCGGGAGAAACTCAATCAAGGTCTCGAAGTCATGATCGACAGTCCGGCTCTGGAATGGGGCGTTCACATCGACCGGGTCGAGATCAAGGACGTCGAACTGCCCGAGTCGATGAAGCGGTCGATGTCGAGGCAGGCGGAGGCCGAGCGGGAGCGGCGGGCCCGGGTCATCTCAGCCGAGGGCGAACTGCAGGCCTCGGAAAAGCTCGCCCAGGCGGCGGCGAAGATGGAGGCCAACCCATCCGCGCTGCAACTGCGGTTGTTGGAGACCGTTGTCCAGGTCGCGGCGGAGAAGAACTCCACTCTGGTGCTGCCGTTCCCGGTCGAACTGTTGCGGTTCCTCGAACAGCGCACGGACCCGCCGGCGCATCCGGTCCCGAACTCGCCGGACGGTTCAGCGATCTCATCCTGAGATCGGTGTCGCCTGATCAGCTGAGAGCGCGCTGCGGTTGTTGGCGCGAGGCGATCAGGCAGCGCACCATGGAGGAATGAAGAGCCACAGTTCGCGCACCTGGGTGTTCTACGTCGTCTCTTTGTTCGTCGCGGGCGTGCTCGCCTGGTGGGTGGTGACTGCGCTGCTGGGATTGCTGTTCAAGCTGGTCGTGATCGCTCTCGTGGTCGGCGGCGCGGTGTACCTGTTCGGCCGGTCGAATCGCCAGGTCGGCGGCGGACCGCGACGGCTGGGACGGTAGCCGTCGGTTCGGGCGCCCTGGGGGTGTCGCTGTGCTGGGCGACCGGGTCGCATCTGCCGGCATCGGCTGACCGGACATCGTGATGATGTACCGGCTGATGGCGCTGGCCGTCGTCGCGGTGCATTTCGGCTATCTCGGCTACCTGCTGTCCGGCGGGTACCTGGCCTGGCGCTGGCCGCGCACGATCGGGCTGCACGTGCTGGCCGCAGTCTGGGCGGCGTTGATCGTGGGTGCACGGGTGCCATGCCCGTTGACCTGGCTGCAGAACGATCTGCGGGTGCGCGGCGGACAGCCGCGATTGGCCGACAGCTTTCTGAACATCTACGTGCGGGGCGTGTTCTACCCGGCGGGAGCAGAGGTCGAGGTCCAGCTCGCGGTCGCCGCGCTGGTGATTGCCTCCTGGGCCGGTCTTGCCTTGATCATGAGTCGTTCTGCCGGACTCCAGTGGGGTAGGCGGCATCATGATCATGCCCATGTGACTCGGGAGTAACGCCGCAGGCATGAAAGCCTCTTGGTGCTCGGTCGTTTGATCCGACAGCGATATGTTCGGTGCTCGAATCTGGAGGCTTGATCGAATGTTCTCTCGAATCGCCATCGTCAATCGTGGTGAGGCAGCGATGCGGCTGATTCACGCGGTTCGCGACATCAACGCCGAACGCGGTGCCCAGATCGAGACGGTCGCGCTGTACACCGAGGCGGAGCGCACCGCCATGTTCGTCCGGGAAGCCGACCTGGCCTACTCCCTCGGGCCCGCCTCGGCCCGTCCGTACATCGATCTGACCGTCCTGGAACGCGCTTTGCGCGAGACCAGAGCGGACGCCGCATGGGTCGGCTGGGGCTTCGTCGCCGAGGATCCCGCCTTCGCCGAGCTGTGCGAACGGTTGGGAGTGACCTTCATCGGCCCGAGCCCCGAGGCGATGCGCAAGCTCGGCGACAAGATCGGCTCCAAGCTGATCGCCGAGCAGGTCGGCGTGCCGGTTGCGCCCTGGAGCCGCGGTTCGGTCGACACCCTGGACGCTGCGCTGGCGGCGGCCAAGGACATCGGCTACCCGCTGATGCTCAAGGCGACCGCCGGCGGTGGTGGTCGTGGCATCCGGGTGGTCACTTCCGACAACGAGCTTGCCGATGCGTTCCAGCGAACCCGTGACGAGGCGGCCCGGGCGTTCGGCAGTGGCGTGGTCTTCCTGGAGCGGCTGGTGACCGGCGCCCGGCACGTCGAAGTGCAGGTGATCGCCGACGGGCAGGGCACCGCCTGGGCGCTCGGTGTCCGGGACTGCTCGGTGCAACGCCGCAATCAGAAGGTCGTCGAGGAGTCGGCATCGCCGGTGCTCTCGGCCGAACAGACCGCCGAGCTCAAGGCGTCCGCCGAACGCATGGCACTCGCGGTGGACTACGCCGGTGCCGGCACTGTGGAGTTCCTCTACCACCCCGGCGAGCGGTTCTTCGCCTTCCTCGAGGTCAACACCCGGCTGCAGGTCGAACACCCGATCACCGAGGTGACCACCGATGTGGACCTGGTGAAGGCCCAGATACACGTCGCGTCCGGCGGCACGCTCGAAGGCAACGTGCCGATCGAGACCGGGCACGCGGTGGAAGCGCGACTCAACGCCGAGGACCCGGACCGGGACTTCGCACCGTCGCCGGGGCGCATCGCGCTGCTCGATCTGCCGGCCGGCCCGGGCATCCGCGTCGACACCGGCGTCGGCGAAGGTGACACCATTCCGGCCGACTTCGACTCGATGATCGCCAAGATCATCGCCTACGGCCGGACTCGCGAAGAGGCTTTCGCGCGGCTGCGGCGGGCGATCGCCGAGACGACCGTGGTGATCGAGGGCGGCGCCACGAACAAGAGCTTCATCCTCGATCTGCTGGACGAACCCGAGGTGATCGACGGCAGCGCCGACACCGGCTGGATCGACCGGGTCCGCGGCGAGGGCCGGCTGGTCTGGCACCAGCATTCCGGTATCGCGCTGGTGGCCGCCGGAATCGAGGCGTACGAAGACGAGGAACTCATCGAGGTCAACCGGTTGCTGGAAACCGCGCGCGGTGGGCGACCGCAGGTGCAACACAAGGTCAGCCGGGCCGTCGATCTGAAACTGCGCGGTGCCTCCTACCGGGTGACGGTCGCCCAGATCGGACCGCATCGGTTCCGGGTGACGATCGGCGCCGGCGACGGTGCGCGCACTGTCGATGCCGATCTCGAACGGCTGGACGAGTACCGCAGCAGGTTGGTCGTTTCCGGCCGTCGCTTCAGGCTGATCACCGCGACCCACGGACCGGTGCATCTGATCGAGGTGGACGGCGTCACGCACCGGGTCAGCCGGGACGAGGGTGGTGTGCTCCGGTCACCGGCGCCCGCACTGGTGGTGGCGACGCCGGTGCCGGCCGGTGCCGAGGTGGCCGCGGGCGCGCCGGTGGTCGTGCTGGAAAGCATGAAGATGGAGACGGTGCTGGCTGCACCGTTCGCGGCGAAGGTACGCGAACTCCTCGTCTCGCCCGGCAGTCAGGTGGAGACCGGTGCGCCGCTGCTCCGGCTGGAACCGGTTGCCGACGATGACGCCCCGGCCGACGACGTGGCCGAACTGGCCGACGGCGACCTGGATCTGCCCGAAGACCCTGAGAATGCCTCGGTGCAGGAGCGGGTGACCCGCGGCCTGGCAGAACTGAGCGCCATCCAACTCGGCTTCGACATCGATACCCAGGACGGCAGCGATGCGCTGGCCGACTACCTGGTGGCCCGTGACGAGTTGGCCGCGGTCGGCGTACCTCCGCTCGCCGAGGAGATGGAGCTGTTCCGGGTCTTCGCCGACTTCGCCGAACTCAGTCGCAACCGCCCGGCCGACGAGGAACTGCACACCGAGAACCGGGTGCACAGCCCCAAGGAGCACTTCCACACCTACATTCAGAGTCTGGACATGGAACGCGGTGGGCTGCTCGAGGAGTTCCGCGCCAAGCTGGCTCGGGTGCTCGGCCACTACGGCGTGACCGACCTCGAGCGGACTCCCGAGCTCGAGGAGGCGGTGTTCCGGATCTTCATCGCCCAGCAGCGATCCACGCCAGATCTGCAGCTGATCACCGCGCTGCTCCAGCGCTGGATCGTCGAGCAACTGCCGGAACCGCCGTTGGACGTCGCCGCCCACGATGTGCTCGATCGTCTGGTGCTGGCCACCCAACTCCGCTTCCCGGTCGTCGGAGACCTGGCCCGCAGCGTTCGCTTCCGCTGGTTCGACCAGCCCCAGGTGGAGGACGAGCGCGCGAGCATATTGGCCGGCGTGCGCACTGAATTGAGCGCGCTCGCCGATGCCCCGGACGAGCCCGATCATGCGCAGCGGATCGATGCGCTGGCGGCAATTCCCGAGCAGATCGTCCGGTTCCTCGCCGAGCGTCTCGAGCACGGCATCCCGGAGCACGAGCCGATGCTCGAGGTGCTGATCAAACGTCACTACCGCGAGCACGAACTGCACGACGTGCGATGCCCGCAGGTCGATGGCCGTCCGTTCGCGATCGCCGACTACACGCTGGACGATCGCCCGACCCACCTGGTCTCCACGATAGGCACCGTCGCCGAACTGCAGCCGGGCTCCGGCCTTGACGATGCGGTGGCCGAGCAGGTCGCCGATCGCGAGGCAGGACACCAGTCCGTCGTGGATCTGTACCTGCAATGGACGGGTGCACCGGAATCACCTCAGCAGGCATCCGATCAGCTACGCGAGCTGCTCGGCGAACTGCCCTTCGCTCGCGAGGTGCGCCGGATTGCCGTCGCGGTCTGCCCTGGCGGTGATCGTCCGGTTTTCTATTTCACGTTCCGTCCGGCCGCCGAAGGCGTCATCGAGGACGACCTGGTCCGCGGTGTGCATCCGATGGTCGGCCGCCGGCTGAATCTCTGGCGGCTGCGCGAATTCGACGTCACGCGCATCGAAGCTCCCGAGGACGTGCTGCTTTACCACTGCGTGGCTAAGGACAACGCGACCGATCAACGGTTGGTGGCGCTGGCGCAGGTCCGCCAAGTTGCGGTCATCCGCGACGAGACGGGTCGGGTCACGTCGTTGCCCCACGTCGAGCGAGCCATCGCCAACTGCCTCGAAGCGATCCGCCGGGCCCGCGCCGACCGGGGCGCCGCTGGTGCGAAGCTCGACATGAATCACGTCTGGGTTCACCTATGGCCGGCGATCAGCGCCGAAGTCGAACAACTCACCGCTCTGCAACAGAAGATCTCGCCACTGACCGTCGGCGCCGGCATCGAGGAAGTCCTTGCGCAAGGCCGGGTGGTGGCTCCGGACGGCACCGTCGTACCGATCGCCGCCAGGTTCTACTACCAGCCCGGCTCCGGTGTCGTGACCGCGGTGGGGGCACCGCCGACCGACACGCTCAAGCCGGTCGACGACTATGCGCAGAAGGTCCTGCGGGCCCGACGGCGCGGCACTGTTTACCCTTATGAATTGCAGGGAATGGTCGCCGGCCGGGGCGGCAGCTACGTCGAGTACGACCTGGACGACGCCGGCGTGATGGTTCCGGTCGATCGGCCCGCGGGCCTCAACAAGGCCGGCATCATCGCCGGGGTGGTGCGCACGCCGACGACGTTGCATCCCGAGGGTGTCGCGCGCGTGATCATGAGCGGCGACCCGACCCGCGCGCTCGGTGCAGTGTCTGAGGCGGAGTGCTCGCGGAT
>DASXHV010000023.1:0-10470 GCA_036488285.1 Jatrophihabitans sp. | reverse complement strand
AAGCCACCCAACAGCACAACCCCGCCGCCATCACCGCAGCCCAAACCGCCCTCAACACAGCCCACCAACAACACCAACGCATCCTGCACAACCGCGACGACCCCAACTACCCACCGTTCTGACCGAGCACCGGCCGGTGTGACTCACGTCGATGCGGCTGGCGTCCACCACCTCGGACTGAGCATGGTTGGCTGCGGCCGGCCTGCACGCGCTGACTATCGTCGGAGAGGTGACTGACACCGACCAGAGCGTGAACAGCCAAACCAGCGCGGGCAGCCAAACCAGCGACGCCAGCGACGCTTCATCGCCTGCGTCCTGGGGCGAACCGCGTACCAAGACTGTGACTTTCTACGATCCGCTAGCCACCGCGCGCGCGTTGCAACATCTGTCCGGCCGACAAGCGATCGAAGCTGTCCGGACCGGCGAGGTAGCGCCGCCCCCGATGGCGAGCCTGCTCGGCTTCGACATCACCGAAGTAGGTGACGGCAGCGTCACCTTCACCTGTACGCCGGACGAGTCCGCGTACAACCCGATCGGCGTGGTGCACGGTGGCCTGATGTGCACACTGCTCGACAGTGTGATCGGCTGCGCGGTCCACACCACGCTCCCGGCCGGCGTCGGCTACACCTCCCTCGAAATCAAGGTGAACTACCTGCGGGCCGTGCACGCCAATCGCGGCGCACTGGTGGCCCGCGGCCAAGTCACCAAGCCCGGCCGGCGCGTCGCATTCGCCGAGGGCCAGATCCATGACACCGACGGCAAGCTCGTCGCCACCGCAAGCGGAAGCTGCCTGATCATCGGACCGGCGAGCGCCTGAAGTTGCCGTTGGTGTCACTGACGCCGCTGGCACTGACGCCGCTGGCACTGAGGTTGCTGTCACTCACGCCGCTGGCACTGACGTTGCTGGTACTGACGTTGCGGGCAACCAATGCCGGCATCGTCGCCCTTAGTCCGTAACCCGTCCCTCGGTGCGGAGTGGATGTCCAACCGACGTGATGCATTTTCCGCTGCGCAGGTTCCACTTCCAGCCGTGCATCTGGCAGGTCAACACGTCGCTCTCAACCTTGCCGAACCTGGTCAGGTCCGCCTTCAGGTGCGGGCATCTCCGTTGGATCGCCCACCCTGCCAGATTGATCGTCTCGTCATCGTGCGCAGCCTCGGCGTACCAACCCTCGGCATAGTTCAACCGCTCCTCGGACAGGCACTTGAAGAACGTGTAGACGTACTCGTTGTACGGACCGATCCGAGTCGCAGTGAACCGGCACGACAGGAACAGCGAGTTCACCCAATCAATCTCGTGCTCGTGGATCAACTGCTCGAGATACACCCGCTTGGTCTGGAACCGGTACCGCACCTTCTCATCGGCATACTCGCGCACCTCGCGGGTCACGAAGTCGAGAATGAAGTCGATGTCGCCACGCTCATCATCGGTCGCGGTGAACCGGACTCCCCCATTTATCCCCGCAGCCATGTGGTCCGCCTCGGCGAGCAACGGCGTGAACCACTCGGTGATCTCAACCATCACGTCGATCTCAGGATGGGCCCAATTCAGCTTCGCGGCCTCTACTTCAGGCATCCGGCGCTTCTGCATGTCACGCAGGTAACTCGTCTTGTCAGCAAAAATCGCCGCAACCTGATCATCCGGGATCGGATGCCGTACCGGGCAACCCGGCTCGGTAATCGCTGCAACGCTGCCCGGCAACAGCAGCCGTCCGTTGTCCCGGCCCTTCGCCAGCAACCAGTCGAGATAGACCTGCTGGTCCGGGAAGATGTTGGACTCGTCGCCGAAGATGTCGTTGAATCCCCACAACTCTTCGTCCAGGAAGCACGGCGGTCCTGCGGTCGGGAAGACGTAGGACGCCTCCAGGTCCGCGATGTAGCGCAGCGACCTGTCGAACTGCCGCTCGCGCTTGGTGGCACCGAGAGCCTGCTTGGCGCGCTTGGGCAGGTCATAGACCATCGGGAACCAGATCGCGCCAGAGAACTGCAGCATGTGGACGTCGACGTGGCCTAGCTTCTGGAACGATGTCAGGTCCGAGGGCCGGGCATCGTTCTGATTGAGCAGGATCGTCGTGCCGTCGGACAGCCACAGCGACGAGTCACCGATCGGGCCGTCGGTCGGCGAGGTCAATGATTGGATCATCACCTGCAAGCCGTCGAGCTCTATCACCTCGTCGCTGACCGTCTTGACGAACGACGTGAACCCCACGTCACGTAGCTGATCTTCAAGCTCCGTCGTCGCGTAGTTGGGCAGCAGCACCGTCGCCTTCTTGGAGATGTAACGCTCCAGATGCCGAGCGTCGAAATGATCGCGGTGCAGATGCGAGACGAACAGATAGTCGGCCTTGCCGATCGCTTCCCAATCCAGCTCCGAATTGTCCGGGAACGGAAACCAAGACCCGAAGTAGGCGGGGTTGACCCAAGGGTCGGTCAGCACGCTGCCGTACTTCGTCTCGATCAGGGCGCTGGCATGGCCCAGCCCGGTTACCCGCATGAAATCCTGCTCCGCTTCCTGGACTGCTCGCTCGTTGCCGGTCAGCTATGGCACTTCGCAGTCAACGGTAGTAGGTGTGCCAGAGCGGGCCGAAACCTTCCCCCACCGGCGGCGCTCGGGGGTACATTCCGTTCGATCTTCCGCCACGACGCCGGCAGGCGAAACGTCAGAGGGTGGGCAGTGAGCGACAAGGTTCTGAACGGCCCAGTGCACATCCCGCGCGTTCGGGGCACCCCTGCGCATGCGCTCATCGAACGGTGGTTCACCGAAGCGATCTTCTCCGGCAAACTGCGTCCGGGCGACAAACTGCCGCGCGAACAAGACCTGGCGGCCACCTTCGGCGTGAGCCGGATGACCTTGCGGCAGGCCCTGGCCGGCCTGCAAAACCGCGGCGTGCTCGATCGAATCCCCGGACGTTCAGGCGGCACGTTCGTCTGCGAGCCGCGGATCGATTGCGACCTCACCGGGCTGGTCGGCTTCACCGAGCAGTTGCGCCGCGCTCAGCTGCGCGCCGGCGCGCGGGTCGTGGAAACCCGGACGACCGCCGCCGGCCACGACGTCGCTGTCGCACTGAACATCGGCGACTCGGACGCGGTGCACGAGGTAGTGCGGGTCCGCTCCGCACTGCGCACCCCGTTGGCCATCGAGCGGTCCTACTTTCCGGCTGCGGTATTCGGAGATCTACTCGCTCAGCGACTGACCGGTTCGCTGTATCGCCTGATGTCCACCCGCTACGACCAGCAACCTCGGACCGGTACGGAGTTCCTGTCGCCGGTCTCAGCCGACGCCGACGAGGCGCGACTGCTCGAAGTGTCCACCGGAACGGCGTTGATGCTCGTCGAGCGCACCGCATTCACCGCCTCGGGCCTGCCGGTGGAGTTCGCGAGGGATCTGTTCCGGCCCGATCGGGTCCGGATCTCGGTGCGAAGCGGATGGCAGGAACCCGATTCGATCTAGACCTTATCCCCGGCGAGGGCTTAGCATCCTGCGCACTGGGCAATCTTCACGCCAGCTGGCCACTCCGGTGAGGGGTACCGCGTGAGAGCACCGTCGCCGGACACCGCGACATCGCTGACGCTTGCCTCGCTACTTGACCAAGTGCCCGTTCTGTCCGGACCGCGGACCGTGGAACCGCTTCCCGGCGGACTGACAAACCACAACTTCAAGGTGACGACCTCCGCGGCTAGCTACGTCGCTCGCATCTCGTCCCAGGACACCGAGTTGCTGTCCATCGACCGCAATGCCGAGTACCGAAACTCGCGCATCGCCGGCCTGGCCGGCATTGCGCCCGAGGTCGCGGATGTCCTGCTGGACAAGGGAGTTCTGGTTGTCGACTGGGTCGAAGGGACGACCTGCCACGCCGAAGACCTGGACGATCCGCGGACCCTGGCCCAACTCGCCCGGCTCTGTCGTAGCTTGCATTCCGGCGAGCGATTCGTTAGCAATTTCGACATGTTCGACGTGCAGCGCAACTATCTGGCGATCGTCACCGAGCGCGGTTTCCGACTGCCGCCGCGGTATCTGGACTTCATGCAATCAGTGGCGCGGATGAGGCAAGCGCTCGCGGTACGCGCCGAGCCCGTTGTGCCCTGCCACAACGATCTGCTCGCCGAGAACCTCATCGACGACGGCCACCGTTTGTGGCTCATCGACTTCGAGTACTCCGGCAACAACGACGCGTACTTCGAACTGGGAAACATCGTCAGCGAATCGAACCTCTCGGTGGACCAACTCGAGTACCTGCTCAGCCATTACGGCGACCGGGTCGAGCGCAACAAGATCGCGCGGGCACTACTGCTGGCAACGATGGCGAAGTACGGCTGGACGTTGTGGGCGTCCATCCAATGTGGCATCAGCGAACTCGACTTCGACTTCTGGTCGTGGGGAATGCAGCGTTACGAGCGCGCCGTCGCAGAATTCGGAAGCCCCGACTTCGACCGCCTATTGGACGAGGTAACCGCGATGGATTGATACCGACGTCGCACGGAAAGCAACGCGTAACGAACCAGGACTACACAACCATCAGCAGGGTTCACCAGACAGCTCATCAGGTTCACCACTAAGGGGAAATGTCGTGGCAGAGCAGGTCATACTCTCAGAGGACGAGCAACGACTCGCCGAACTCGGCTACAAACAGGAACTGCACCGGTCCTGGTCGGGTTTCTCCAACTTCGCCATCTCGTTCTCGATCATTTCCATCCTGGCCGGATGCTTCACGACTTTCGGCGTCGGATGGAACAACGGCGGCCCGGCCGCGATAGCTTGGGGCTGGCCGATCGTATCGATCTTCATCCTGATCATCGGTCTGTGTATGTCCGAACTGGTATCGGCATTCCCAACTTCGGGTGGGATCTACTGGTGGGCCTCCAAGTTGGGTGGCGCCAAGGCCGGCTACTACACGGGCTGGCTGAACCTGATCGGCCTATTCGCCATCGATGCCTCAGTCGCGTACGGCTGCGCCACCTTCTTCGACCTGACGCTCGGCTCGTTCAAATCGAGCTACAAGTCGGGCAACCTGAACCACATCTTCATCTACTTCATCGTGGTTCTCTTCCTGGTGGCACTGGTCAACATCTTCTCCAGCCACCTACTCGCCGTGCTGAACAACATCTCGGTGTGGTGGCACGTGTTCGGGGCCGCCCTCGTCGTACTGATCCTGTTCCTGGTTCCCAAGCACCACGCCAGCGTCAGTTCGGTATTCACCCACACCGTGAACAACACCGGGTTCTTCGGCGGACACACCCACGGCCTCGGATTCCTGCTGTATGTGCTGCCGCTGGCAGCCATCCTCACCCAGTACACGATCACTGGCTACGACGCGTCGGCGCACCTGTCGGAGGAGACCAAGAGTGCGGCGAACTCCGCGGCGAGGGGGATCTGGCAGTCCATCTTCTACTCCGCGATCGGCGGCTGGATCCTGCTGCTGGCCTTCCTCTTCGCGGTGCAGGACCAGGACAAGGTCACCGCGGGCGGCGGTGGCGTAGCCGTGATCTTCAGCCAGGCCCTCACCTCGAAGTGGGGCGCTACGGTCCTGGTCATCTCCACTGCGGGCCAGTTCTTCTGCACCGTGGCCTGCATGACCAGCACCACCCGGATGTTGTACGCGTTCAGCCGGGACGGTGCAGTGCCCGGTGGGCAGTTCTGGTCGCGGCTGAGCAGCAAGCGCGTTCCGGTCTACGGCGTGGTGCTCTCGGCCGTCGTCGCGGTCATCCTGACGTTGCCTGCTCTGGTGAAGGTCGACATCAACGGCGCACCCGTACCGGTGGCATTCTTCGCGGTGGTCTCCATCGGCGTGATCGGGCTCTACGTGGCCTTCGCGATCCCGATCTTCCTTCGCTGGCGAGCCGGTTCGAGCTTCACCCCGGGCGCATGGACGCTCGGTTCGAAGTACAAATGGATGTGTCTGGTGGCCGTCGCCGAGATCGCGGTGACGTCGGTGATCGCACTGCTGCCGACCTCGCCTGGCGGTGTGCCATGGAACAAGGCATTCGCCTGGAAGTTCGTCAACTACACGCCGATCGTGGTGCTGGGCGCCTTGCTGTTGCTCTGGATCGCCTGGCATGTCTCGGTCAAGAATTGGTTCAAAGGCCCGAAGACGACGATCGACCTTCCAGTCGGCATGACCGCTGCCGACGAAATAGCAGCCGAACACCACGGCAAGCCGCGGGTGTGACCCGGCACTGAACAGCAAGCACGAGTGGCCGGCCGCGGCGCTATTCCAGTGCCGTGGCCGGCCCTTCGTCGTACTGCACCGAGATCGGCTGGGTCACGGCCGGGTCATGTCAACGACTCGACGATGTAGGGAAACAGCGCGTGCAAGGCCTTACCGCGGTGACTGATCTGGTCCTTCTCCGCAGACTCGATCTCCGCGCTGGTCAAGTCGTAACCCGACGGCACGAAAATGGGGTCGTAGCCGAAGCCGTTCTGCCCGCGCGGTTCACGGATCAGCCGGCCAGGCATGCGACCCTCGCGCACCAGCCTGGTGCCGGTCGGGGTGACCAACGCCGCGGCACAGATGAACGATGCGCCCAGACGCTCATCGGGTACGTCGGTCAACTGCTCCAGCACGAGGTTCAGGTTTGCGGTGTCGTCCTTCGCCTTGCCCGCCCATCGGGCCGACAGCACACCAGGCATTCCGTTCAGCGCCTCGACAGCCAGGCCAGAGTCGTCGGCCACTGTGATCAGGCCGGTGTGCTTGGCCGCATCTACCGCCTTCAGCACCGCGTTCTCGGCGAAAGTCGCACCGGTTTCAGGGATCTCGTCGAACTGTTCGACGTCGTCAAGGCCGAGCACGTCGACCGCCACCTTCGGCGCGAGGATCCGGCGCATCTCCTCCAGCTTCTTGACGTTGCGGGTTGCGAGCAGCAGTCGGCGCTCAGCCATGCCAACGTCCGGTTCGCTTACGCATCCAAAGCCGCCTGCTGGTGCTTGGCCAACTCCGCGCAGCCGGAAACGGCGAGGTCGAGAAGCGCATCCAACTCATCGCGGCGGAACGGCACGCCCTCGGCAGTTCCTTGCACCTCGACGAACTCACCGGTGCCGGTGACCACGACGTTCATGTCGGTCTCGGCGCGGACATCTTCTTCATACATCAGATCCAGTCGTGGTTCGCCGTCGATCACGCCGACCGAAACCGCCGACACTGAGTGGATAAGAGGCTTCGGGTTGGCCAGCGAACCGCGCTTGCTCAGCCACTGCACCGCATCGGACAAGGCCACATAGGCGCCGGTGATGGCCGCGGTGCGTGTACCGCCATCGGCCTGCAGTACGTCGCAGTCGATCGCGATGGAGTTCTCGCCCAGCGCCGACAGGTCCACCGCGGCTCGTAGTGAGCGCCCGATCAGCCGGGAGATCTCATGCGTCCGGCCGCCGATCTTGCCCCGGACCGATTCCCGGTCGTTACGGGTCAGGGTGGCGCGCGGCAGCATCGAATATTCGGCCGTCACCCAACCCAGACCGCTTCCCTTGCGCCAGCGTGGCACGCCTTCGGTGACCGAGGCCGCGCACAGCACCTTCGTCTCGCCGAATTCGATCAGTGCCGAACCCTCGGCGTAGGTCTGCCAATTACGGGTGATGGTGATCTCTCGGAGTTGGTCGGCCTCGCGGCCATCGGGACGACTCATACCCGCACCCTATCGAGGCCGACTGTCACCGCTCTCGCCAGCACTGCCGCCGCTCTCAGCACTGTCGCGCTCTCAGCACTCTCGCCGCTCTCGCCACTGTCGCGCTCTCAGCACTCTCGCCGCTCTCGCCACTGTCGCCGCTCTCAGCAGTGTCGCAAGCGTTGGGCCTGAGCGCCCCTCGTTGCACAGTCAGTTGTATGAGACGGCCAGCCGAACCCCATACAGCGAGCTCGCTGCGCGTGGTGCCAGGATTGGCCCATGCGCAGCGAGCTGGTTTCGGTCCGTACCGGCCACCACCCTCAGATCGCCGATATCACCGCTGATTGCCAGGCCTTTCTGGAGTCCGGTGCCGATGGGCTGCTGAATGTATTCGTGCCGCACGCCACGGCCGGCGTCGCAATTCTTGAAACGGGTGCCGGCAGCGACGACGATCTGCTGCTCGCACTGGACTGGCTGCTGCCGCGTGAGGATCGATGGCAGCACCGGCACGGTTCGGCCGGGCACGGCCGGATCATGTATTGCCGGCGTTCATCGCGCCATACGCGACGGTGCCGGTGGTCGGCGGTCGTCTGCAGTTGGGAACGTGGCAGTCGATCTGCCTGGTGGACACCAACATCGACAACCCTGAACGCCAAGTGCGGTTGAGCTTCGTCGCGGGCTGAAGCGCCCTGAATGTGCCCGTTCAGCGGGTGGCCGGAACTAAACCCGACGGCGACTTCAGCTGCCCTGAAGCGGCGCCAGATCTGCCGGTTCCACCCCGACGAAACGGTGCACCAGCCGCCTGAAGGGCTCCGTCGATCCGGTCGCCTCGAATCGGTGCACCGGCTCGCTCCGATCAGCATTGCCGTCGCCGCGAATCGTGCCGGTGGCCAACAGCGTTCGGTAGACGTCCTTGGCGGTTTCCTCCGCGCTGGACACCAGGCTTACGTCCTCACCGAGAATTACCGACAGCATGCCGGTCAGCAACGGATAGTGGGTACAGCCGAGCACCAACGTGTCGATGTCCGCCGCGACCAGCGGGTCGAGGTAGCGGTGCGCCAGCGTCAAGAGTTCCGGTCCGCTCGTGATGCCCCGCTCGACGAACGGGACGAACTCCGGGCACGCCGCCGCGAACACCTCGACGTGCGGAGCCGCAGTGAAGGAATCCTGGTACGCCCCCGAAGTGATCGTGGCGGTGGTGCCGATGACGCCGACCCGATGATTGGCAGTGGCGGCGACCGCTCGGCGAACCGCCGGGCGGATCACCTCGACAACTGGGATGTCGTAGCGCTCACGAGCGTCGGCCAGGCACGCCGAGGACGCCGAGTTGCACGCGATTACGAGGATCTTCACACCTGACTCGACGAGGGAGTCCATCACAGCCAACGCATGCCTTCGAACGTCCGCGATCGGCTGGGGACCATACGGCCCGTTCGCGGTATCGCCGATGTAGTGCAGAGATTCACCGGGCAGCTGATCCAGAACCGCGCGCGCCACTGTAAGTCCGCCCACGCCGGAATCGAACATGCCAATCGGGGCATCGCTGTCGGGTACGGGCACTCCAAGAGCATACGAAGTCCGGCCACACCGCCCCAGCACTACCCGGACGGCACTACCTGGGTGAGGCGAGTCCGACGTTCGGGCTGGGCCGGGGCTTGCGATGTAACACGGCCGCGACCGCGACGCCTACCACGAACCCGGCGACATGGCCGCCCCAGAAGACATTGCCGCCCAGCCGGGGCAGCAGGCCAGAGAACATCGAGGAGAACACGGCCAGAACAGCGACAGCGACGGCGATCGACTTGATGCTCCTGCTGAACCAGGCCCGCGCCAACAGGTAGCCGAGCCACCCGAAGATCACGCCGCTGACGCCGACGATGACGCTGTTGCTGGGGCCCAAGCCCCAATCGATTCCGCCTGCGACCAACACAACGGCGGCGGTTACGGCCACGAAGTAGCGCAGGCCGCCCATCAGCACCAGCCAGCCGAGCACGGCAAAGGGCACGGTGTTGGCGGTCAGGTGCGCGAGGTTGGCATGCAGAAACGGCGACACCACGATCCCCTCGACGCCGCCGAGTTGACGAGGCTTGATGCCGAAGCGCAGCAGACGATCGCCGAACAGCGCATCGACGCCCAGGATGATCCACAGCACCGCAAGCGCGGCGAGCATGAGGATCCCGGCTCCAGCGGCTGTACTGGGACGGATCGACTTGATCAGAGATGTGCCGGCCAGCTCGGCGCGCTGCTGCTGCTTGCGCTCGCTGCGAGCGGCAAACGGGTTGCGGCTCGGACGCCCGGACGACGGTAGCGGCGTGGTCACACCTACACCGTACCGCCGAGGGGTCAGGCCCAGAGTTGGTGCTCCAGCCGTTCGGCAGCCTGCTGCAACGAGCCGCTGTAGGCACCGGTGGACAGGTACTTCCAGCCCCCGTCGCACACTACGAACACGATGTCGGCCGGCTCGCCGGCTTTGATGGCCTTGTCCCCCACGCCGAGTGCGGCGTGCAAGATCGCACCGCTGGAGATGCCGGCGAAGATTCCCTCGTGATCGATCAGGTCCCGGGTCCGTCGCAGCGCGTCGTAGGACGTCACCGAGTACCGGGTGGTCAACACCGAATCGTCATACAGTTCCGGGACGAAGCCCTCGTCGATGTTGCGCAGCCCGTACACCAGTTCGCCGTACCGAGGCTCGGCGGCGACGATCTGCACGCCAGGGACCTTCTCACGCAGGTATCGCCCTGCACCCATCAACGTCCCAGTGGTTCCCAGGCCGGCCACGAAATGGGTGATTGTAGGCAGATCGGCGAGGATTTCCGGACCAGTGCCTTCGAAATGGGCCAGGGCGTTGGCGGGGTTGCCGTACTGGTAGAGCAT
>DASXHV010000011.1:0-17494 GCA_036488285.1 Jatrophihabitans sp. | reverse complement strand
GTGGTGGCGGGGGTGATTCCCCCGCCACCACTCATGGGATTGCTAGGCGACTCCGAGCACACCCAGGTCCGGGTACATGCTGACGTCAGGGTTGTTGATGTAACCCTTGACGCCCGAACCGTGGATCATGATGAACTTGTTGATCAGCAGCGGGATGTAGGCAACGTCCTTGGCCAACTGCTGGTCGATGCCAGCCCAAGAGTTCGCCTGCTGCGTGACGTCGGACTGGTTCAGCGCGTCGTCGATCATCTTGTTGACGACGTCGCTGGAGTACAGACCGTAGTCCTGACCATTGGAGGACGAGGTCAGGTTGATCCGGCTGTCGAACAGCGCCGGGATGACCGTCGAACCACTCGGCCAGTCAGCACCCCAGCCGCCCCACGTGACGTCGTAGGTGGCAGCCTTGCTCGGGTTCTGGATGACGTCGTAGTAGGTGTCGGTCAGCTCGTTGAGAGTGACCTTGAAACCGGCCTTCTCCCAGGCCGCCTTCTCTACTGCCGCTTCCTTTTCCGTGGTCGGAGTACCACCGGAGTAGGTGAACGTGATCGGGTACGGCATCGGGACACCGGCCTGCTGCAACAGCGTCTTGGCCTTGGCCTGGTCACCGGAGTCCGGGACGTTGTAGACGTTGGCGTCCTTGTAACCCAGCAGCGCCGGGCTCATGATCGACTGCGCGACCACACCGTTGGCCGAGCCACCCATTGCGGTGATCCATCCGGTCCGGTCAGTGGCCATGTTCAGCGCCTGCCGCACCAGCGGGTTGGTCATCTTCTTGAAGTTCGGCACCAGGTAGTACACGAACGGCGAAGTCGGGTTCGAGGTACGGGCCTTGGCCTGGTTGAATGCCTGAGCCTGCAGCGCCGGAACCACCGAACGGTCGGTTACCGCGAACTTGTCGTTGCCGGAGTCAGCGATCAGACGCTGCCCGATCACCTCGTCGGTCAGACCTTCCTGAATCACGACCTTGTCCGGAAGAGCCTTGCGGACCGAGGTGTCATCAGTCTTCGGGTCGTAGGAAGTGTTACGCACGAAGGTGTTCGTGCCGTTCTTCTTCCACGTGCCGTCGAGCTTGTACGGACCATCGGAGAAGATCGCGTAGTTGCTCTTGTCGCCCTGATCCTGACTCTGCTTGTACGGAGCGAAAGCAGGCAAGGTGGTTGCGTAGGAGAAGTCAGCCCACGGCTTGCTGAAGTGGAACGTGATGGTCTGACCAGCGCAGGTCACGGCCTTGTCGTACAGCGCCTGACCGACCTTGGTGTACGGGCCCTTGTACATCGAGGCGCCCTTGTTGTCCTTCGGCACATCCAGGAACTGCAGGATGTAGTTCGGACCACCCGTGATCACGTCGGTGGCGAAGGTGCGCGAAATGCCGTACTTGACGTCGTCGCACGTAACCGGCGATCCGTCCTGCCACTTGATGCCCGACTTCAACGTGAACTTCCACGTCTTGGCACCGTCAGAGGACGTACCGAGATCGGTGGCCAGATCCGGCTTGAGCACCAACGCAGCCTTGGGATCTTCAGTGGCCGGATACTGCACCAACGTGCGGGTGAACAACCGCGACTGGTTGCTGATGTCGCGCCCGATGTAGGTGCGCTGAGGGTCCCAGTGCTCCGCAGCACGCTTTGTCAGGTAGTACAGAGTGCCACCAGCTTTTGCACCGCTATTGCTGGTGTCACTCGATTTCTTCGTGCTCGCGCTGCCACCACATGCGGTGACGGTGAGCGCGGCCACGATGGCGATGGCGCCGATGGCAATCGCCGATCTCTTGTGAGACATCCGCTCTCCTTCAAACAAAAACATCGCTGTAGCGATGCGCTCCCTCCGCAGCGGTTGCTGTGGAAAGTATCGATTTCGAGTCAGCGACTCGACTTGGGATCCAGGGCGTCACGCAGCCCGTCGCCCAGCAGGTTGAAGCTCAGAACCAGAACGAAGATCACGATGCCCGGCGCCAGGAAGAACGTCGGGTCCGAACCGTTGTAGGTCGCGGCGTCGGTCAGCACGCTGCCCAACGTCGGAGTCGGCGACTGCACACCGACCCCGAGGTAGCTCAAAGCCGCCTCGGCGCTGATGTTGATCGGTAGGTTCAGGGTGAAGAAGATCAGGATCGGCGCCCATAGGTTGGGCAGCAGCTCCTTGAAGTAGATCCGCCTGTTGCTGGCGCCGATGCTGCGTGCGGCCTCGATGAATTCCCGCTCGCGCAGCGACAACACCTGGCCGCGGATGATGCGAGCGAAGTAGGGCCAGCCAAAGAAGCCGAGCACCAGGATCAGGTAGACGATGCGAGACGGGTTACCCGCCGGAACCCCGAGTGCGGTGATCCGGTCGATGATGACCGACGACAACGCCAGCAGCATGAGCAGTTGCGGGAATGCCAGCACCAGGTCGATCGTCCGGCTGATCCAGAAGTCCGGCCACTTGCCCAGGTACCCGCTGATCAGACCGAAGATCGTGCCGAGGATCAGGCTGATCAGGGTGGCGGTGGTGGCGATCAACAGCGAAAGCGCAATACCGAGCACGATGCGCGACAGCAGATCCCAGCCAGTTCCGGGCACGACCCCAAGCCAGTGGCTGGTGCTGATCCCGCCGAAAGGCCCGGTCGGCAACGATCCGAGCCCGGTGACCAGGTTCTGGTGCTGCTCCTCGGGTTTGAGGAGGCCCATCGCAACGAGGATCGGCGACACCACGGCGATGATCACCGCGACCACGACCACCACGAGGGCAACCATGGTCGTGCGGTCCTTGCGCGCTCGGGCCCGGGCCAGTTGCCACGGAGTGCGCCCGGCGATCTGTTTGGCGTCACCCGGTTCGGGCTCGACTATCGCGCCGGTCTCGATGACATCCTGGCCCATCGGCTGCAATGACATTGGGCGGTGTGCCTCCTTCAATGTGCGGCTTGACCTCGGGTTCACAGCCTGCCGCAAACCCCGTGGAAGGTTATGTCCTCCCCGAACCGCGGGCTCAACAAGAGGCCCGCTTGCGATCAGATCGTGATCGAAGGGTGACCGGCTGACAACCGGGTACGCGTCCGAATCGGCGGTTATTGTACAAGATGTCCGCGTAAGTCCTTTGATTGATCGGGGCGGAGGCTCGAACGCCTAACGGCAATTTCATATCGAGCCCCCGCCACGTCATTGAACTCAGCCGGACTCAACGGCGGACCGGGTCCGCCGTTGTTCTACTTCTTGAAACCGATGTTCTCGTAGACCTTGTTGGCGAACCCGTAAGCACCGAAGTTCTCCAACGTGCTCTTGGTGAAGATCAGCTCCGGCCGCTGGTACAGCGGCAGCGAGTGGCCCTCGTTCCAGATCATCTGGTCGATCTGATAGGTGGAGTCCGCCGCAGTCTGCGCCTCGGTGGTACCAACGGCCTTGTCGATCAGCGAGTCGAGTTCAGGCGAGCCGATGTGCGACGGGTTGCTCGAGGACTTGCTGTTGTAGAGCTGCTGCAAACCTGAGATCGGGAACGGAGTGCCGATCCAGCTGTAGATCGTCAGGTCGAACTTGCCGATGTAGACGTACTGATCGAAGAAGTGATCGACATCGACGGTCTGGAGATTCATCTTGATGCCGGCCTCTTGCAACGCCTTCTGCCGGATGGCCGCCTCGTCCGAGGACGCCTTGACGCCGCTCGGAATGGTGAAGTTCAGCGCGAGTGGCCTGCCGTCCTTGGCGTAGATGCCATCGGAGCCCTTGACGTATCCAGCTTCGGTAAGCAGCGAGGCGGCCTTGGTGAGATCACGGTTGCAGTAATCAGTGCAGGTCGCCTTATATTGCGCCTGGTTGTTCATCCAGACGTGGCTGTTCAGCAGCGTGGACGGCCAGTTGAGAGGGCCGAGCGAGGCCTGCGCATCTGCTTCCCGGTTCAGCGAAAGCATGACGGCCTGCCGCACCTTCACGTCCGAGAGTGCACCGTTCTGGCCGAGGTCGATGTGTCGCCAGTTCGGGCCACCGGCCTTGCGCAGCGTGACGCCCTGAGTCGCCTGGGCCAGCTTGTAACTGGCGACCGAGGAACCGACGTCGATGAAGTCGACCTGGTCGGACTGCAACGCCTTCGCTTGAGCGGTGGTGTCCAGGGTGATGAACTGGATCTTGTCGAGCTTGGCCGGGTTACCCCACCACTTGTCATTGTGGACCAGGGTGACGGTCTTGGCGGTCTTGTCGATCGAACCCACCTTGAACGGGCCACCGGACAGCGCGGGACCGTTCACCCACGCCTTGTTGAATGAGTCAGCGGTGGCGTTGAGCGACGCAGGCATGATCGGGCTGAACAGGCTCTGCCATTCGCCGTAGGAACTCTTGAACACGACCTTGACGTCCTGGTCGGTCGCACCCTTGTCGACGCTGGCGATCCGGTCGTAGCCAGTGGTCGAGGGGACGATGTACTTGGTGTCCACGCCGTTGAGCGACTTCCACATCGCAGCGAAGTCTTTGTAGGTGATCGGCGTGCCGTCGCTCCACACGGCCTTGGGGTTGATGTGGTACTCGATGGTTTGCGGCGAGGTTGAGGTCTGCTGGGCCTTGTCCACGACGACCGTGTTCAGAATCGGCTTGCCGCCGGCGTCGTAGTTCCAGGTCATCGGAAGCGTCGCATTCATCAGGTCGACGGTGTCGCTGTCATTGCCGTCCAGCTGGTTGATGTTGAAGTTCACCGGGAAACCGGTGATCGGCCAGCGCATCGTGCCACCGGACGGAACCTGGTCGTAGGCAACGGCGTTGATGTCGTTCGTCGACGCCGATGCCTGTGACTTGTCGGTACCGGTGCTACCGCCCGAGCTCTTGCTCGAACTGCAGCCGGTGACTGCGATGGCGGCTACGGCTAGTGCCGCGATCCCCAGCTTTACCTGCATCCTCACACTTCCTCCTTGAAGCTGTTGGACGGCGATTGATCCGCATTAGTACGGATACGTCGTGGTACTTGCTACGCAACTCGGGCAGCTACGCCAAGTGGTGTTGCCGAATCGGTATGCAGGAAGTCGGAAACGGGGCCGTTAGCAACGCAACCGTGACCGGGCTGAAACCTGCTGCCCCGCCCCGGGCTGGTCACACAACCTCGCGGACCCTCGCGAAGTGACAAGCCGTGAGATGAGCGTCTGGAACTTGCCGGTCGCCAGGATTGGTCAGGTCGGGCGCAGATGATCCCGACGAAAGCGAGCCATTCGGCACCGGAGCGTTTGACTGGTTGGCCGCTGCCGACGGCGAGCGGGAGCCGATCGTCAGCAGCATCGGGTCCTCGCTCTTGCACCGACTGCGCTGCGCGGCGTCGAGTTGCTCGTTGAACACAAAGCAGCGCGAGGAGAACCTGCAGCCGCTTGGCACGTCGGCCGGGCTCGGCAGATCGCCGGTCAGCAGGATGCGCTGCCGACTGCGTTCCTTCTCCGGATCCGGCAACGGAATAGCGGACAACAGCGCCTGGGTGTAGGGGTGAGTCGGCCCGTCGAAGATCTGCCTGGTGTCGCCGATCTCGACCACTCGGCCCAGATACATCACCGCAACCCGGTCGGCGATGTGCCGCACGACCGACAGATCGTGCGCGACGCAAAGATAGCTCAGGCCCATCTTGGCCTTGAGCTCATCGAGAAGGTTGATCACGCCCGCTTGGATGGACACGTCCAACGCGGACACCGGTTCGTCGAGCACCACCAGCTTGGGGTCCAGCGCCAAGGCCCGCGCGATGCCGATGCGCTGTCGCTGACCACCGGAGAACTCTGCCGGATAGCGGCTGGCGTGTTCGGGAGCCAGCCCGACCATGGTGAGCAGCTCACGGGTCCGTGCCTTGATCTTGTCCTTGGGCACCTTCTGCACCCACATGGGCTCGGCCAGGATGTCGCCGATCGGCATCCGCGGATCGAGGGAGGCCATCGGGTCCTGGAACACGATCGACAGATCGCGGCGGGTCTGGCGTCGCTGTTGCCGGCCCAGTCGCTCGGTGTCGTTGCCAAGCACCACGATCCTGCCCTGCTGAGGCTTCAGCAGCGACATGATCTCCATGATCGTGGTCGTCTTGCCACAGCCGGATTCCCCTACCAGGCCAAGGGTTTCTCCCTCGCGAATCTCCAGTGAGATGCCGTCGATTGCGCGCACCGCACCGACCGTCCGGCGCAACACCGCACCCTTGCGGATCGGATAGGCGCGATGCAGTCCGTCCAGCTGCAACACAACGGGGCGTTGCTCGCGCGGGATCCCGGCGGCCACGTCCTTGGGCACCTCGGGCCGGGCGAAGACGTCGGCAGCGCTCCAGTTCCGCTGAAAGATTTCCCGGCTGCGGTGGCAAGCGGCCAGCTGCTCGGGTCGGTCCGTCGGGTCCAGGCCGGGCTCGACGGTTCGGCACTCCTCGATGGCGATCGGGCAGCGCGGTTCGAACGGGCAGCCCTCAGGCAGATTCACTAACGACGGGGGCGCGCCGTCGATCGGGATCAGCGGTTCCTTCTCCGTGATGTCCATCCGCGGGATGGAGGCCAGCAAACCCATCGTGTAAGGCATTCGTGGGTGGTAGAAGGTGTCGTCCACCGTGCTGGTCTCCACCGCCTTGCCGGCGTACATGACCATGACCCGATCAGCGAAGCCGGCCACCACGCCGAGGTCGTGGGTGATGAGCACGGTTGCTGCGTTGGTCGCCTGCTTGGCCGTCTTGAGGACCTCGAGCACCTGGGCCTGAATCGTGACGTCCAGGGCCGTGGTCGGCTCGTCGGCGATGATCAGGTCCGGGTCGTTCGCGATCGCCATTGCGATCATGGCGCGCTGCCGCATACCGCCGGAGAACTCGTGCGGAAAGGCGCTCGCCCGCAGCTTCGGGTTGGGGATGCCGACCAATTCCAATAACTCGACGGCGCGTCTGTTGGCTGCTGCCTTCGAGACGTTCTGGTGGATGGTCACGGCCTCGGCGATCTGATCACCGATCGTGTACACCGGGGTCAAAGCTGACAGCGGATCTTGGAAGACCATCGAAATCCCGGAACCGCGGATCTTCGACAGCCTCTTGTCATCCATCGTCAGGATGTCCTGGCCACGGAACTTGATCGAACCGGTGATTCGCGCCGTCGAGGGCAGTAGCCCCATCACAGCGAGCGAGCTCACCGACTTGCCCGATCCGGATTCACCCACGATGGTAAGGGATTCGCCCGGGTAGACGGAGTAGCTCATCCCTCGCACTGCCTGCACCGAGCCGGCTTCGCTACGGAAAGACACGGTCAGGTCGGAGACCTCCAGCAGGGGGGTTCGCACAGTATTCAACCCAGCATTCAGCCCAGTATTCAGCCCAGTATCGGTCACAGTTTGCTCGATCCTGACGACGGGTCGATGGCATCTCGCAGCGCGTCGCCGATCATGCTCACGCTGAGCACGGTGACGACCAGGAACGCGGCCGGGAACCAGAACATGTGCGGCACGGTGGTCGCCAGGTCTTGAGAATCGCCCAGCACGGTGCCCAATGAGACGTTCGGTGGCTGGACACCGAATCCGAAGAAGCTGAGGCTGGTCTCGGCGACGATGGTCACGCCGACGTTGATCGTGACATCGACGATCAGCAGCGAGGCCATGTTCGGCAGCAGATGTCGGCGGATGATGGTCAACGCAGGCACCCCCATGAATCGCGCCGCATGGACGTATTCGCGTTCCTTCAAGCTCAAGGTCATGCCGCGCACCACTCGTCCGGTGATCATCCAGCCGAAGACCGCCAGCAACGGAATCAACCACCACCAGGTGTGGCCGGCGAGCACGGGGCTCAGGATGGCCAGGATCAGGAAGCTCGGCAGCACCAACAGCAAGTCGATGATCCAGACGATTCCGTGGTCCATCCAGTGCCCGAAGTAGCCGGCCAAGGAGCCTGCAATGGCGGCCAAGGCAGTTGTGATGAGCGCGGCGAACAGGCCGATGAACAGCGACTTCTGCAGCCCCTTCAAGGTGCGCGCGTAGACGTCGCGCCCCACATCGTCCACCCCGAAGAAGTGGGTCGAGCTCGGCCCGGCCAGTCCATTGTTGGGATCGAAGTCGTTATAGCCGTACTTGCTGAAGTACGGCCCTAGGAAGGCGATGAGGAAGACGAGCACCAACACGATCAGGCCGAGGATGCCTGACTTGCTGCGTAGGAAGCGGCGCCGGATCAGCTTGCCTCGCGACATCGACTCCGTAGTGCCGGTCTCGACCTCGGTGACACCCGGCTCGCCCGTCGAAGGGTCAGGGAGCTCGAAGATCTCCTGACTGGACATGGACATGGCTGGCTCCTTAGCGGCTCGCGCGGACCCGAGGGTCCAGCGTGGCGTAGAGGATGTCGGAGAGCATGCCGGACAACAACACCAGCACGGCCGTGAAGCAGGTGACGGCGGAGACGGCGTTGACGTCCCGGCCGTTGACGGAGTCGATCAGGTAGCTTCCCATGCCGTACCAGCCGAACAGCTTCTCGGTGAAGAGCGCACCGGTCAGCAACAGACCGAAGCTGTAGGCGAAGAACGTCATCATCGGGATCAGGGCCGTGCGAACGCCGTGCTTGAACAACGCCTGCCGTTTGGTCAGGCCCTTGGCGCGGGCGGTCCGTAGGAAGTCGCTGCCCAGCACATCCAGCATGGCGCTGCGCTGATACCGGCTGAAGAACGAGGCGTTGAACAAGATCAGCGCAACGGTCGGTGGCACGAGTCGGCGCAGCCGGTCGGACCAGAAGTTCCAGCCGTGCAAGTTGGAATCGTACTCACGCACAAGGGGAAACACCACGTGTCCCGCACTCATGTTCACGTGTTGGAAGGCGGTCTGAACCAGGATGATGATGACGACGGTGGGCATCGCGAGCAGGATGTAGGACACTGCGGTCGATGACGTGTCGAAGAATCTTCGCTGTCGAACCGCCCCGAACACCCCGACCAGGACGCCGATGATCGCGCCGAGCGTGGTGCCGATGATCAGCAGCCGAAGGCTTACCCCGATCCGCCGTCCCATTTCGGTGGACACCTTCTCGTCACCGACGATCTGGATCCCGAAGTCGCCGTGTACGACTCCCTTGAGCCAGTGCCCGTACCGGACGATCACCGGCGTGGAAGGGTCTGCGTTACGTAATTTCAGGCTTGCGTGGATGCTTGCCTGCGGAAGCGGCGGGGTGTGTCCCTCGTAGCGAACCTGCGGATTCATAGTCATCGAGCCGAGGTTGTAGGCGAGGCTGGTCGCGATGAACACCAGGATCAGGTAGTTCACGAAGCGTCGTGCCAGAAACTTCAGCATCTTCCCATCCCTGCGCGGCCGGTCGATCTCCGACAGCAAGGAGGCATCGCACGTTGCGTGCCCCTTTGCACCCTGACGCGGGACTGTAGCTGACGCTTATAACCGATCTATCACGTTTAGCACGAATGGTTTGTTGGTTACCAGCCAGTCGAGATCGGTCAGCTCGCTCTTGCTCAGCCAGCGAAGCTGACGGTGCTCGTGGGCAACCGGGTCCGGTGATCGGTCCGAGACGGCTGCTTCGAACAGGATGAGGTGCGCGCCGGTATCCAAGGTCTGCGTTGCGAGCCGCTCCCCGACGACGATGTCGATGCCGAGTTCCTCTCGGCACTCCCGCGAGATCGCTGCATGCGCGGATTCGCCACGCTCCACCTTGCCGCCGGGGAACTCCCAGCCGCCGGCCAACTCGGCCGGGTGGTCTCGTTGGGCGGCCAGCACGCGGCCGTTGCGGATGATGGCCGCCGCGACGATCTCGATCCGTCCGGCATGGGCGAGCACCTCGTCGATGTGGGACCTCAGCCGTCGCACGACGATGCCTCGAGGCCGGCGGTCCCACCAGCGCGGGTGCATCTCGAGCGTGACCAGCGTGCCGGACGGCAGTTCGGCCAGTGCGACGGACACTGTGGAGGGCAACTGCTCGAGCGCAGCCCGTACCACCGACAGCTCGGCTGGAATGAGCTCGGCCACTCGCAGTACCCGTCGTGCTGCCATCGCCGTTGGCCGGGCGCGATCATTCGTGCTGCGCTGCTCGCTCACCGCCGATCGGCCAGGAACGGGAACCGGTCGCGGACCCGCTTCACCTCACCAGGGTCGGCCTCAACGACGAGCACTGCCTCGGTACGGCTCGCCTCTGCCAGCGTCCGGCCCAACGGATCGATGATCGCCGAATCGCCGGTGTGGTTCAGGGTGCGGCGCGGTCCGGTTCCGGCCGGATCATCGGACTCGACGGTGCCGACCCGGTTGCAGCCGAGTACGTAAGCCTGATTCTCGATGGCACGCGCGCGTAGCAGCGCACGCCAGTGCTCGCGACGCGGTTCCGGCCAGTTCGCCGGGACCACGTAGAGGTCCGTGGCGAGCGCGGATGCCCAGAATTCGTCGGCGAATCTGAGGTCGTAACAGATGAACACCGTGACGCGCAGGTCGCCGATCTGGACGGTCAGGAAGTCCGTCCCGCTGTCGTAGTGCTCGTGCTCGCCTGCATAGCTGAACGGGTGGATCTTGCGGTATCGAAAGAGCTCACCGGACGGGCCGGCAACCACCGCGACGTTGGCAGCCCGCCTGCTTGCTGCGGACGAGGCGGGCGCTGGGTCCGCATCGCTCCACTGTGCTATCGAACCGATCAGCCACAGCTGATGACGGGCGGCCTGCTCGATCAGGAACTGCTCGTTGGGTCCGCCGGGCTCTTCGGCGATCCGTTCCGGACTCATCGAGAAACCGGTGGCGTACATCTCTGACAGCACTACCAAACCGGCACCGGACCCGGCGGCCTGCGCGATCTGCGGGACCAGCAATTGCCTTGTGGCATCAGCGTTTTCCCACACGATGTCGTGTTGAACAGCGGCAATCTTCATGATGTCCTCACCATCGTGGCGGCAGATTCTCCAGGCGGCTCAAAGCCTCGGCCAGTACCGCTGGACGCTTACAGAATGCGAACCGGACGTAGCGGTCGATGTCGGAGTCGTAGAAGACCGACGACGGGATCGCCACTACGCCGACCTTCTCCGGCAGCGCACGACACCACGCCTCGGCATCGTGTCCGACGTCGATCGTGGCAAAGTACGTCGCCTGTGGAACGAAGGTCGAATACCCTTGTTCGACAAGGCCTTTCGTCAACAGGTCACGTTTCACCCGCAGGTCCTCGGCGAGGCACGGGTAGTAGTCGGCACCGACCCGCAATCCTTCGGCAATGGCGTACTGGAACGGGCCGCTGCCGACGTAGGTGAGGAACTGTTTCACCGCCCGCACCTGGCCGATCAGACCGGCAGGCCCGCAGATCCAACCCACCTTCCAGCCCGTCACCGCGAACGTCTTGCCGGCGCTGGAGATGGTCAGGGTTCGCTCAGCCATGTCCGGCAAGGTGGCGAGTGGGATGTGGCTGCCGTCGAAGACCAGATGCTCGTACACCTCGTCGGTCACCACGATCAGATCGCGCTCCTTGGCGCACTCGGCGATCACCGCGAGTTCGGCGGCCGTGAACACGGTGCCGGTCGGGTTGTGCGGTGAGTTGAGCAGGATCAGCCTGGTCCGGTCGGTGATGGCCGCACGTAGCTCCGCTGGGTCGAATGACCACCGTCCGTCCGCCGGCTGCAGGGTCACCACTCGCCGTTGCGCCCCGGCCAGCGCGATGCAGGCGGTGTAGGAGTCGTAGTACGGCTCGAACGTGACGACTTCGTCGCCCGGTTGGGTCAACCCCAGGACCGCCGCGGCGATCGCCTCGGTCGCACCGACGGTGATCAGGACGTCGGTGGCCGGATCGAAGTCCAGCTCGTAGTACGCGCGCTGATGCTGTGCTACCGCGGCTCGCAGTTCCGGAATACCCGGTCCGGGCGGGTACTGGTTGCCGTGTCCCGTCCGGATCGCCTCGACCGCGGCCTCGAGAACGAAATCGGGACCGTCGGTGTCCGGAAAGCCCTGGCCGAGGTTGATGCTCCCGGTCTGCAGGGCCAGCGCCGACATCTCGGCGAAGACGGTGGGCCCGAACGCGTCAAGCCGTCCCGGGCGCTGTGCTTGCTGGGGTTCGGGCACCAGACCAGCCTAGGCGTGCCGCTGGCCGTCCCGCGACGAGCGGTGCCTTCACGACAGCCGCTCGGGCGGGGCTTGGGAACAAACTCCCTTGCCGTCGAGTTGTGACGATGTAATCATGTAATTGTTGTTCATGTGCAAGGAGGAAATAGCGATGAACGCATCGACTGAAGGCCCGAACGGGCCACAGGAAGAAGTGTCCGACCCGGCCGAAGCCGAGGGCACGGACAAGCAAAGGGGCAGAAGCCGCCGACGCGGCGAAGGCCCGGGTCGCGGCGAGGGCCGTGGCCACCGAGGTGAGTTCCGGCGTGGACCGGGGCACCGCGGCGGGCGGGGATTCGGGCGACCGGGCGGCTGGCAACAAGCAGATCTGCCCCCTACCGACGACGCGGTCGCCTGGTTTGCCGGACGGCTGCCGTCGGATTGGTTCGCCGGACCGGCCGACATCAGCGTCGACCGCGAGGAGATCATCGTGACCGGTGAACTCCCGCCGATCGAAAAGTCTGACGAGACCGCCTCGGAAAGCGCCGCTGCTGCTGCAGCGGATGGCCGGATCAGCCGGTTCCGCGAGGAAACCCGCGGCGAGCGCATGAAGATCGCATCCGAGGCAGAGTCACGCTACGGCCGCAAGGTCTCCTGGGCAGCGGCGATCGGAGACCACAAGGCGCTGTTCACGCACCTGTCCGTCCCGGTCATGACCCGGCTCCGGCAGCCCGAACGCCAGGTACTCGACACCCTCGTCGACGCCGGGGTCGCGCGGTCGCGCTCCGAGGCGCTTGCCTGGGCCGTCAACCTGGTCGGTCAGCACACCGATGAGTGGCTGACCAGCCTTCGCGAGGCGATGGCGGCGGTCGACAAGCTCCGCGGCGAGGGCCCGGACCTGTAATTCCGAACCGCCCGAACGCCTGAATGCCCACCCCGTGACAATCGCGGGGTGGGCATTTTCGCAGCGCCAACAGCTGAGTTGAGCGCCAGATGGGTGGAGCTGTACTAGACGCGCGACCGGCGGCCGCGGCTCTTCTCGCGGTCCACCTGAGCCAGGATCACCTTGCGGATGCGCACCTTGGCCGGCGTCACCTCGACGCACTCGTCCTCGCGGCAGAACTCCAAGGACTGCTCCAGGGACAGATGCCGCGGCGGAACAAGGTGCTGGAAGTCGTCACCGGTCGAGGAGCGCATGTTGGTGAGCTTCTTTTCCTTGGTGATGTTGACGTCCATGTCGTCCGAACGCGAGTTCTCCCCCACCACCATGCCTTCATAGACCTCGGTGGTCGGCTCCACGAACAAGGTGCCGCGCTCCTGCAGGTTGATCATTGCGAACGGGGTGGCCACTCCTGCGCGATCGGCGACCAGCGAACCGGATGCCCGGGTGCGCAGCTCACCGAACCACGGCTCGTAGTCCTCGAACACGTGGTGCAGGATGCCGGTACCGCGGGTGTCGGTGAGGAACTCGGTCCGAAAGCCGATCAGGCCACGCGACGGGACGAGGAACTCCATCCGGATCCAGCCCGTCCCGTGATTGGTCATGGTCTCCATCCGGCCCTTACGGACCGCGAGCAACTGGGTGATGATGCCCAGATACTCCTCAGGGCAGTCGACGGTGAGGCGTTCCACCGGCTCGTGCAGCTTGCCGTCGATGGTCTGGGTGACCACCTGCGGCTTTCCCACGGTCAGCTCGAAGCTCTCCCGACGCATCTGCTCGACGAGGATGGCCAGGGCCAATTCACCACGGCCCTGAACCTCCCAGGTGTCAGGACGCTCGGTAGGCAGCACCCGCAGCGACACATTGCCGACCAGCTCCCGGTCGAGGCGATCCTTGACCAGCCGTGCGGTGACCTTGGAGCCCTTTTCCCGTCCGGCCAGCGGTGAGGTATTGGTGCCGATGGTCATCGAGATGGCCGGCTCGTCCACAGTGATCAGCGGCAGCGGGACGGGGTTGTCCAGGTCGGCCAGCGTGTCGCCGATCATGATCTCCGGGATGCCTGCGATCGCGATGATGTCGCCAGGGCCGGCCGATTCGGCAGGCTTGCGTTCCAGCGCTTCCGTCATCAGGAGCTCGGTGATCTTGACCTGCTGGATGCTGCCGTCATGCCGACACCAAGCCACCTGCTGGCCCTTGCGAATGGTGCCCTGAAATACCCGGCACAACGCGATCCGGCCGAGGAACGGCGAGGCGTCCAGGTTGGTGACGTGCGCCTGCAGCTGGGCACCCGCTCGGTAGGCCGGCGCCGGAATCGTCGACAGGATGGTGTCGAACAGCGGCAGCAGGTTCTCCGAGTCGGGCAGCGTGCCGTCAGCGGGCCGGTTCAGCGATGCCCTGCCGTCGCGGGCGCAGGCGTAGACGATCGGGAAGTCGATCTGCTCCGCGCTGGCATCCAGGTCCAGGAACAGCTCATAGGTCTCATCGACCACTTCTGCGATCCGCGCGTCGGGCCGATCGACCTTGTTGATCACCAGGATGACCGGCATCTTCGCGGCCAGCGCCTTGCGCAGCACGAACCGGGTCTGCGGCAGCGGCCCCTCGGAGGCGTCGACGAGCAGCACGATGCCGTCCACCATGGACAGGCCGCGCTCCACCTCGCCACCGAAGTCGGCGTGGCCGGGGGTGTCGATGATGTTGATGATGATGTTGTTGCCCTCGGGCGAGGTGAAGTTCACCGCAGTGTTCTTCGCGAGAATCGTGATTCCCTTTTCCCGCTCGAGGTCATTGGAATCCATCGCGCGTTCGTCGACGTGCTGATGCGCGCCGAACGCTCCCGACTGCCACAACATCGCATCGACCAGCGTGGTCTTGCCGTGGTCGACGTGCGCCACGATGGCTACGTTGCGGATCGAGTCCCGGATCGAGTCGTTGAGACTCTCCGGCAGAACAGCAGTGCGGTCGGACATGACCCTTCTTTCGCTAGCGTTGCATCGAATTGCAGCCGGGCCGCCTCGCGCCCTGCATCGGCGCCCTGACGGACCGCTTGTTCTTATGCGGTAAGACTGATCGAACGTTTGGCACCTGAGGTTCGTGGTGTGCGAGCCGTCCACCACAGGTAGCCGACGACAGCCAGGTAGGTGGTCGAGCCGACCCCGGCCAGTACCGACGTAGTGGCATCCCAGTGCGAAATGCCCGCGACTTCGGCGCTCTTGCCGTCATAGATAACCGCGTGCTGCTCCCCGACCTTCCAGCGCGGGTCCCCGATCAGCGAGCGCACCACGACCTTGCCGTCATCGCTGGTGAACGTCCCACTGACCAGACACACACCGTGCGAGCAATGCCGGCCACCGACGAAGTTGCCGTGCAGACCGGGCGGCGTCCGGCCCACATGACTGATGATCGCCATGATCGCGAAAGCGAGCGCGGCCACCGACAGCAGCGGAAACACCACCCAGAACAGCCAACCCGCCACCCGACGCGCACCTGGGAAGGACATCGGAACAAGCTCGCCGGAGGCCTCGGCGAGAAGACTCGCGCGATCGGCCGCGTGCTCCGGCGAGGACACCTGCTCCGCACCCTTCTGCTGGCCCGACATCAGGACAACATCATCACATCCGGTCGTGCGACTCCCGACGCGCCGGTCGAGAAGCCTCCGCTGAACCGGACGCGCGTTGCCGGCTGGCCGGCCGCTGGCGCCGTTCGCCGTCCAAGCGCGGCCGACTGGGTCGTTGACCGTTGCCGGCACCGCCGCGATTGGCGCCGCTGGCGCCACGCCCGGCGCCGTAGCCGGACTGCGATCGCGAGGATCGGGACGGCATCGGTTCCACCACCGGCACACCGGACGGCGTCCGAGCCCCGGTCAGGTTACGAATCTCGGCGTCGCCCGGTTGTGCGTCACGCTGCTCGGGTCGAACTCCGGCAGCGTTCATCAGGTTGCGGACGGTGCGCTCCTCGTTCGGCGTCACAACGGTGACGACCATGCCCGACTCGCCTGCCCGCGCGGTACGCCCGGAGCGGTGCAGATAGTCCTTCTCGTCCGCCGGCGGGTCGACGTGCAGCACCAAAGAGATGTCATCGACATGGATGCCTCGAGCTGCGACGTCCGTGGCGACCAGGGTAGAAATGCTGCCGTCCTTGAACCGGCTGAGCGCCTTGGTCCGCTGCGCCTGGGTCCGACCGCCGTGCAGTGCGCTGGAAGCGACGCCGGCCTGATTCAGGTTCTTGGCCAACCGCTCGGCGCCGAACTTGGTTCGCACGAAAAGGATGGTGCGGCCTTCGCGAGCGGCGATCTCGTTGACCAGCTGCCATTTCATCGACATGGGCACCCGGAACACATGGTGATCCATCGTGTCCACGGCGTTTTTCGGGTTGCTGAGCGCCTTGATGGCCGGATCGGTCAGGTACTCGGTGACCAGCGACGCGACATCCCCGTCGAGGGTGGCAGAGAAAAGCAGCCGCTGGCCATCGGCCGGCGTGAGGTTGAGCAGTTGACGCACCACCGGCAGGAACCCGAGGTCGGCCATGTGGTCGGCCTCATCCAGCACCGAGATCTGGACGTCGGACAGGTCACAGGCCTTGCGATCGAGCAGATCGATCAACCGACCCGGGGTTGCCACGACGATGTCGGTACCGCGGGCCATGCCCTGGATCTGCTTGTAGATCGGCAGCCCGCCGGCCACCAGGCGAAGCGAAAGGCCGCTGGACTGCGCCAGCGGCGCCAGGCTGTCGACGACCTGCATCGCGAGTTCCCGGGTGGGCACCAGCACCAGGCCACGCGGCCGCTTGGGCGCAGACTGCCCACCTTCGAGCCGCGCGATCATCGGCAGTCCGAAGGCCAGGGTCTTGCCAGAGCCGGTGGCGGCGCGGCCCAGCACGTCGCGTCCGGTCACTGCGTCCGGGATGGTGGCCGCCTGGATCGGGAACGGAGTGTTGATGCCTGCCCTGCCGAGTGCCTGGGACAGCCCGCGGGGCAGCCCCAGCTCGGCGAAGCTGGGCATGTTGTCGGTATCGATGACCGTCATCGGGATGTCGTCGAACGGGCCGCGGTTGGCAGCACGGTTCGATTGAGCCGAACGGGCGCGGTTCGGGCGGTTCTTGCGGGGTACGTAGCCACGGTTGGTACGGGCAGCAGCCGATGGCCGCTGGGCAGAGGAGGGCACAGATATTCCTTCGAGACGATGGCACGTCTCGGTACTCGCCGGATCAATCAGTATCAATCGGGAGTCGATGAAACGAGCCCGGCGCAGTTCTCTGAGTCGAAGCGGCGCCGACAATGAATGATTTGAGTCTACCGGCTCGAATCAGTTCCCCTGACCATCGCGGTTCAGGGGCGAGGAGGCAGTGCCGGGGCGCGCCGCGACGGCCGACTGGCCAGGTCGGGCCGCGGATGGCCGGCCCAGGTCTGCAGAGCCGCCTGGATGTGCGCAATCGCCGCGTCCAACTGCGGGTCCGCGTCATCGCGCCAGGCCTGCGGCGGCCGTTCCACGACCAGGTCGGGGTCGACGCCGTAGTTCTCGATCGACCAGCCGAACTCCTCGAACCAGAACGAGTAGCGCGGCTGCGTCACCCCGGTGCCATCAATCAATCCGAACTTGCCGTCGATGCCGATCACGCCGCCCCAGGTCCG
>DASXHV010000079.1:0-14657 GCA_036488285.1 Jatrophihabitans sp. | reverse complement strand
CGACATCAGCCACACCATCGCCACCGGCTACGGCCGGAAGATGGTCCCGGGTGTTGGGCGCACGTTCACCGAGATCACCTGCCACGCTCGCGGTGTCGCCGCGATGTGCCCGGGTGTGCGGCTGGTCGTCGACATCGGCGGGCAGGACAGCAAGGCGATCCTGGTCGACGAGTGGGGCACGGCCGAGAACTTTGCGATGAACGACCGCTGTGCAAGCGGCACCGGCCGTTTCTTCGAAGTGTTGGCCCGGGCCATCGAGTGCGACATCGAGGAACTAGCGGAACTTGCCCTGGCCGGTAGTAAAGACCTCGAGGTGAGCAGCATGTGCGCGACCTTCGCCGAGACCGAGGTCATCTCGCTGCTCGCGGAGGGTGCCGAACCGCCGGACATCGCCGCGTCGGTCCATCGCGCCGTCGCCGCCCGGACCCTCGGTCTGGTGGCCCAGGTCGGCAAGCGGGCCCCGGTCGTGATGACTGGGGGCGTCGCCAAGAATCCGGCTGCGGTGCACTATTTGTCCGAGGCACTCGGGCTGCCGGTACAGGTTCCGACCGATCCGCAGATCTCCGGTGCCTACGGGGCCGCGCTGCTGGCTCGCGATGAGTATCTGCGCCAGCCACACGTGCACGACGTCGAACTCGCAGGTACGGCGTCCGGAGCTGCGCATAGTTGCGACGGCTGCGACGGTCACGCAGGCTCGAGTTCGCTGCTCCAGATCGGCTCGCTCAGCCGTTCGTAGCTCAGCAGAAACTCCTCGCGCGTGAGCCCTTGTCATTGTGTCTGAGGTCTGGTCAAATGATAGGACCATTGTGCTCAAGAGACATATTCGCGCGTTCAATGGTGCGACGACTCCGAAAGGAGCCGAAAGGGGCTAGAGGTGTACGGGCTTACGGTCTTCGGCGGCGGGTACGGACCCGAGCGATTCCAGCGGGCCGTAGCGGTGGCCAAGGCGGCCGAGGAAGCCGGCTTCGATTCGGTGTGGACCAGCGAGCTCTACAACCGCTCGGCCACCGTGCCGCTGGCATTGTGGGCACAAGCCACCGATCGCGTGCAGCTAGGCTCCAACATCGCCTACGGCGTGGGGCGCAGCCCCCTGATGTGGGCCGCCGAGGCCCGCGACCTGGACGAGTTGTCCGGTGGTCGCTTGATCCTGGGCTTAGGCAACGGCACGGCGCGGATGATGGAGGACTGGCACGGCGTCAGCGGCGAGGCGCCCGCCGTGCGTATGGAGGAACTGGTCGAGTTGCTGCGCAAGTTGTGGCGACTGCACGAGGGGCCGGTGCACCACGATGGGCGGTTCTACCGGCTGCACCTCAACCCAACCGCCGACACTGCGCCCCCGATGCGCGAGCGACTGCCGATCTGGACTGCGGGCGTGAACCTGCGGATGATCCGAGCCGCCGGGAAGGTGGCCGACGGCCTGGTTGGGCACCCGATGTTCACCGCCGAATACGTCCAGCAGGTCGTCCGTCCCGAGTTGGAACTAGGTGCGCAGCAGGCCGGTCGGGACGCGCGGGACATCGCGGTCATGGGAATCCTGATGTGCGCGGTCGACGAGGACGAGCAGGCGGGCCGGCGTCGGTTGGCCTACGCCGTCGCCCAGTACGCCGCGTCTCGGGTGTATGACCGGCTCTTTGCGTTGCACGGTTGGAGTGCGGCGCAGCAGACCATCCGGCAGGCGGCCAAAAACTCCGACGTGCAGGCGCAGATCGCCGCGGTCCCGGACGAGGCCATCGACGCCGTCGGCGTCGCGTGCACGCCCGATCAACTCGCGGAGCGGGTGGCCAAGCACGCGGTCGACTACGACCTCGTCAACCTGGTGTCGGTGCCGTGGGGACTGACACCGGAGCAGTCGGAGCAGTCCACCGTGGCCATTCTCGACGGCATGCGCGGCGCACTCTCGAAGCACTGACAGTCCGAAGAACTAAGGAGAAACGTCGTTGTCGATCATCAAGCTCGACCTGGAGACGATCGCGTTCGAGCAGCCGACGAACCAGATCGCCGTTGCGACCCTGAATCGGCCCGAGCGCTACAACTCGATGACCGACACGATGTTCCGTGAGTTCGAGGAACTGGCCGACGCGGTCGACGCCGACGACGACGTGCGCGTGCTGATCCTCACCGGCGCTGGCAAGGCCTTCTGCTCCGGGTTCGACCTCGATGCGGCGGAAGAGCTGCCGAGCATGGGTGTGTTGGCGTTCCTCGAGCAGCAGGAGACGGCGGTGCGCGGGCTGCTCGCGATCCGGTCCGTCCGCATCCCGGTGATCGCCGCGGTCAACGGCGCCGCCGCGGGGGGTGGCTTCTCGCTCTGCCTTGCTGCCGACATCAGGCTTGCCTCGACCGAGGCCAAGTTCAACGCCGCGTTCGTGCGCATCGGACTCTCGGCAGGTGACCTCGGCACGTCATGGCTGCTGCCGAAGCTGATCGGGCCCGCGCGGGCCGCTGAATTGACCTATACCGGTCGGTTCATGTTCGCCGAGGAAGCAGAGCGCGTCGGCCTGGTGAATGAGGTCCACGAGCCGGATGAGCTGCTGGACAAGGCGATTGCGATGGCCGAGCAGATCTGCGCCAATTCGCCGGGCGGCGTCCAGCTGTCCAAACGGGCGCTGCAGGCGAACATGGAGATCGGGTCCTTCGCCGCCGCCCTCGAACTCGAGAACCGCGGCCAGGCACTGCTCACCCGCACGTCCGACATGGCCGAAGCTCTCGCGGCGTTCAAGCAGAAGCGCACTCCGACTTTCACCGGAGGATGACGCGATGACCCCAACGAGGCCCGCGGCCCAGCCGTGGACGATCGCGTTCGAGCCGCCCGACCTGCGTGACCTCGAACTCGAAGTCGTGGACGGCGCCATCGCGATTCTGCGGATCAACCGGCCAGATCGGATGAACACCCAGACCGTGCGCATGTTCACCGAGCACAATCTGGTCGCTCGGGCGCTGCGGGAGAGCCATGCCCGCGCGCTGATCATCACCGGTGCCGGCGAGCGGGCCTTCTGCCCCGGCTTCGATCTGGACGAGATCGACGTGATCACCCGGATGGGTGTCCGTGACTTCCTGAAGTTCCAGGAGACGGCAACCAAGGGAATCCAGGCACTGCACTCGCTGCCATTCCCGGTGATCGCCGCGATTCACGGAGCGGCAACGGGTGGTGGCTTGGCTCTCGCGTTGGCCTGCGACGTGCGGATCGCCGCCCCGACGGCCAAGCTCAGCGCTGCGTTCGTCAAGGTGGGGCTGTCGGCAGGTGAGCTCGGCACATCGTGGCATCTGACTCGGTTGGTCGGGCCTGGCCGCGCGGCCGAGATCGTCTACACCGCCCGGGTCGTCGGGGCCCAGGAAGCCCTGCGGATCGGGTTGGTCAACCGGGTCGTACCAACGGAATCGTTGATGGAAGAGGCACTGGAGCTGGCGCGTCAGATCTCGAGCAACTCACCGGGCGGCATGAAAATCACCAAGCGGGCCTTACAGCACAACGAGGAGATCGGCTCGTACGGCTCGGCGATGGAGTTGGAGAACCGGGGTCAGGCATTGCTGGCCCAGACTTCCGACATGCGCGAGGCACTCGCAGCGTTCAAGCAGCGCCGTCCGGCCCGGTTCAGCGGAGAGTAAGCGACGCCCATGACGTGGGACTGGACTGACGCGGACCTCTTCGCCCTGGAGGGCTTTCTCGGCGTGATGGGGCTTTGCCGCGGGCCGTTGAAATCCAGCAGGATCGGCGACGGCCATTCCAACCTCACTTTCCTCATCACCGACGGCGAGCAGCAGGTCGTCCTGCGGCGTCCGCCCCCGCCACCGACGCCGCCGGGCGCGCATGACGTGCTACGCGAAGCCACGCTGATGAGCGCGCTGCGCGGTACCGGCGTGCCGGTGCCGGCCGTGCTCGCCATCGGTATGGCCGGCGAGGTCATCGACGTGCCGTTCTTCGTAATGAGCTACACCGCGGGTCCGGTTCTCACCACGACCACGCCGGCGCCGCTGGATACTTCGGACCAGCGACGCCTGATCGGTGAGGCACTGATCGACACCCTCGCGGACCTGCACGCCGTCGACTGGCGCGCGTGTGGCTTGTCGGACTTCGGTCGTCCAGAGGGGTTCAACGAACGTCACTACCGGCGGATGGGCAAGCTCGTCGAGCTGGAGGACGGCAAGCCGCCGCCCGGCTTCAAGGAGATCGACGAGTGGCTCGGCGCCAATGTGCCGGTCGAGGCCGGAGCCTCGATCGTGCACAACGACTACCGGCTCGGCAACGTCATCATCGGCCCAGAGCGGCCCGGCCGGATCGCGGCGGTGCTGGACTGGGAACTGGCAACGATCGGTGATCCGCTCTTCGATGTCGGCTATTTCCTCGCCTCCTGTCCGGTGCCCGGCGAGCCACGTACCCCGACCGGCGAGTTCGGCACCGCCTTGCTGGAGCCCGGCTATCCCTCGCGCACGGAGCTGGCCAATCGCTATGCCGAACGGACCGGGCGCGATCTGGGCAACCTCGGGTGGTACACGGCGCTGGCGCAGTGGAAGCTTGCGGTCCTGTACGAATACGGTCGGCGTCGGGCGGAGGCCGGTCGCGGAAACTCGTACTATCGCGAGCCAGCCCATGTCCGGTCGTTCCTGCGGGCCGCGCGTACCGCGGCCGGACTGGCCGACTCCTGAGTTCGACGGCCGGCTTGCTACACGTTTCGTTGGGCCTTACTCGCCGCGGTCGCCGCGAGACTGGCTTGCTTGATCTCGAGCCAGTCCTGATCACTGAGCTTGGTGAGTCCTGCGAACGTTCCAGGGCCGGCCAGCTTTTGTCCGCCGTCCATTGCGATCGTTTCACCGGTTAGGTACGGGCACGCGTCGGAGAGCAGGAACATTTCGAGGTTCGCAAGCTCTGCCACGGTGCCCATCCGCCCCATCGGTACCTGATCGGCCTGCGTCGCGCCGACGGAGGTCTTATCGGTCGGGTTGAGCATTTCCCAGGCGTAGTCCGTCGGGATCGGCCCGGGCGCTACCGCGTTGAGCCGAATGCCGTAGCGAGCCCACTCGACCGCGAGCGACATCGTCATCCCGTGCACGGCCGACTTCGCCATCGCCGAAGGTACGACGAAGGCAGAGCCCGACCACACCCAGGTGGTCAATGTGGACACCACCGCGCCGGGCAGGCCCTGCGCGATCCACCGCTTGCCCGCCGAATGCGTCGTGTTGAACGAGCCGTTCATCACCGTCGAGCTCACCGCCTCGAAGGCGCGGGCACTCAACGTCGCCGTAGGAGCGATGAAGTTGGCCGCCGCGTTGTTGACCACGCCGGTAAGCGGTCCGTGCTCGGCCCAGATCTCTGTCATGGCGGCATCGACCATCTCGTAGTCGCGCACGTCGACGGTCTGTACATGCGCGGCGCCAGGAAACCCCTGCGATACCTCGGCTGCGGCCTCCTCGAGCACCGCCGGTCGCCGTCCCCAGAGGTGCACACGAGCGCCGTGCTGGACGAAGTGGCGAGCGACTCCTCGACCTAGTCCGGTGCCGCCACCGGTGATGACGATGCGCTTACCCGCGAGCAAGGTGGGCGAGAACGGTGACGAAATCTGCTCCGACATGGCCGTGCCTTCCCGATCGTCGCGGTCAGAGACCGAGATTCTTGCTGATGATCTCGCGCTGGATCTCGTTCGTCCCACCGTAGATCGGCGGTGCGAGCGCGCGCCGGACCTGACCTTCCATGCCGTACTCACGGGCGTAGCCGTAGCCGCCCATCAGTTGCATCGCCTCCAGGGTGGTGGTCTTGGCGACTTCGGTGCACTTGAGCTTGGCCATCGCACCTTCCATTCCCAGGTTTTCCTCCTCGCCGTGATCGATCTTGTCGGCGATGTCGAAGACGAAGCTCTTGCAGTAGGCGATCTCGGTGGCCAGCGTGGCGATCCGGTGCTGGACCGCCTGGAACGAGCCGATCGTGCGGCCGAACTGCTCGCGCTGCGTGACGTAGCCGATCACGTCGTCGAGCGCGCGCTCGGCCGCTCCGAGCGACATCGCCGCGATGATGAGCCGTTCAACGCTCAGCCCACGCATGAGGTGCCGCCAGGCCATGCCGACCTCGCCGACGACGTCAGCCGCCGGCACCCGGACGTCGGTGAAGAAGACATCGTTGACGGTGCGGGGTTCCATCGTTTCGATGCCGCGGATGGTCAGGCCAGGCGCCCCGGTGGGGACGATGAACAGCGTCAAGCCGTCATGCTTGCGGCCGGTGTTGTCCGTGCGGCCGAGCACGAGCATGTGGTCGGCCACGTGCGCCGCCGAACACCAGGTTTTCTGGCCGTTGATGACGAAGTCGCCGCCATCGCGGTCCACCTTGAGCTTGACGCCACCGAGATCGGAGCCTGCGCCGGGCTCTGAGAGCGAGATGGCCTCCAGGCGTCCTTTGCAGAGGCCGCCCATGATGAGGTTCTTCTGCTCCTCGGTGCCGTAGCGCAGGTAGGTCTGACCGGCGGTCAGGCCGGTCGAGTATCCGGTGATCGGCGCCAGCCCCCGCGCGCTGCCTTCGAGGAAGATGCACTCGTCGACGAATCCCGCGCCGGCGCCTCCGTACGCCTGTGGGACGGAGACGCCCAGCCAGCCGAGGTCAGCGAACGCCTGCAGGATCTGCGGGCTGTTAGACAGCGTGCCGCCCTCGGTCACGGCATCACGCTGGGCCAGCGTCCCCAGTTCCTTCGCACAGAAATCGCGGATCTGGCGAGCGAACTCGTCCTGCTCCTCGGTGAAACGCATCGTGGGCTCCTCGCTCGGATGTGCCTCAGGCGCCGCGGTACGGCGCGAAGTCCGGCGCGCGCTTCTCGTTGAACGCGTTGATGCCCTCCTGAGCCTCTTTGGACTCGGTGAACATGTGCAGGGTGGAGTAGGCCATCTGCCCGATGCCGACGAAGTGCTCGGTGTCGGTGTTCATGGACTGCTTGAGGACCTTGAGCGCGGTCGGTGAGAACCCGAGCATGTTGTCGGCCCAGGCCCGCACCTCGGCCTTGAGCTGGTCGGCCGGGACGACCTTGTTGACCAGGCCCCAGCTCTCCGCTTTCTCGGCCGACAGGCGGGGCAGCATGAACCAGATCTCACGAGCGCGCTTCTCGCCGACGACGCGGGCCAGGTAGCCCGAGCCGAGGCCTGCGTCGAACGATCCGACCCGGGGCCCGTTCTGACCGAAGGTGGCGGTGTCGGCTGCGATGGTCAGGTCGCAGAGCACATGCAGCACGTGACCGCCGCCGATGGCGATGCCGTTGACCGCCGCGATGGTGGGCTTGGGCACGTCGCGGATGACCCGGTGCAGCGAGTCGATCTCGAACAGGCCGCTGTCGGACGGGCCGTAGTCGCCGGTCTCCGACCGTTGCTTCTGGTCACCGCCCGCGCAGAACGCCTTGTTACCGGCGCCGGTCAGGCAGATCACGCCGACTTCGTCGCTTACCCAAGCCTTCTTGAAGCTCTTGACCAGCTCGTCGACAGTCTGGGCGCGGAAGGCGTTGTAGCGGTCGGGGCGGTTGATCGTGATCGTGGCCAGTCCGTTGTCGACCTCATAGGTGACGTCGGTGAAACCGTTCATGGGGTAGCGATACCTCTCCACGATGTGTCATGGGCGTGCTTCTCAACCTATGTAAGCATCGTTAACGATCGTTAGCAAGTGTTGAGAGACTCCCTGTCGCGGCTCACCAAATGGTCGTCTACGCATCGAACGACCATTCACAAGACGGTCGACGTTGATCTCGTCCTTACGACCCCTTCGGCAGTCGTCGACCCTTCACCGCGTCAGCGAAGGGCGGTAGCGGTACGAGCTGCTGCGGGTGTGCGCGAACTCGAAGATCCCGGTCCCCGGCACCCCATCCCAATCGAAGCTGGTGAGCCGGTCCGTCAAGGCTGAATCGAGGGTTCGCGGCGAGACCGATCCGTCGAGGGGGTAGACGTCGTGCTCGAGGTGGTCGCGGCCGAGAGGCTTGCCGTGCTGACCGCCGTACCCGGCGCCGGCCAGGTACCCGCCGCCGGCGGTCGCGTCGGCGTCGATCAGGTACGTCGCGCCATTCTTGGTCTGCACCTCGACCCGGCCCTTCTCCAGATCGAGCCCGTCGTCGAAGGTGAGGTCGTGCCTCACCTCGACGATGTCGTCGAGCTCGCCGCTCTCGTGCATGACTGCGCCTTCGAGCAGCAGCCGTTCGTGGTCGCGATTCTCGACGAGGAGGAACCCGACGGCGCGATCTGGGAACTGCGCCTGGAACCAGAGATGCAGCCCCTGACCGCCGGACATCGTGCGTACGCCGCGAGAGCGATCACGCTGCCCGTACCAGTGCTCGATCTGGGATTGCTTGCTGTCGATCGTCACCGTGCCGCGGTAGTACCCCGATTGGAAGAGATGCTCGAAGGAGGTCGCGGCGCCGCCCGAGGAGACCGCCACCTCGCCGAACCACGCGGGCGTGCGTGCCTGCCAGACGAGGTCGAACTCGAGTCCGATCGGGTTCGGGCCGAGTGCGATGTGCCAGGTCTTCATCGGCTCCACGACCTGCCACGAGAACGGTCCGCCTTCGGAGCCGTTCGTGGCGCTGAGCTCGGTGGAGAACCGCAGATTGCGCTGCTCGATATCGGTCACAAGTACGACGAAGCCGTCCACGACGTCAGTGGCCGGGTAGATGCCCGCGCCGAACAGGATCGACGGCTTCGTACGGTCGACCTGGTGCAGGTTGAATACGAAGCGGTCGAAGAATCCTGCGGGCAGGCCCGGCGCCGACGGCGCCACCAGCTCGTCGTGAAAGGTGCCGTTCATCAGGTCTCCTCGTCGTGGGTACCCGTATGAAAGTTATAATCATCAGACCGAAAGTGCAAGTGTCTTCGGTCAGCCGCTCATCCTGTTGCGCTGCAGCACAGCTTCGTGTCACTCGATCCCATGGGCAGCTGCGCCGGCCATCGTCACTGTGCTGGTCGCGAAGTGAGCGGTATCGCCGGAGCTGCCAGGAACCCCAATAGATGTCGACTGAAAATGTCGTTGTCGTCACCGGCAACCATGTGTCCGGCGACGACCTCAACGGACTGCGACGACGGGATCAACTCGAGAAGTTCGGCGACTCCCTCCGGTGACACGATGTCGGACTCGGTGCCGCGGACGAGCAACGTCGGCACCGTGATGTGGCGCGCCGCGCGATAGAGGCGCGCATCGCCCTCGGCGCGGGCAGGCTCGTCGCCAATGCGCATGAATCGTGGATCCCAGTGCCAATACCAGCGGCCGTCATCGCGCTGGCGGACGTTCTTGGTGAGGCCATCGAGGTTGCTCGGGCGGGGTCGGTGCGGGTTGTACGCATGGACGGCATCCGCCGCTTCCTGAAGTGATCGAAAACCGTTCGGCGCACTCGTCATGAATGCCCGGATTCGCTCGCTGCCCTCGCGCTCGATGCGCGGAGCGATGTCGACGAGCACAAGGGATTGCGCGATGCCGCGTTCGCCTTCGCCGACCAGGGAAGTCATGCCGCCCAGCGAGGCGCCGATCAGCGCTGGCGGCTCCGGCAGGGTGTGGATCACCGCATACAGGTCGTCGACGAATGCAGTCAGGGAGTAGTTGCCATCGCTGGCCCATTCACTGTCGCCGTGCCCGCGGGCGTCGTAGGTAATCGCAGTCCAGCCGTCGTGGGCCAGCCGGCGCGCGGTCGCCCGCCACGAGTGCCGGGTCTGGCCGCCGCCGTGCAGCAGGACGGCCGTGCCGCGCACGCCACCCTCCGGCGTCCAACGATCGCCAGCCAGGCGCAGGCCATCCGCGGCGGCGAAAGTCACTTGCTCGGGCTGGTGATCGCGGAAGGCCTCAGTCGACATTTCTCGATGCTCGCATGGACGCGACCGACCGCAGACGAACTGTTTTGCACTACACAGTCGAAGCGGCATCGCCGTAGGCCCAGCGGACGGGCGTCGGGTCATCCAGCTCGTTGGCGATGCATGCGACGTACAGGGCGAGGTAGTCGCGGCAGGGTCGCTGTGACCAATGCAGTAATCGCTCTATCTTCTCGGCCGATCCGCTACCGGCGAAGACCCCCAATCGGCTCCGCCGTTCCCAATGAGCGGGTTCTTTCAGGTGGCACCTGCGGGGATCAGTGGTGTAGCGCGTGGAGCAACGCCAGATAGCTGCCGGTGCCGATGATCGCGGTGAAGACGAGGATCGAGCCGATCACGATGAGCGCTCCAGGTAGCGACGGAGGACGCAACGCAGGCCAGCGGCAAGTTGAGTCTCGGCCGGGGTGGGCCGCCAGCGCCGGTGGGCAAGGTTGGTTATGGCGGCGGGCTCAGCCCCGATAATGTGCGGCGCCCACGCCGGACTCAACCGCAGCGTCAACACCGGCCGGGCCGGCAGCGGCGGGTTCGCCGGCGGCGGCGGTGGTTTCGGGGGCCAGATGTTCGCCCGGGTAGAAATACATGCTCGCCAATGCGGCGACGGCGCCGCCGACGAGCGGGGCGATGATGAACAGCCACAATTGGCTTAGCGCGGTGCCGCCGACGAACAGCGCGGGACCGATGCTGCGCGCCGGGTTGACCGAGGTGCCGGTGAGCGGGATGCCGATCAGGTGCACGGTGCTGAGCGCGAGACCGATGGCCACGCCGCCGAGCTGGGGCCAGGCCGCCTTGCGGGTCACGGCGAGCACGACGAAGACGAACAGGAACGTCAGGACGGCTTCGGCCAGGAACGCGCCGCCGGCGTTGAGATGCACCATCGACTTGCTCCCGTAACCGTCGGCGCCCAGGCCGATCTTGTCCGTGGAGTAGCCCTGCGCGCCCGCAAACATGACGCGCAGCAGCGCCGCGCCGAGGATGCCGCCGGCGAGCTGCGCAATCCAGTAGCCGACCGCGTCGGCGGACGTGATGCGGCGCGCGACGAGAAAGCCGAGTGTGACAGCGGGGTTGACGTGGCAGCCGGAGATCGCGCCGAGTGCGTAGGCCAGGGCGAGCAGCACGAGCCCGAAGGCAAGCGCGGTCGCGACCACCGCAGCAGCGGTGCTCTGTCCGGTCAGCCCGTATCCGAAGGTCAGGGTGGCGACGCCGACAGCGAAGAAGACGAGACAGGCGGTGCCGACCGCCTCGGCAACGAGCTTGCGAACGGCGTCCATGTCACACCCCTTTGGGCACACCGCACGCGTCCGGCACCCGGAACGGATCTGGTCTGCTGTGGATCAGTGTGTCTTGGACCGCTGGTCATGTCACACTCAGTAACCGCCTCGTCACCCTGTGTGGCCGCCGCCGCGCGCCTCATTCTCAGCTGTGGACCGGGGGGCGGCGACCAGGTCACGGGTCGAGAAATGGGCTAGCCCGGGGCTTGCGTTCCGACACCCACAAGGAGAGTGTCCTGAATCGGCAAGTTCATGGCTGAAACGGGCAAACACGGGGGTTGAGGTCGATGACCGCCGAGGCCGGGAGCACGTGCGTGAGACTGTGTTCTCGATCACTTTGCGCAATTTGGTCCACAGGTTGATCGTTTTATCCGCGTATCGGGGCAAACGCGTTGGATTGATCGAAGGACATGACCGAAGTCGATGAGCGGTGTCCATACCCTTGATACCCGAGGTATCGAGCAGGCCAGGCAGTTTTCGCACGTTGAACAGTTCGTGTTGAACTCCGGCGTCGGCGCCACCGGAATCGAGCGCCCTCGAGGAGCCGGCCCCGGGCACCTCACAGCGGCGACATCGCTGTCGGGTCTGCACAACACGATGGTTCTCACTGAGGTGGAGGACCCCTCCGTCGTGTATTCACGTCCCGTTCAGCGGGGGGCCGAGCTGGTCACCCTGACGGTGGCCAACGGACCCATCGCTGCCACCATCGACGGGCGACGGCAGCGGTACAGCCCGGGCACCCCGATCGTGACCGGGTGCTCCCAGGAAGGCGAGGCGCAGGTGCTCGAACGCATCTCGCGTTGCCTCATCCGCGTCCACCGCGCCGACCTGCATCTGAGCGACGCCGACATCCAGCGGGCCCTCGACGGCGAACTGAGTTGGGCCGACTGGCACCGGGAGGTGATGATCCACACCACCCGGCTCACGCAGCGCATCAAGGCCGGGCAGGAGCACCCGCCAGACCCTGCGGGCATCGACCGCTACGCAGCAGGCGTCGTCGAACTGCTACTGCGTTCCGCGCTCGACCTGCCCGAGACCGGCGAGCCGCCCACGGCAGAAGATCGACGCCGCCGAGCCGAGCGATTCATCGAACAGAACCTGCTCGATCCCAACCTCAGCCCAGAGATGGTTGCCGCGAACCAAGCCATATCGCTACGGCAGCTATCGCGTAGCTTCGCCGACGGTCCGGGGGTCGCGGCCACCATCGTCCGGGCGCGGCTGGACTATGCCGACCGGCTACTGCGCGATCCCAGCCAGACCGCGATCGGCATCAGCGACATCGCCTATCGCTGCGGGTTCGTCTCACCCGCGCACTTCAGCCGGGCCTATAAGACACGGCACGGCATCACACCCAGCGACGCCCGCCACACAGCCATCATCGCACCGAAGGCTCCACAGCCGTGACCTCGCAAGCAGTGGACGCGGGGCTGCGGATGAGCGGCGAGATCAGCGGTCCACATTCGAGGATTGCAACCAACGTCGCGACCCACCTGGAACCAATAGATTGTCTAGCGCCGAAGGCTTGCTGACCATGCCGTGACCCGTGAGCGCGGCCGGCCGGCCGCGGCTGCACTAGGCCCAATCGAAATTTCCTTGAAATGGAGTATTGCGATGTCGCGGACGTCCGTCCTCTCCCGACCAACGCCACGCCGGGTCCTGCGAGCGGCACTTGCCATTGCAACGGCACTCGCCGCTGTAACGGCAGTTTCGTCATCCGCGCGGGCCGCTACGACCGGTGGTGGAAGCAATGACTTCTCCTGCCGTCCCAGCGCTGCACACGCCGACCCGGTCGTGATGCTGCACGGTACCTTCGCCACGTACTACGAAGACCTCAACTTCCTGCAGACGCAGCTGGTCAGTCAGGGTTACTGCACGTTCTCCTTCACCTACGGCCCCATACCTGGCTTCCCACTCGTCGGTGGCGTGCAGCCGATCAGCACCTCGGCACAGCAGGTCGAGGACTACATCGAACAGGTGCGTGCGGCCACCGGCGCGGCGAAGGTCGACCTGGTCGGCCACTCGCAGGGCGGTTTCCTCGCGCTCTACGTGCCGAAGATCTACGGCATCATCCGGTGCGGCGGTGACGGGCGTCGTCGCCATGGGTGCGGTGACGACGCTTGCAACCTTCTGTGTCAGATCACCCAGCGATCCAGGCGGTCCGGAGCCTGTGTTGCCGGTGTCGGCATGTGCAATGCCGGCACCGATGAGGACGAAACTTCCGGACAACAAGCACAGCTGGAGTGATCTTCGTATCCATGTGTTCATGAATGAAGACCCTTCATAAAGGCGCGCTAGACCTGACGGTCTGCTCCGCCTCGCGGATTTTTGGCTCTTGTTGGGGGTCTGGTGTCAGGGCTGGTTAGTGCGGTTTAGGTGTGGCTGGTGGTGGACTGCAGAAGGCCGGTCAGCGGCGCGAGCAGGTTGCCGGCGCCGTTGCCGGAGGTGGTGCTGTTCGTGGTGGCGCTGTTCGTGCTGGTGCTAGCGGTCGTCGATGACGCGGCAGCCGCGGGTGCGGTGCTGGTGTAGGTCACCGTGTAGGTCGCGGTCATGCTGTTTCCGGCCGCGTCCTGTCCGATGATCGTGAGCGTCAGATGGCTCGCGCCACTGGCCACTGGGAAGGTCAGCGTGCAGGTTGCCTGCTGCCCTACCGCGAGCGAGCTCGCGGTGCACGTCGGTGTCCCGGTTGTCGCGGTGGCCGACAGGTGCGTCAACGCGGCCGAGCCGGTGTTGGACACGTTCACGGTCAGCGTCGCCGTGGATCCGGCGGTGAGGTTGATCTGCTGGCCGTTGGTGACCGGCTGGCCGTTGAGCATGACCTGGTTGCCGATCGTCACCTGCCCGTTACCTTGAGCTTGTGCCTGGCCGGTGTAGTAGACACACAGCGCCTTGCTGATCTGCTGGCCGTCAACTCCGTGGACACTGAAGTTGAAGGTCAACTTCTGTGCTCCGGACTGTGCGTTGATGGTGATCGTGCAGGTTGCTTGCTGACCCGGCTGGGCGGTGCCAGGAGTGCAGGTCAGCGTGCCAAGCGGCGTGACGCCACCCAGACCGGTGAAGGCCTCGGTGCCGGTGTTGGTCACCGTGATCTTGATGTTGACCGGCTGGCCGGGAACAACCGACGGGCCAGGTCCTGCATCAGCGGGCTGGTCATTGACCGTTGGTGTGCCGAAGGAAATGCTCACCGTTCCGGTCTGACCCGGACCGCCAGGGCCACCCGGGGTTCCGGCGATGACGCCGGCGTTCCAGGTGAGGTCTTGGGTGCCACGGACAAGTGCGATCCGCTGGGTCTTGCCGGTCTGCGGATCAGGGGTCGAGTCGTTCACATGCGTTGACCCCGGGGCGTGCTCGGCGGTGAAGGTAGTGCCAGTCGGCAGCGTGGCTGAATCGAACGTCAGGTAGTACGTGTTCGGATCTGACGTCGGATCCAAGTTGCTGAACCGGTACTTGCCATCGGTCCCGGTCATCTGGGTACCGATGGTCTTGCCGAAGTCGTCGGTCAACGTGACCTTGACGTTCGGTACGACCGGCTCGCCACTGTCCATGATCCCGTTGCTGTTGGTGTCCGACCACACCGTGCCGCCG
>DASXHV010000180.1:0-16888 GCA_036488285.1 Jatrophihabitans sp. | reverse complement strand
ACCTTCCCGGGCTGTGACACCCCACCGGACTGGTGCCAACGACACCACATCATCCCCTGGTGGCAAGGCGGACCCACCGACCTGAACAACCTCACCCTCGTCTGCGGACACCACCACCGCGAATTCCAGACCATCGGCTGGCACTGCCAAATCCGCGACGGCCTGCCCTACTGGCTCCCGCCACCCTGGATCGACCCCCAGCAAAACCCCCAACACAACCGACCCGAACTCGCACTGAGCCTTGCCGGCCACCCACCGCCCGAACACGGATAGGTGGCGAACCGCTCAGACGCTCAGCCGTGCGAACCGCTCAGACGTGCGAACCACGCAGACGTGCGAACCGCTCAGACGTGCGACCGCTCAGACGCCCGAACACGGATAGCTGGCGAACCGCTCAGACGCCCGAACACGGATAGGTGGCGAAGCGCTCAGACGCTCAGCCGTGCGAACCGCTCAGACGCCCGAACACGGATAGCTGGCGAACCGCTCAGACGCGCAGACGTGCGAACCGTGCAGACGTGCGAACCGCTCAGACGCGCGAACCGATCAGCCGTGCGAACCGCGCAGGCCGTTCAGACGTGCAGGCCGCACTCGGTCTTGTTGGTGCCTGCCCACCGGCCGGCCCGGGCATCCTCACCCGGCAGCAGCCGTCGGGTGCATGGCGCGCAACCGATCGAGCCGTAGCCGTCGGACAGCAACGGATTCACCAGAATGCCGTTGGCCGCGATGTACTGATCAACCTGCTCGTCGGTCCAGGCAGCGATCGGGTTGAGCTTGACCATCGACCGCTTGGCGTCCCACTCGACCACCCTGACATCCGCACGGCTCGCGGAGTCGGCGCGCCGCAACCCGGACGCCCAGGCCACGTATGGCTCCAAGGCGCGCGCCAGCGGCTCGACCTTACGCATCGCGCAGCACAGGTTCGGATCGCGATCATGCAGCCGCGCGCCGAACTCGGCATCCTGTTCGGCGACCGACTGGTCAGGCGTAATCGTCTTCACGGTTACCGGAAGCATCGCCGAAACCGCATCACGCATGCCGATCGTCTCGGCGAAGTGATAGCCGGTATCGAGGAAGACGATGTCGACGCCGGGTTGAGCCTTCGACGCCAGATGCGGCAGCACCGCATCGGCCATCGACGACGTGACACACCAGCCAGCCCCGAACTGCTCACTGGCCCAAGCCAATACCTGCTCGGCCGGTGCACCCTCCAGCTCGGTTCCGGCACGCTCGACCAGCGCCTGCAGCGCCGACACGTCGGTGGTCACACTCACTCCGTGCTCCCTAGCTTCGGTTCCTCGGGGGGCTGGGCCGGCGATGTCGTCCAGTCCGCGGCTATTCCCACGTATTTCAATCCGAAGACCCGCTGGCAACTGCCGCATCGCCATTGGCCGTGCGTATCGCCGAACATCCTCAGGTCTTCGTCACCGCAGTACGGACAGTAGAACGGTGCCGCACGCTCAGCCATTCCGAATCACAACAGCCAGTCTTCATCCGCTCGGGTGACGTAGCCGGCGAAGGACTCGCCCTCCGACCGTCGCTCGAGGTAGCCGCGCAGAACACGCTCGGCGTAGTCCGGCGCCTCTTCTGCGCCGACTTTCAAGCCGCGGAACTTGCGACCGAATGCTGACTCCGTGCCCAGCTGCCCACCGAGGTGAACCTGGAAAGCCTCGGCATCGACAAAACTGCCGTCCTCCTGCTTGACCTTCTGGACGATGCCCTTGAACCCGATGTCTGCCACCTGGAACCGGGCGCACGAGTTCGGGCATCCGTTGACGTTGATAGTGATCGGAGTGTCGAAGTCAGGCAGCCGCTTCTCGAGCTCGGCGCGGATCGTCTCCGCACGGCCCTTGGTCTCCACGATCGCCAGCTTGCAGAACTCGATCCCGGTGCAGGCGATCGTGCCGCGGTGGAACTTCGACGGTCGGCTCGACAGCCCGAGGATCTGCAGCTCATCGGCCAGCTCGTCGGCCCGCGCGGGTGACACATCGAGCACGACCAGTCCCTGCTGCGGGGTGGTACGTATCCGGCCGCCCTTGTCTCCAAAGGCCTCGGCCAGATCGGCCAACGCGGTCAGCGCAGTTCCGCTGGTCCTGCCCGCCTTGGTGGTGGTGCCGATAGCCACCGTGCCGTCGGCCTGCTCGATGACGCCGATGTGGTCGCGATGCGCGGGGGAGCGACCGGGAGCGGGACCGTCGGGCAGCTCACGGTGCAGGTACTCCTGCTCGAGGACCTCGCGGAACTTCTCCGGGCCCCAATCCGCCATCAGGAATTTCAGCCGCGCGTGGTTGCGCGAGCGCCGATAGCCGTAGTCACGGAAGATGGCCGCGACACCGGCCCATACCTCGCTGACCTGGTCCGGCTGAACGAAGACGCCAAGACGTTTGGCGAACATCGGGTTGGTCGACAGGCCGCCGCCTACCCACAGATCGAATCCAGGAGCACCATCAGGCCCGAGGACACCGACGAAGGCAACGTCGTTGATCTCGTGATTCACGCAATGCTGATTGCAGCCCGACACCGAGGTCTTGAACTTGCGGGGCAGATTCGAGAAGGTCGGATCGCCCAGGTACTTGTCGAGGATCTCCTGCAACGCGGGCCCGGCGTCGAGGATGCTGTCCGAGGCGACGCCTTCCAGCGGGCAACCGAGCATCACCCGCGGCGTGTCGCCGCATGCCTCGGTCGTGCTCAGGCCGACGGCCTCGAGCTTCTCCCAGATCACCGGTACGTCCTCGACGCGGATCCAATGCAACTGCACGTTCTGCCGGTCGGTGATGTCCGCGACGTCCCGGCCGTAGCTGCTCGAGATCTCGCCGATGACCCGCAACTGGGCAGAACTGAGCTGCCCGCCGTCGATGCGGATCCGCAGCATGAAGTACGAGTCTTCGAGTTCTTCCGGTTCGAGCACCGCGGTGCGGCCACCCGGGATGCCCTGTGCACGTTGGGTGTACAGCCCGTACCACCGGAATCGACCTCGCAGATCACCCGGATCGATGCTGTCGAAGCCGTTCTTGGAGTAGATGTCGATGATCCGTTGCTTGACCAGCAGACCGTCGTTGTCGCGCTTACTGCGCTCGTTCGGGTTCAGCGGCTCGCGGTAACCGAGCGCCCACTGTCCCTGTCCTTTTCCCGCTGCCATGCGCGGAGAATCCCTTCGAGAAGTCCCAGTTGTTGCTGTCGCGACAGGTGCCATTCCTACCTGTCAGACCCGCCGACGGCGATGTCAGAAGGGAACTCAACAGGCGGCGCCGGCCACCCGGAGAAGGTCGATGTGGCGGCGCGAGGTCAGCACGTTCTTAGCTGGGCGCACACTTCATCGTCCCACATCCACGACGCACTTTCGAAACACTCGCGCGTCAGCTCACACCGGCCTAGTCGATGCGCGGTTTGCGCCGGGCAGCCGACGGAGCCAATTCGCCGCAGTGCAGGAATGACGTCCCAACATTTGAGAGCGGCGTCTCGTTGGGGATGTCCGGTCAACTATGCGACAATCGGAGCCATGTTCGCCGTCCCGCTGGTCGCTCGCCTGCATGTAGATCTGCAGCGCGTCGTCAGCGCGGCGTGTCGAATGTTCTGACGCCGGCTTCTCGCCCGGCCACCTTCCGCCAGCCTGCCCTCCCCGCGGCTCGACCGGACGATGTTGTCTGTTTCCCCGCTCGACAAGCCAGGACTACCCGACATGACCTCCACGACTGCCCCCGGCAGGACGTCAGGCACCACTGGTGCAACGCTCTGGTTCACGGGTTTGCCGAGCGCAGGCAAGACCACACTTGCGACCGCGCTGGCCGAGCGTCTCACCAGCCGAGACCGTCCGGTCGAGTTGCTCGACGGTGATGCCGTCCGCGCGATCCTGTCACCCGAGCTCGGCTATTCGCGCGCGGACCGGGACGCAAACGTCGCTCGGATCGGTTGGGTCGCCTCGCTGCTTGCCCGTAACGGCGCGCTGGTTCTTGCCGCGGTCGTCTCGCCGTTCGCCGATGCGCGCGACGGAGTACGCAAGTTGCACGACAGCGAAGGTAGTGCGTTTTTTGAAGTCCACGTGTCCACTCCGGTGCAGGTCTGCGCCGACCGAGACGTCAAAGGCTTGTACGCGAAACAGCGCGCCGGGAATCTTGCCGGTCTCACCGGCATTGATGGTGAGTACGAGCCCCCGTCGGAGCCTGAACTACGGATCGACACCTCTGGTCGCACCGTCGACCAAGCGGTGGAAGAGCTGATCGCCCTGTTGGAAAAGGAGAATCTGCTGTGACCGCAGTGTTGCCCGAGGTTGAAACACTCGATCGCGCCTGGCTGACCGACCTCGAGGACGAGGCGATCCACATCATCCGGGAGGTGGTCGGCCAGTTCGAGCGGCCGGTGCTGCTGTTCTCCGGCGGCAAGGACTCGATCGTCATGCTGCACCTGGCGATGAAGGCGTTCTGGCCTTCGCGGCTGCCTTTCGGCGTGATGCATATCGACACCGGACACAACTTCGCCGAAGTAATCGAGTTCCGGGATCGCAAGCTGGCGGACTGGGGCGTGAAGCTCACTGTGGCCAGCGTGCAGGACGCCATCGATTCCGGCCGGGTCACCGAGACCCCAGGCCAGCCACGCAATCCGTTGCAGACCATTCCGCTGCTGGACGCCATCACGGCCAATCGGTTCGACGCGGTGCTCGGTGGCGCCCGGCGTGACGAGGAAAAGGCCCGCGCCAAGGAACGGGTGTTCTCCGTCCGCGACGACTTCGGTCAGTGGGATCCCCGCAACCAGCGTCCCGAGCTGTGGGACCTGTATAACGGCCGGCACCGTAACGGTGAACACGTACGGGTCTTCCCTTTGTCGAACTGGACCGAACTCGATATCTGGGCCTACATCGACCGCGAAGGCATCGAGGTGCCCGACATCTACTTCGCTCATGAGCGCGAGGTGTTCAGCCGCGACGGCATGCTGCTTGCTGTCACGCAGTGGACCAAGCCCCGCGACGGAGAGACGGTTCACACCGAGTCGGTGCGGTACCGCACGGTCGGCGATGCCACCTGCACCGGTGCGGTCGCCTCGACCGCGCGGACGGTGGCCGAGATCGTCACCGAGACCGCCGCGAGCACCATCTCCGAACGGGGTGCCACTCGGGCGGATGACCGGGCCAGCGAGGCAGCGATGGAGGACCGTAAGCGGCAGGGCTACTTCTAATGCCGGGTGAGCTACTTCGCGTCGTCACGGCCGGTTCGGTGGACGACGGAAAGTCGACGCTGGTAGGCCGCCTGCTGCATGACGCAAAGGCCGTGCTGGTCGACCAGATGACGGCTGTCGAGGTCGCCTCGGAGCGGCGCGGCTATACCGGCGCGGACCTCGCGTTGCTGGTCGACGGGTTGCGGGCCGAACGCGAGCAGGGCATCACGATCGACGTTGCCTACCGCTACTTCGCCACCGCCCGCCGGACGTTCATCCTGGCCGACACGCCGGGCCATGTGCAGTACACCCGCAACACCGTAACCGGCGCGTCGACTGCGGATGTTGCCGTGATCCTGGTGGACGCTCGATCCGGTGTCGTGGATCAGACCAAGCGCCATCTCGCGGTGGCGTCATTGCTGCGGGTGTCGGAGATCGTGCTCGCCGTGAACAAGATGGACCTTGTCGACTTCGCTGAACCGGTGTTCGACCAGATCGTCGCCGACTTCGCCACCGCCGCTTCGAGGCTCGACATCGACCACTTCACCCCGATCCCGGTCGCAGCGTTGTCCGGTGACAACGTCGTGGACAGGTCCATGAGCATGGACTGGTATTCGGGCCCGGCATTGCTCGAGTTTCTCGAAGAGGTGCAGCCGGCAATCGGTCCGGAGCTGCCGGCCAGATTCCCGGTACAGGTCGTCATCCGGCCGCGAACGGCTGAACATCCCGACTACCGGGGCTACGCCGGACGAGTGGAGGCCGGTGTCCTGCACCGTGGCGACAAGGTGACCGTGCTGCCCTCCGGCCGGATCTCGGAAGTTGTCGGCATCGACACGCCCACCCAGCAGCTGGAGGTCGCCCCGGCAGGCCGTTCGGTGACGATCCGGTTGGCCGACGAGATCGACATCGCGCGCGGTGACCTGATCGCCGCCGTGGGCGAACCTGCCCCGATCGTGACGCAGGAACTGCAAGCCACCGTGTGCTGGCTGACCGATCGTCCGCTGCGCGCCGGTGACCGCTATCAACTGCGCCACACCACCCGAGACGTCCGGGCCATCGTGACCGGCATCGAGTCCAAGCTCGACGTAGCTACCGTTTCATCCATCCAAGCCGGCGAGCTCGATCTCAACGACATCGGTACGGTGCGGATCCGGCTCGCCGAGCCGGTGATCGTGGACCCGTACCGTGTCAACCGCTCGACCGGTTCGTTCCTGCTGGTCGACGAGTCCTCCGGTGCTACCGTCGCCGCGGGGATGGTCGGGGCACCGAGCACGACCCAGTGACCGCGTCCGTGCTCGCGTGGACGCAGGGATACCCGGTGCTCGAATTGGCGTGCTACGTCAGACTGCTGGCATGACCGGACTGCCGATCCTGCTCGACCTCGACGGTCGCACCGTCGTCATCGTCGGGGGCGGGACGGTGGCGGTGCGTCGCGCCCGCACCCTGGCCGATGCCGGTGCGCAGGTGGTCGTGATCGCACCCCGGGCGCACTCCGACCTTCGTCGAGAGGGCATCACCCTGCACGAGCGTTCCTATCGTCGCGGCGATCTCGCCGAGGCGTGGCTTGCCGTTGCAGCGACTGATGATGCCGAGGTCAATGCGGCGGTGGCCGCCGAAGCCGAAGCCGCTCGCATCTTCTGCGTGCGGGCTGACGCGGCAGTGGCCGGCACCGCGCGGGTACCGGCGATCCACTCCAGCGGGGATCTGACCATCTCGGTCAACGCCGGTGACGATCCGCGCCGGGCGGTCGATCTGCGCAATCTCATCGCCGCGGCGATTCAGTCCGGCCAGCTCAGCGCGCGTCCTGCGCGGCCGGCAGGTACCGGCAGCGTGACTCTGGTCGGTGGTGGGCCGGGAGATCCAGAGCTGATCACGGTGCGCGGGCGGCGCCTGCTGTTCGAAGCTGACGTTGTGGTCACCGATCGGCTCGCACCTCGGTCATTGCTGACCGAGCTGGATCCGGACGTCGAAATCATCGACTGCGGAAAGGCGGCACACCGGCACAACCTGACCCAGGACGAGATCAATGCGGTGATCGTGCAGCGGGCGTTGGCAGGCAACCGGGTTGTCCGCCTCAAGGGTGGCGATCCGTTCGTCTTCGGTCGAGGCGGCGAGGAGGTCGCGGCCTGCATCGGCGCAGGTGTCCCGGTCCAGGTGGTGCCGGGCATCACCTCCGCGGTGGCCGCGCCGGCCGCTGCCGGCATTCCGGTCACCCATCGCGGCTTGGCAGCCGACTTCGCGGTGGTCTCGGGACATCGGGACCCGGGCCGTGCCGAGGCCGGCTGGAACTGGCCGGAACTGGCTGTCGGTCCGGCGACCCTGGTGCTGCTGATGGGCATGGACACCCTGGACGGCATCGCGAAGGAGCTCATCGAGCACGGTCGGGCCGCCGACACTCCGGCCGCCGCGATCCATCGCGCGACGCTGCCCGACCAGCGGGTGGTCCGGGCACCGCTGGGTGAGCTGGCTGAGGTGATACGCCGCGAAGGACTCGGCGCGCCGGCCGTGGTCGTGATCGGCGCCGTCGCCGCATTGGGCTGGACGTAGCACCGGATTGGAGGTAGCACCGGACTGGACGTCGAACACGTGTTCGATTAGAGTCTGAGGTGGCAGCCGCCCAGAGTCCGCTGATTGGAGTCCCCGATGCTCAGTTACGTTCCGGCCGATCACATTTCCGCCAACCACATCCCGGCCAGTGTCGGGTCCTTGCTGACGCAAGCCAAGACCTCCTGGGCGGAGGCTGCATTGTCCACCCGGTCCTCGGCCAAATACCGCGAAGCCCACCTGGCGGCACTTCGGGCCGCAGCCGCCGTGCTGGCGCTTCGGGCGCGCCCGGGCGGCGCACTACGACGTCGGCCGACGAGTGCGTGGGTGTTGCTGGATTCGATCGCACCGGAACTGGGGGAGTGGTCGGCCTACTTCGCCGACAGCGCCAATCGGCGGGCGGCCATCGAAGCTGGATCGGTGAGCGTGGTGTCCGAGCGGGATGCCGATGACTTGTTGCGGGCCGCGGGAGAGTTCATCGCGATCGTCGAGCGGATGGCCGGCGCGCTACCGCTGGGAGTTGCCAGTTGACGGCGTCCGCAGCGCTAGTGTTTCCATTCGTGGGAACTGATTCCGTCCTCGAGTCGACGCCCCCCGGGCAGTCGCGGCTGCTGTGGACCGCGCTGCGCGAAACCGTCGGGCAGCACGGTCCACAGCACAGTCCACAGCAGCTGGCTGACAAGCCGGTGCGGGTGCTGGACTGTGGCGGAGGCTCGGGAAGCCTCGCGGTGCCGCTTGCCGGCCTCGGGGCGCAGGTCACGGTGGTCGATGTCAGCATCGATGCGCTCGGGACGCTGCTCCGCCGGGCATCCGAGGCCGGCGTGTCCGAGCACGTGACAGCCGTCCAGGGCGAAGCGGAGTCCCTCACATCGTTGTTCAGCGCGAGCGCGTTCGACGTTGTGTTGGCGCACGAGGTGTTGGACAACGTCAGCAGCGTCCCCGCAACGCTGCGCGAAATCGTCGCGGTGCTGCGGCCTGGCGGCACGGCAAGCGTGGTAGTCGCGAACCCAGTCGCGAGCGTGATCGGCCGCGCGCTGGCCGGCGACGTTGCGGGTGCCCTCGCCGCGGTACGCCGACCGTCCGCGGAGCTGGCCGATCTGGCCGACCTGGCGGCGCAATGCGAGGCCGCCGGCCTCGAGGTCGTCTCGGTACACGGCCTGGGGGTCTTCACAGAGATGGTTCCCGGGATCGATCTCGAGCGTCCCGGCGCGATGTCTGCGTTGACCGACCTTGAGTCAGAGACGTCAGGACGAGCACCCTACCGAGATATCGCGACCCGGCTGCACGTGATGGCGCGCAGACCCGCGGCTCACTGACGGAGCGGAGTTCAGCCATGGGGCGCAGCGCGGATCTGCCGCGATCCTCGGGCGAAATAGACGGCGACGACGCCGGCTGCAACGTCTTGCACGTTGACATGGATGCATTTTTCGCGAGTGTCGAGATCCGCGCTCGACCTGATTTGCGCGGCCTGCCGGTCATCGTTGGCGGGACCCAAGGACGTGGCGTCGTGGCGGCGGCCTCGTACGCGGCGCGCGAGTTCGGAGTGCGCAGCGCGATGTCGGTGGCGCAGGCTCTTCGATTGTGCCCTCAAGCGGTGATCGTCAGTCCGCGGCACGGCGTATACAGCGACGTCTCGCAAGCGATCATGGCGATCTTCCGGGACTTCACTCCGTCGATCGAGCCGTTGTCGCTGGACGAAGCTTTCCTCGACGTATCCGGAGCTATCGGCCTGTTCGGTCGGCCGGCAGACATCGCGCGACAGATCCGAGCCAGGGTTGCCCGTGAACAGCAGCTGACCTGCTCGGTGGGTATCGCGTCCATCAAGTCCGTCGCGAAGCTCGCGTCCGGCAGTTGCAAGCCGAACGGGCTGCGGGTGGTGAGCAAAGCGGGCGTTCTCGACTTTCTGCATCCACTTCCGGTCAACGCCCTGTGGGGAGTCGGACAGCGGACCACCGAGTCACTTCGCCGACTGGGAATTCGCACCGTCGCTGACCTTGCTGTGACCCCGCTGGACACATTGGAACGCTCCGTCGGCAAAGCTACCGCGGCTCACCTGCTCGACCTGGCCAACGGTCGCGACGCTCGAGCCGTCACGGCACGGGAACCGGAGAAGTCGATCTCGACCGACCGGACGATGGCGCAGGACTTGCTGACCGAGGCGGAGGTGGCCAAGGAGTTGCTGCGCGGCTCGGTCGAAGTGGCCGAACGGTTGCGGGCCGCGCACCGGCTGGCCAGAACTGTCGGCATCAAGATCAGGTTTGCCGACTTTGTCACGGTGACGCGAGTGCGGACGTTGCCCGAGGCCACCGACGCGAGCTCCGTCGTCTACCAAACTGCAGTGGAGTTGTACCGCGCCCTCGCGCTCGACCAACCACGCATTCGGCTGGTTGGCGTCAAGGCCGAGAACCTGCAGTCGATCGCGGATGCAACTCAGCTCGCGTTCGACCTGACCGGCGATGGGGCGGCGGCGACCTCGCGCAGCGCTGCGAGTGTGGAGCGGTCCCCGGCAGCAGACCGCGCCGTTGATGCGCTCAATGCCCGTTTCGGACAGGCGGCGGTGCGACCCGCGTCCTTGCTGGGTGACCGTCGCCTCGACGCGACACGGGCGTTGCGGCGAGATCGGCACGACGATCTGTCAGCACCTGTTAAGGAATCCGGCGCCGCTGTCGATTTTTCAGCTGTGGGTTGTCCCAGTGACCGAGATGCGGGCGTTGCAATGCCGCCGGAACGGCCGCACACCGCGCTTGAGCTGCCGTGAGGTAACGAAATCGACCGCCTGGCAGCCAATCCGGCCACATAACTTTCGCAGCGCGAAAACGAATCGTATGCTCGAAGATGACGTTGTAGGTCGGTACGCATCACCGGTCTACGATCAGGACGCCAACGGACACTGAGGGACGGGAGGGCATCATGCCGCTCTCCGAGCATGAACAGCGATTGCTTGAAGAAATCGAGCAGGCGCTGTATGCCGAGGATCCGAAGTTTGCGTCCTCGGTCAGATCGGCCCGCCCTCGTAACCGTGCGCGCACGATGTTGGTGCTCTCTGTCATCGGCGCCATCGCCGGGCTGACCGTGGTGCTGGTTGGACTGACTCGAAACCTCACCGTGCTCGGCGTCATCGGGTTTGTGCTTATCGTCGCGTCCTGTGTCGCTGCGGTCACCGCGCTGCGCGGGCCGAGCCAGAACGGCTCGCTGAGCGTCAAGGGCACCCCGGGCAACGGCAGTTCTCAGAAATCATCCGGCCTGCGTACCAAGATGGAAGACCGGATGCGGCGCCGGTTCGAAGAGAACTGAGCTTCGACCGCGACTCGTCCTTCCGACCGCGACTCGTCCTTCCGACCGCAACTCGTCCTTCCGACCGCAACTCGCCTTTTTAGGCCGTCTCGTCCGTTTCGGTCGATGGGGCCGAACGGTCCAGCGCTAACGGCGCCACCGAGTTCGCGATGTCAGCGACCGTGGCAGCCACCACGACAACAGGCGCTCGCAACGCTCAGCTCGTCTGGCCCATCGCTTCATCGCCTGGTCCAGGCCCATCACGACCTCAGGCTCCAGCGATGAATCGGGGTGTGCGCTGTATCTGGTCTTTTCGACGCGACGAGCCAGTGCAGTGACTGCTTCGGTGCCACGCTCGTCGACTCCGTGCCGACCGAGCCAATTGGGAACCTGTCCTACCGTCAGCGTGTCCGGCCAGAGCGATTCGCGGTCGGCGGCGCTGGCCGCGAGTTCCTGCCACAACGGCTCGGGGCTACCGGTGCTCCGTGCTCGCGCCAGTCGCCTGCGACGCTGTCGTCGCCGGACGAACTGCGGTCCCGCTGACGCAACGATCAGGAACAGCAGCACGCCGAGCACGATTGCCGGGCTTTGCCATCCGTTCGCGCGACCGTTGCCGGACAGCGTCGGCGCGGCCGCGGCGCCCCCTGGGTTCTCCAAGGTGCGGTTCGAGCGGCTCGCTCCGGTGGACGGCACATCCTTGGTGCTTCCGTCGGGGCTGACGGCGTGGGTGGCCCAAGGCAACGCCACCGCGCGCGCGATGTCAGGGCCGGCGAACGGTGTCGGATCGAAGGGCACCCAGCCGATGCCGGTGAAGTACACCTCGACCCAGGCGTGTGCGTCCGACGTGGTCACAGTAAAGCTGCCGCTGTTGTCAGGCGTGGGGTGGCTGTAACCCAACACGACCCGACTCGGCAGTCCTGCGGCACGCATCAGCACGGCCGCCGCTCCGGCGTACTGCTGACAGAAACCCTGTTTCTTGTGCAGGAACGTCACCAAGGCGGTGCGACTGTCGCTCGCCGTTGCCGACAACGAGTAGACGAAGCCGTTCTTGTTGTTGGTGAAATAGTCCGAGATCGCGTTCGCCTTGTCGTATTCCGAACTCAGCCCGCTGGTGATCCGCGCGGCCAGATCGGTCACTTCGGCCGGCAGAGTCGGCACCGACAGGATTCGCTGGTCGACCGCCGGATCGCCGCTACTGGTGAAATCCGGGGCCTGCCGCAACTCGCTAGGCGTCGGGTTTGGTTGCCGCACGGATTCCCGATATGACATGCCGCGCTTGAGATCGACCTGTTGCACCGTCGCGGTCTGGTCATCCCACACGCCGTTGCCGATCGGGTCCAACTGCTGCGGGTTGGCAAGCAACGGCAATTGGTTTCCGCCGAGACCGAGGATCGTGATTCGAGCATCGATCGTCGAGTAGGGCGCGGCATTTGTCTGGGCGGTGTCCGGCGCGATCGGAAAGTTCTGATCGGCAAGCGACGTTCCGGAAATGGCCGAGCTTGACAAGGACGGCGACCAGCCGCTGTCGGTGTAGTGGTCCAGGATCTCCTGCCTGACGTAATAAGGCACCTGGCCGCTTGAAACCTGAACCCGCAGCAGATCCTGGGGCTTGCTCAACTTCAGCGATCCGCTGAAGGATGCGAAGTTGTTGAGTTGGATCTGCCCGCTGCCGTTGCCACCCGGACCGCCGCCCGGTCCGTCGTGGTGAGCGGCTCTGGCCAGCAAATTGACGGACACGGACGGCAGCAGCAGCGGCACGACCAGCGCGGCGACGATGCCGGTGACCGCCATCCGCCGCGCGCCACCGAGGCGTCCGGCTGAGCCGTCCACCGACGGCCCCCAGGCGCGGTCCTGCAGCCGCGTCCCGGCAACCAGGATTATGAGGAACCCAGCGGCTGCTGCCGCGAACCACAGCGGGCTGGCCGCGCTCGAGGAAGTTGCCGATGCGACAGCGAGAACCTCGAGCAGGGGAGCCGCGGCGAGCAACGGTCGGCGCAGCAGGATGCCCAGGACATCGGTGAGAACCACCAACAACACCATCGCGCTTGCGGTCATCAATCGCAGCGCAGCGGTCGACTGCACTGGCGCGTGCTCGTCGCGCAGCGCTTCTCGGGCGCCGTTGACCAAAGCTCGCACGTCATCGATCGAAGCCGGAGTCGGCAGCACGCCGAAGCCGAGATGTTGCGGGACGAATACCCACAGCAGGACCAGCAACGACGCCGCCAAGCCGAGCAGGCTGTGCCACCACTTGGGTTCGGACCGGCTGCGGAACCCGATCGTGATCGCCCAGTACGGCAACCCGCACAGGATGCTCGTCGTCAGCCAGGACCAGTCTGTGAAAATCGATCGCAGCGGCAGCATCGTGAGCACGACGCCCACGGCGACCGCGCCGGTCACGGCGGCGACCACCTGGTCCGAAGCCGGGTTTCTGGATTTGAGCGCATTCATCGCGGCGGCCCCACCCGACTGGCAAGCAAGGTCGGCCAGAGCGTGGCGAGTTCGTCGCCACCAGCGACGCCGACTACTCGCCAGCCACCGCCGCGTAACGCATCGGCTGCCTCGTGCCAGGCTGCCTCTCCCGCTACATTGCGCCCGACCGTACCGCCGGTACCGACAGCACCGACGTGACCGGCGGTGCCGACGGTGCCGGCGGTGAACGTCCACGGTCGCAGCAACAATGCCACCGCCGAGCCGGGCATCCGAGGTCTGTTGGCCAGTCCCTTGATGGGACCTCGATCCAGCGCGGCCAGCACCGCGAAGGTGGACGCATCCCGGCCGAGGCCGGCGACAGCGTCGGCGAGCGGTTCGACATCGTTGCGCAGCGCGGGCTTGGTGTCGGCCAACATGTCCAGTATCGAGTTACGGTCGTCGCTGGCGAGCTTGCCGGCGCCGTTGACCACCACTACGCGACGGCCACGTTCGGCCAGGTGACAGGCGATGCTGGCGGCCGCGGATACCGCCCATTCGAAGGCAGCCGACTCGGTTTCGGTAGCCGAAATCGGGAAGGCGTGTGCACGGCTGTCCAGCAGCACCAAGGATTCGCCGTGCCAGGGGCGCTCCTCCTGACGGACCATCAGCGCGCCCGATCGGGCGGTGCTACGCCAGTGGATCTTGCGCAGGTCGTCGCCGTGCCGGTAGGTGCGCACCGAGGCGTCGTCGGATCCGCCAACCCCGACCGAGTGGCTGAGCGTGGTCGCGCCGTCCCGCCAGGCGATCGGCAGCGTAAGCGGGGCGAGTTCGACACATTCGGGTTGCACGATCAGCTCTGCGGTGTCGGTTGATCGGGTGTCGGCGATGACCAGTCCGAACGGGTCACTTGCGGTCACCGCGGTTGGCCCGACGGTGTAGCGGCCGCGACGCAGTGCCGGCAACGGATAGGCCACCGTGCGGCGTTGCCGGCCGCGCACACCGGCCACGCTGAAGCGCAGCGGCCGTCCGCCTGGGACGGTCTCGGTGATCTTGAGCGGTCCGGTTCCGAAAGTGTGCGGATTGCCGAGCACGAGCCGTACCTCAGCACGCGAGCCGACCACCGTCCGGGGCGGACTCACCGAGTGCCCGACCCGCAATCCCGACCGTGCCTGCCGCACCGCCAGCCACGCAGGAATCGGCAGGACCAACAACAGAACGCCAACTCGTTGGAGGTCCAGCACGCCCAGGATCAGGCCGGCCAGCGTTGAGATGATCCCGACGGCGACGAAGATCCGGCCTCGACCGGACAGTGCGACATGTCGCGTGCCGACCGCGGCGGTTCCGATCTTTGCGATGCCAGACCCGGTAGGCACCCGGTGCTCCTAGCCGACCTGGCTAACCGAAGGGATGGGCGTCTTGGCGACGATCTCGCCGACCAGATCCTCAGGCGAACGCCCGGCGACTGTGGCACTGGGGGCCGGGATGATGCGGTGCGCCAGCACCGGTACTGCCAGAGCCTGCACGTCGTCGGGCAGGACATAGTCGCGGCCGGCCATCGCTGCAGCGGACTTGGCGGTACGAAGCAGGTGCAGCGATGCACGAGGCGAGGCACCCAGCCGAACCTCGGGATGCCGTCGGGTGGCCTCGACGATGGTCACCACGTAGTCCTTCACGCCTTCGGCGACGTGCACGGTGCGAACGGTCTCGATCAGCGCTCGGATCGTCGCGGCGTCCGACACGGCGGTCAACGAGGCCAGCGGGTCGGAGGTTGTCTGGTCGCTCAGCATCGCGATCTCGGCGCGACGATCGGGATATCCGAGCGAGATTTTCGCGGTGAAGCGATCCCGCTGGGCTTCGGGCAACGCGTAGGTGCCCTCCATCTCAACGGGGTTCTGGGTGGCCAGCACCAGGAACGGCGACTGCAGTTCGTAGCGGACGCCGTCGACGGTGACCTGACGCTCGGCCATGCATTCCAGCAGGGCGGCCTGGGTCTTGGGAGACGCGCGGTTGATCTCGTCCCCGAGCACGATGTTGGCGAAAATCGGGCCGGGTTTGAATTCGAAGTCGGTCTTTTCGCTGTTGAAGATGCTGACCCCGGTCACGTCGGAGGGCAGCAGGTCTGGTGTGAATTGAATGCGGCGGACCGAGCAGTCGATCGATCGGGCCAACGCCTTGGCGAAAGTCGTCTTCCCGACGCCGGGCACGTCCTCGATGAGCAGGTGACCTTCGGCGAGCAGCACCGTGACGCCGAGGCGGATGACGTCGTACTTACCGGCGATGGCCTTCTCGATGTTGGTCACGATGCGTCCGGCCGCGGGCCCGATCTCGGCAATCGACATCTGGATGGCTGCTTCGCTCGGTGCTGCTGGGTGCTCGTCATAGCCGTGCACAGTTGCCCGGCCGTTGTTCGAAACCTGGCCGGCGCCGGCCGAGGAGAGCGGTACTTGGGTCACTGCGTGGTTCCGTCCTGTCGTTGTCGAGGGCGTGTCCGACCTAAGTAGGACGCCGTTATCCAGCGTTGTCGAGAAATGTAAATAAGTCGAGGACTTGAACTGTCTAGCTGAGCCCGAACGGGCGAACCTGCGTGCTATCGAATCGTGGCTGTTAGGTGACCCGGCGTCGCTACTTCGCATCAGCAAGTTCGCGGTCCGGCGCCGGCGGCGGCCCTACCGGCTGCTCCCCACTCCGCACCACCCCCGTTGACCTGGGAAAACGCATATCCGATGCCCAGAAAAAGTGGGCGAGTTGAATTGACGGTGGGTATAAGTGGGGTATGGTGGGGCGAAGTGGGGAACTCGTTAAGTAGTCCGACGCGCGAAAGGGGGTGCGGAGATGTTTCTCGGCACCCATACGCCGCGGCTGGACGACAAGGGACGGTTGGCGCTGCCGGCCAAGTTCCGGACCGAACTGGAAGGCGGCCTAGTGATCACGAAGGGCCAGGAGCGGTGTCTGTTCGTTTTCCCGATGACCGAGTTCACCCGCATCACGAATCTGCTACGGGAAGCGCCTGTCACTCAGCGCAGCGTCCGCGACTACAGCCGGGTCTTCTTCGCAAGTGCGTCTCACGAGGTACCGGATTCGCAGGGTCGGATCACCGTGCCGGCCAAGTTGCGTGAATACGCCGGGCTGTCCAAGGGCTGCGTCGTGATCGGAGCGAACACCCGAGTCGAGGTGTGGGACGACGCCGCCTGGCAAAGCTATCTCGACGGCACCGAGCAGTCCTTCGCCGACGCCGAGGAGGTGCTGCCTGGCCTCTTGTAATCACCGCCCATGTGCGGTCGTTCTGGCCGGCCTCCTCCCGCCCTTGATGAGCAACGCTGAATCTGCAGTCCTGACGCACTTCCCCGGCGCCAGGCCTGCTGAGGCAGCAAGGCGGGCGGGGACCAGTTAGTACGACCGACAGCACCGACCGCTGGCAGTAACTGACCCGCAGCAACTGACCCGCAGCAACTGACCCGCAGCAACTGACCCGCAGCAACTGACCCGCAGCAACTGACCCGCAGCAACTGACCCG
>DASXHV010000073.1:0-2197 GCA_036488285.1 Jatrophihabitans sp. | reverse complement strand
TACCCGGTGCGGGTCGCCTCCCACAGCAAGACGCGGTCCACCGACGGCAAGGAAGCGGCGACCGTAGAGGTCATGTACGCGATCACCTCCCAGCCCGTCGAGAACATCGCCATCCCGTAACCAGAGCGCAACCCGACCACTGCAACAAGGAGCCCGAGCTGTGACGCTGCTGTCCAAGAACGAGATCTTCGGCGTGGATGACCGTAAGACCGAGGACGTCCCCGTTCCCGAATGGGGCGGAACCGTGCGTCTGCGTGGCCTGTCCGGCTCCGAGCGGGACGCCTACGAGGCGTCGTTGCAGAAGCAGGTCGGCGGCAAGCAGGTCCAGGATCTGCGGAACTTCCGGGCACGTCTCGTCGCCCTGTCGGCGATCAACGAGGACGGCTCGCCGCTGTTCGACCAGAACGAGGTCGCGGCGCTCTCCGGACGTTCGGGGGCGGCCCTGTCCCGCCTGTTCGACGTCGCCTGCCGCCTGTCCGGCATCACCGATGAGGACGTGACGGCGCTGGAGGGAAATTCCGAGCCCGCCCAGAGCGGGCCTTCTACTTCCGCCTAGCCGCTCACCTCGGTGGCCTCACCGTCGCCGAACTCCTGGCCCGCGTCAGCTCCCACGAGCTGACCGAGTGGCAGGCGTTCGAGAACCTGAACGGCCCGCTCGGTGGCCAGCGTGACGACTACCTCGCCGCGATGATCAGCGCCACCGTCGCGTCGAGCCTCCAAGAAAAACCGCCCCCGTTCGCCGACTTCATGCCGGACTGGCCGGAGATTACGAGAGGGGCCGACGATGGCGACGATACGTAATTTGATCGTCCGGATCAGCGTCTCCGAGAACACCAACGCGGGTATCCGGAAGGTCACTGCGTCCCTCGCGGAGACGAACCGGGAAGTCGACAAAGCCAACACCGGCTCCAACCGGTTCGGTAGCACCTTGTCCAAGCTCGGTAGGACAGCACGGATCACATCACTGGCAACCGCCGGGATCGGCACGGCTGCTGCCGGTGGTGCGCTTGGCGCGGCCGGTGTTCTTGGTGGGCTCGGGCTGGTGATCGCGGGGATTGGCATCAAGGCCGCCACGGCGAATAAGCAGGTCAAGCAGGCGTTTAAGGACACGAGTAGTCAGATTCAGGGGCAGATCGCGTCGGCAATGCAGCCGCTCGTACCCACAATCCTGGGGACACTGCGGTCAGTTGGTGCACAGATCGGACCGGTCCTTGGTCGGGCCTTCCAGGCGATCGCGCCCAGCCTGAACGTATTCATCTCGGCGGCCGGCGGCGCGTTCGTACAGCTCATGAAGATCCTTGGGCAAGCAGCGAGCGCGGTTGGCCCGATCCTCAAAGCGATGGCTGCCAGTTTTGCGCCGATTCTATCCGGCCTCAAGGGGTTCTTTCAGCCACTGATCGCGATGATCCCGCAGCTTACTCCTGTGTTTGTACAGTTCGGTGCCGGTATCGGTAAGATCCTGCCGACACTGGGGCAACTGCTGGCGTCGCTGGCGAAAATCGGTGCACCGCTGATCGGCCCGCTACTTGGGTTCGTGAACCAGCTCGGGCAGGCTCTGCTTACCCCGGCGTTCCAAAAGGGCCTGGCAGACATCAGTAAGGCGTTCGTCGATCTGCTGACTGCTCTCGGTCCACTGCTGCCGATTATCGCGAACCTGGCCGGGATTCTGGTCTCCGCACTGGCTCCGGTGATCAAGCCTTTGGCGACGGCCATCGCCACGTTCGCTACCGCGCTAGGTGATCAGCTCGGCCGGGTGATCCTGGCAATCGCCCCGACACTCCCGGGTCTGGCCAAAGCGCTCGGTGACCTGCTGATCGCATTGATTCCGCTGATCAAGCCCCTGGCGGACATCCTGATCGCAGCGACACCACTGATCCCGATCCTCACCGCGCTGATCCAGTGGCTGACACCGCTGGCGCCCTACCTGGCGGCCGCCGCGGCGGCATGGTGGCTGCTGAACATCGCCATGGACGCCAACCCCATCGGCCTGATCGTCATCGCGATTGCTGCGCTGGTCGCCGGGATCATCTACGCCTGGAAGCACTGCGAGACGTTCCGGGACATCGTGACTGGCGCCATGCACGGCATCGTGGTGGCGTTCAACGCGGTCATCCATGCGGTGGTGGTGGTCGCCGGCTGGTTCGCGGGGCTGGCCGTGAGCGTGTTCAACGCCTGGAAGACGGTGATGGGCTACGTC
>DASXHV010000133.1:0-6365 GCA_036488285.1 Jatrophihabitans sp. | reverse complement strand
CCTCGGTCAGCGTCCACGTGATCGTGCGGCTTCCGATGGTGGGACGGCAGTCAGCCCACGCATCGGCGCGCGCGGCCCGCTTGCCGCCGTAGTGATCACTCATCGAGCGCGGCGAGAACGATCCGCAGCACCGTCAGGGCTCCGGACTTGTCGAGGGGCGTGTTGCCGTTTCCGCACTTGGGTGATTGCACGCAGGACGGGCAGCCGGTCAGACACTCGCATGCCTCGATGGCTTGCCTTGTTGCAGCCAGCCAGTCACCCAACACGGCGTGACCGCGAGCTGCAAAGCCGGCGCCGCCGGGATAGCCGTCGTAGACGAACACGGTCGGATGCCCGGTGTCGGCATGCAACGCCGTGGACACACCGCCGATGTCCCATCGGTCGCAGGTGGCAAACAACGGAAGGAGACCAATGGCGGCATGTTCGGCGGCATGCAGGGCGCCTCCAAGCTCTGCCGGATCCAACCCGACTTCGGCGCACAGATCGGCCTCGAGGGTGTACCAGACGGCCTTGGTCACCAGCCGGTTCACCGGCATGTCCAGCGGCGTCTCGTCGATGATCTCGCCGGTCAGGCGGCGGCGTTGATAACCGACCACCTGGCTGGCCACCTCGACCATGCCGAGATGAACAGCGACACCCCCGAACATACGAACCTCGCCGACGTCGATCACCGCGATATCGGTGACCGATCGTGCGTTGGTGGTCCAGTCCGGATCTTCGGCATGCACGAGCGCTGACGAGTGCTCGCTGTCCAGCGAGTCGACAACGAAGCTGCGGCCCTGGTGCAGGTACACCGCCCCCGGATGAACGGTGGCCGGCGCAGCGCCTGCCTCAACGGTGCCCAGCAGCACACCGGAGGACGAGTCGACCACCGCCACCGGCGGACCACCGGCGCCACGGATGTCGACGTCCGGCCAGTTGCGATCCGTCCAGAACCAACCGCGAGGACGGGCCCGCAGTAGGCCGCGCGCCACCAGATCCGCTAATACCGGCCCGGTGTCCGGACCACCGAACAGGTCGAGATCTGTTGGGGTCAGCGGCGACTCGGCGGCAGCGCAACACAGCTGCGGGGCCAACACGTAAGGGTTCGCGGGGTCGGTCACCGTCGCTTCCACCGGGCGGTCGAAGACGGCTTCCGGATGGTGGACCAGATAGGTGTCCAGCGGATCGTCGCGAGCGATGAGCACCACGAGTGCGTCGCGCCCGCGCCGTCCGGCCCGGCCCGCCTGCTGCCACAGCGAGGCGAGTCGCCCCGGGTAGCCGGCGAGCACGACCGCGTCCAGTCCGGTGATGTCCACGCCAAGTTCGAGGGCATTGGTGGACGCGACGCCGAGCAATTCACCGGAGTCCAGCGCGGCTTCGAGTTCCCGCCGCTCCTCGGCCAGCAGGCCGGCCCGGTAAGCGGCGATTCGCGGCGCCAACTCGCCGGCCCCGGCCCGAACGAGATGGCGTTTGGCCGCCAGCGCAGTCAGTTCGGCACCGCGCCGTGACCGAACGAAAACCAGCGTCCGCGCTCCGGCGATCACCAAGTCGGCGAGCAGTCGGGCCGCCTCGGAGCCGGCAGCGCGCCGGAGCGGTGCAGAATTCTCGCCCCGCAACGAAGTCAGCGGCGGTTCCCACAGCGCGAAGGTCCGGGCCCCGCGCGGTGAGAGATCGGCATCCACCACTGCCACCGGCATGCCGACCAGTCGGGAAGCAGCCTCGCCGGGCGATGCGACGGTGGCCGAGGCCAGTACGAAGACCGGCGACGCCCCGTACAGCGCACAGAGCCGGCGGAGTCTGCGCAGCAGCAACGACACATGCGACCCGAACAGACCACGATAGTTGTGGCATTCGTCGATCACCACGTAGCGAAGCCGACGCAGGAACGGGGCCCAGTTCGAGTGTCGGGGCAGCACCGCCCGATGCAGCATGTCAGGGTTGGTCAGCACCACATTGGCATGTTGGCGAACCCAATCCCGCTCCTCGATCGGGGTGTCACCGTCCAGGGTGGCAGCACGGACGCCGGCCAGGCCGAGCGACGACAGGGCCCGCAACTGATCAGCGGCCAGCGCCTTCGTCGGCGATATGTACAGGGCACGAGCACGGTCAGAGACGAGCACCGAGGACAGCATCGGCATCTGGTACGTCAGCGATTTGCCCGACGCGGTCCCGGTCGCCACCACCACCGATCGGCCCGACCACGCCAGCTCAGCGGCCTCGACCTGATGCGGCCATGGCTCCGAGATTCCAGACACGCCGAAGGCGTCCCGCAATTCTCCGGGAATCCAGGCAGGCCACTCAGCTGTCATCAGATCGCGCCCAGCCAGCCGACGGACATGCCGAAGCGGCTCGTCCCCGGGTGGATATGAAGTCAGCAACCGGGACAGAAGTGGGTGCTGGTCGGCGTCGATGGGAGCGCTCCTGGTTGCTACGGAGGTCGGAAAGTTGCGACCTATGGCACGATGATCCCCGTTAGCTCGACGTCAGAACCGGTCCGCATTGTCACTCTTGCGACCTTTGCGGATCCAGCCGGACTGACAGTCAGATCAGGGTGAGGGGACTGTCGTGGACCTGAGTGTGAGCGCAGACTCGGCTACATCGCAGGCAATCGTAGAAGTGCGTGGCGACGTTGACGTCCACTCCGCACCTCAACTGCGGGACCGGCTCACCGACGTCATCGATTCTGGCAGCCGTCTGGTGATCGTCGACCTGTCCAATCTCGACTTCATCGATTCGACCGGCCTCGGCGCGCTGGTCGCCGTCCGCAATCACGGTTCGGAAACCGAATCCACCCTCCGCCTGGTGTGCTCCTCCGAGCGACTGCTCAAACTGTTCCGCATCACCGGCTTGCACGAGGTGTTCGACATCTACGACACCGTGCCGAAAGCCGTCGGAGCAGGCTCTTCCGCGTCCTCCTGAAAGCGAATTCGGCGGGCATCAACGGCCCGGGCCGACCTGGCGCACCGCCCGAAGTGACCCATGCCACGTACATAGCTCAATGCCGTCCCATAGACTCCGCGCAGCCGCCCCAACTGTTGGAGTGGGCAACGTGCGTGTCGCCGATCGCCGGCCAATCCCGTGCTCGCGCCAGGTTGGGCGATCCGCCAGAGCAGTCTCGAAGCCTGAAGGGGTTCCGCGTTATGGATTTGTCCCACCCGGCTATGGCCGCGCACCGAGAGGTCGTCGCCGCGGCCTTCTCCGGCGGCGACAAGGGGTTGGTTGCCGTTGTTGGCCTGGTGGCCCTCATCGCCCTGGTCTTCTCATTCATCCTGTTCCGTGAGGTCCTCGCAGCCGACGCCGGAACGCCGAAGATGCAGGAAATCGCCGAGGCCGTCCAGGAAGGCGCCCAGGCATACCTCAAGCGCCAGTTCCAGACGCTGTCGGTCGTCGTCGTCGTCGTGTTCCTGTTGCTGTTCGCGCTGCCGGCCGACGATACCGGCCAGCGGATCGGGCGCTCCGTATTCTTCCTGGTCGGCGCCGGATTCTCCGGATCGATCGGCTACTTCGGCATGTGGCTGGCCACTCGAGCCAACCTCAGGGTTGCCGCGGCCGCCAATACCGAGGGCCGTGAGCGTGCGACCCGGATTGCGTTCCGGACCGGTGGCGCCGTCGGCATGGCCACGGTCGGCCTCGGCCTGCTCGGTGCCTCCATCGTCGTACTGGCCTTCACCGACCACGCGCCCAAGGTGCTCGAAGGGTTCGGATTCGGCGCCGCGACGTTGGCGATGTTCATGCGTGTCGGCGGTGGCATCTTCACCAAGGCAGCCGACGTCGGCGCCGATCTGGTCGGCAAGGTCGAAGCTGGTATTCCCGAGGACGACCCGCGCAACGCCGCGACCATCGCCGACAACGTGGGCGACAACGTCGGTGACTGCGCCGGAATGGCGGCCGACCTGTTCGAGTCCTACGCCGTCACACTCGTCGCCTCACTGATCCTCGGATCGGTTGCCTTCGGCACCAAGGGCCTGTTGTTCCCGCTGATCGTGCCCGCCATCGGCGTTCTCACCGCAATCATCGGTGTCTTCATCACCCGATCCCGGCCGAACGAAGGTGGCCTGGCCACCATCAACCGCAGCTTCTACATTTCAGCCGGCATCTCGGCCGTGCTGTGCGCGGTCGCCGCCTTCACGTATCTGCCCAGCAAGTTCTCGAAGTTCAAGGGCGTCGGCATCGACATCGCGACCCACAACGGAAATCCCGCCTTGATCGCCATCGTCGCCGTGCTCATCGGCATCGTGCTGGCCGCAGTCATCCTCTGGCTGACCGGCGTCTACACCGGTACCGAGCACAAGGCCGTGCAGGACGTCGGGAACTCGTCGCTGACCGGTGCCGCGACGGTCATCCTGGCCGGTATCTCGGTCGGCTTCGAATCGGCCGTCTACACCGCGCTGGTCATCGCGGCAGCGGTGTTCGGCGCATTCCTGCTCGGTGGTGCCTCGGTACCCGTAGCGCTGTTCGCGGTGGCACTGGCCGGATGTGGCCTGCTCACCACCGTCGGCGTCATAGTCGCGATGGACACCTTCGGACCGGTGTCTGACAACGCCCAGGGCATCGCGGAGATGTCAGGCGACGTCAGCGTCGAGGGCGCGCAGATCCTCACCGAGCTGGACGCTGTTGGCAACACCACCAAGGCGATCACCAAGGGCATCGCGATTGCCACCGCGGTATTGGCTGCCACCGCCCTGTTCGGCTCCTACCAGGACGCCATCGGTCAGGCGGTGACCAAGGCCGGCAAGGCCGCCGGCGACATCGCAGGCAACACCAACTTCGCCAATACGATCGTCAGCCCGAACACCCTGGTCGGCGTGATCATCGGTGCGGCCGTGGTGTTCATGTTCTCCGGCCTGGCGGTCAACGCCGTGTCCCGGGCCGCCGGCGCCGTCGTGTACGAGGTCCGGGCCCAGTTCCGCAACCACCCCGGGATCATGAACGGCACCGAACGGCCGGAGTACGGCCGCGTGGTGGACATCTGCACCCGCGACTCGCTGCGGGAACTGATCACGCCGGGTCTGCTCGCGGTGATGGCGCCGATCGCCGTCGGATTCGGTCTGGGCCTCGGCCCGCTGGCCGGTTACCTCGGCGGCGCGATCGCCACCGGAACCCTGATGGCGGTGTTCCTGGCCAACTCCGGTGGCGCCTGGGACAACGCCAAGAAACTGGTCGAGGACGGTATCCACGGCGGCAAGGGCTCCGACGCGCACGCGGCCACGGTCATCGGTGACACCGTCGGCGACCCGTTCAAGGACACTGCCGGTCCGGCCATCAACCCGCTGATCAAGGTGATGAACCTGGTCTCGGTGTTGATCGCTCCGGCCGTCGTGCAATTGTCGATCGGCAAGGACGCCAACGCCGGTGTCCGGATCGTCATCGCGCTGGTCGCGGTCGCGATCATCGTCGCCGCGATCGTGATCGCCAAGCGTCGGGCGTCATCGCTGAACGACGATCCGGCCGCTGCGGTGCAAACCGCCGCCATCGGCGAGGCACAGCGCCGGTAAAGCAGCGCCGGCGGAGCAGCGCCGGTAAATGAGCAGAGGGTGAAGGGTCCGCGTCGCAGCCGACGCGGACCCTTCGCTTTGTCGTCTCGCACAACGCCTGTCGACCAGGCAGATGCGCTTTTTGCGATTGGGTGACCAGAACGGGCACGGGTTGCCGAATCGGAGCCGACCAGTGAGACAGAATGCAGCGTGCAGTTTTCGTTGTTCGGAGCCGAGGCCGCTGATCCGGTCATCGATGATCTCGACGGCTTGCTTCTCGCCGGCGGCGACTGGGTGCGCACCGAGCGCGCCAGCGCCGCACGGCTGTCGGTCCTGGTGGCTGACAGCTGGCGAGTCGATGCCCTGATCGCGGAACTGAGCGCACGGTCGCTGGCGTCGGACACCGCGGACGCCCCTGGCGGACTGACCGCGGTCCGTACCGAGATCACCGGTGGGCTGATCGCGCATGCAGCGCGCTGGACCCGCGGCGCTTCGCTGCGGCTTCCGGCGGATCTGGCGCTGTCGGCCTCGGGACTCCGGTTGTGGGCAATCGCCACCGGACGCAGCGACGAGCACGGCTATCTGCTGGGAGTCGGCGAACCGGATGGTGAGCTGCATCGGGCCGCGGGTTCGCAGTTGGCCAAGTTGGGCGTCGCGGCGGTCGCTGTCGGGGTCAGGGGCGGTCCCGGGTGGCGGGTCACCTCCGCCAAGCGGTTGCGCAGGCTCGCCGAACTGGTCGGCGAGGGGCCGGCGGGATCCGACCAGAACTGGCCGGCGCACTGACTGCGCACCGGCCGTCTGCGACCCCGCACTGACGATCGAGCTGACGATCGAGCAGACGGTCGAGGCCAATGCATGCGGCGAATGCCCGAATTCGGGTGCCTCGACGGAGGCGGTACGGTCGGTCGG
>DASXHV010000089.1:0-25760 GCA_036488285.1 Jatrophihabitans sp. | reverse complement strand
TGACCCGCAGCAACTGACCCGCAGCAACTGACCCGCAGCAACTGACCCGCAGCAACTGACCCGCAGCAACTGACCCGCAGCAACTGACCCGCAGCAACTGACCCGCAGCAACTGACCCGCAGCACAGGGGGCAACGAGTATGGGTGGATCGCACCACCAGGACGCAGGTTCCGCTGCGCCCGACGGTGACGCGGCCGCCTCTCACGTCCCGGTCTTGCTGTCGCGCGTCCTGGAATTGCTCGCGCCTGCCCTGCAGCAGCCAGGAGCGGTTGTCGTCGATGCCACCCTGGGGCTCGGAGGTCACAGCCAGGCACTGCTCCAAGCGCACCCGCAGCTACGTCTGGTCGGGCTGGATCGCGACCACGAGGCGTTGCGGCGCAGCGAGCGGCGGTTGGCTGCGTACTCCGACCGGATCGACCTGGTGCACGCGGTGTTCGACGAGATCCCTGCGGTGCTCGACCGGCTCGGCATCACAGGAATCCAGGGTGCGCTTTTCGACCTCGGGGTCTCCTCGATGCAACTCGACCTTTCCGAGCGCGGGTTCTCCTATGCCCAGGATGCGCCGCTGGACATGCGGATGGATGACACCGATCCGCTGACCGCACGCGAGATCGTCAATACCTATCCGGTACGCGACCTCGCACGGGTGCTGCGTGAGTACGGCGAGGAACGGTTCGCGCTCCGCATCGCCGAGGCCATCCAACGACGTCGTGCGATCGGGCCGCTGGATTCCACGGCCGAACTGGCCGAACTGGTTCGCAACGCGATACCTGCGGCTACCCGCCGGACTGGTGGGCACCCCGCCAAGCGAACGTTTCAGGCGCTGCGGATCGAGGTCAACGGCGAGCTGGCTGCTGTAGAGGCTGCCCTCCCGGCAGCCCTGTCGGCGTTGCAGGTCGGTGGCCGGATCGTCGTGCTGTCCTACCACTCTCTGGAGGACCGGATCACCAAGCGAAGCTTCGCCGGACTGGCCACGGATCGCACTCCGCCCGGTCTGCCGGTGCAACTGGCCGAGGCCGGTCCTGAACTGCGCCTGCTCAGCCGTGGTTCTGAACCAGCGTCGAAGGAAGAAATCAGTGCCAATCCGCGGGCCGCATCGGTGCGGCTGCGTGCGGCCGAACGAATCCGGGAGGCCGCGTGAGCGAGGGAGCATCGAAGCGAGCGCCAGCGAGCGAGGAGCGGACCGAGCCGCGCAGAGGGCACCGCGTGAGTTCGCGCAGTGAGACGGGCACCGAACGGCATGGAAGCCGGCGTGGACAGCCAGGAGGCCTTATGTCACCAGCGAAATCTAAGACGACCGGTGGTCGCCGCCGAGTACCACTACCAGTGATCCTCGGCCTGATGCTCGTCGGCGGCCTGTGCGCGCTGCTCGCCCTGAACACTGCTTCCGCAGCGCAGGAACTTCGGCTGCGTGGCATCACCGACGACAACGCGGTTACTTCCGACTCCGAACAGCAGTTGCTTCGTGACATCGCAGCCAAGGGGGCTCCCGCAGCGTTGGCATCGGCGGCCGCTCAGTTCGGTTTGGTTCCGAATCCGAATCCGGCTTTCCTGCGCATCAACCGGGACGGCTCGGTGAGTGTGCTCGGCTCGCCCATGCCCGCGACCGTGCCGCCGCCACCACCGCAGCCTGCGCCGAGCAAGACGGCCACATCGTCGGTGTCCAAGAGCGCCAAACCCTCGACGTCCACGACGCCGTCGAAGTCGGCAACCAAGCCCAATCCGGTGGTGACCGTGACGGTGACCAGACCGGCGGCACCGGTCAAGCCCACTACCTCATCGACTCCGCGTCCAAGCACGACCGGTACTACCCACGGAGGACACTGATGACTCGACCGCCCGCCCAGCCGCCAGGGCCAGGTCAGCGGCCGCGGCAGGCCGTTCCACGGGCGGGTGTTCCGAGGGGCGTTCCGAGGCCAGCCCTTCCGCGGCAGGGTGCTCCTAGGCCGGCAGCTCCTAGGCCGGCAGCTCCCAGGCAGGCAGCTCCCAGGCAGGGCGTTCCAAGGCAGGGCGTTCCGCGACAGGGCGTTCCTAGGCCAGCCGTTCCGCGACAGGGCGTTCCTGCGCCAGCCGTTCCGCGGCAGGGCGTTCCGCGACAGGGCATTCCGACGCACGGTGCTCCCCGGCAGCGTCCGCCCGCCAGGCCCGCGACCCGCAATCCACGACCGTCGCCCAGCAGCAGCCGGTCGACCTTACGTCCGCCGCCGCCGCCACGTCGCAAGCCGCCACGGCGTCGTCGTCGGATGCGGCTCGGCAGATCGGTTCGCCGGATGCGCACCAGCGTGGTTTTCGTTGCGCTGCTGCTGCTCGTCGTGCTCGTCCGGCTGGTGTGGCTGCAGGGGTTGGACTCCGGCGGATATGCGGTGGCAGCTAGCCAATTGCAGTACGGCCAGGTGACGCTGCACGCCGCGCGTGGCGCAATCGTCGACCGGAACGGCGTTCCGCTGGCCTACACCGCCGATGCCAAGGACGTCATCGCCGACCCGAGCCTCATCGATCCGGCCACGCGTGACCAGGCGGCTAGGTTGCTCGCGCCACTGGTGCAACGGCCCATTGCGCTGGTCGACACGCTGCTCAAGCCGAAGTCCGCCAAGGACCGCTATTCCCTTGTCGGCACGGCCCTGTCACCTGCCTGGGCCAAACAGGTCGAGGACCTGACGATCAACGGCAAACCCATAGCCGGTATCTACACCCAGGCCACCTTGCAGCGGCTCTACCCCGCCCAGAACACCGCTTCCAACATCGTCGGCCTGGTGCAGTCCGACGGAACCGGGGCGGCCGGAATCGAGTACACGTACAACTCGCTGCTCAAGGGGTTGGACGGCTCGCTCAACTACGACATCGATGCCAACGGAAACGTCAACCCGTCCGGGCTGATCAAGCGCAAGAACGCCGTCGATGGTGGCACCGTCCAACTGACCATCGACCAAGACCTGCAGTACACGGTGCAGAAGTACCTCGATGACTCGGTTCGGGAGTCCGGCGCACGGGGTGGTCAGGTCGCGGTCCTGGACACCAAGACCGGGCAGGTGCTGGCGTTGGCCTCGACAGGCTCGTTCAATCCACAGGACCCTTCGACCATCCAGGCCGGCCAATCGCTGGATCCCAATGTGCAGCAGGTGTTCGAGCCCGGGTCGGCGAACAAGATCGTCACCATGACCGCGGCAGTGGAGAAGGGCGTGATCACGCCACGGTCTGTGCTCAACGTGCCCGACAACATCGTGATGGGCGGGATCAACGTCCACGACGCGTGGTGGCATCCGGTGCAGAAGTTCACCGCAACCGGCATCCTGGCCGAGTCGTCGAACGTCGGCACCTTGATGGTCGCGCAGAAGGTCGGCAAGCAGGCCTTCTACGACTACGAGAGCAAATTCGGGATCGGTCAGCAGACCGGCATCGAACTGCCGGGCGAGAGCGCCGGCCTGCTGCCGCAACTGGCCACCTGGTCCGATTCCACCTTCGCGAACCTGCCGATCGGACAAGGCGTTGCGATGACGTCGCTTCAACTCGCGTCGATGTATCAGACGGTTGCGAACAACGGGGTCCGCATCCCGCCCCGGATCGTCAGCTCCGTCACGGGTTCGGACGGCGTCAGCAGCCCCACCAAGCAGCCGGCCGGCATCACGGTGATGAGCCCGAAGACCGCCACGACGGTACGCACGATGTTGGAGTCGGTGATGCTCAAAGGGGGCACCGGGGTCAAGGGCGCGATCCCGGGTTACCGGATCGCCGGTAAGACCGGCACTGCGCAGCAACCGGATCCCAAGACCGGCCAGTACTCCGATTCGGTGTACTGGGACACCTTTGCGGGCATCGCGCCGGCCGACAATCCGCGCTTTGCGGTCGCAATCATGATCGACAACCCGGCACACGGCCTGGAAGGCGGCGACGTCGCTGCGCCGCTTTTCCATCACATCGCCAGCTACGAACTGTCGGCAGCCAAGATCCCGCCGTCCGGTTCGCAGTCCAAGCTCGTCCCGCTCACCCTCAACTGAACGACTTCGATGTCCGCGTCGGTACCGTGGTCAACCGTGGTCGATGAATCCGCAGGTCCTGCATCCGGCGGACCACTGTCTGCCGGTGCTTCCGGGCAGGTCGTCGGATTGGCTCGGCCGGCCCGTGTCGAGCAGCATTCGCTCAGCGAGCTGGCCGAATCGGTCGGGGCAATGCTCGACGGACCGGACACCATCGTCACCGGAGTGAGTTCTGCCTCGGCCGACGTCCAGACGGGCGACTTGTTCGCGGCACTTCCCGGCAGCAACGCACATGGCGTGCGGTATGCCCAGGCCGCCCTGGACGCGGGGGCGGTGGCCATCCTGACCGACGCGGACGGACTCGCTCTATTGCGCTCCGGTTCGACCGGTTCACCAGCGCGGACGGCCGTCGGCGTGATCGTCGCCGAGCAACCTCGGCAGGTCCTCGGGCGGTTGTCGGCAACGGTCTACGGCGATCCATCCCGCCGGCTGCCGGTGATTGGCGTCACCGGCACGAGTGGCAAGACGACCACCACGTTCCTGGTCCGGGCCGGGCTCGAGGCAGCCGGTCGACGGTCCGGGCTGATCGGCACGGTTGGCGTCTTCCTCGGCGAGGAGAGCACGAAGACGCCGTTCACGACACCCGAGGCACCCCAACTGCAATCGCTGCTCGCCGTGATGGTCGAGCGCGGTCTCGACTGCGTCGCGATGGAGGTCTCCTCGCATTCCCTGCGGATGGGCCGCGTCGACGGCATCGAATTCGCGGTGGGCGCCTTCACCAACCTGTCCCAGGACCACCTCGACTTCCACAGCGACATGGAGGACTACTTCGCGGCGAAGGCGATGCTCTTCGACGGCCGCTCCGCTCGCGAGATCGTCGTCATCGACGACGAGTGGGGGCGGCGTCTGGTCGGTCCGGGCACGGTGACCGTGTCGGCCACCGGGGCCGACGCGGCGTGGCGGGCCACCGACGTCCGCGTGCAGCCCGACGGCAGCACTCGCTTCACTGTCATCGGCCCGATTGGCACCGTGCAGACCGGTTGCCGGATACCCGGCGAGTACAACGTGGCGAATACCTTGCTGGCGCTGGCGATTCTGCACGAGGCCGGTATCGATGTCGCGGCGGTGGCACCGGCTGTGTCAACTGCTCAGGTTCGCGGCCGAATGGAACGGGTCGATGCCGGGCAACCTTTCCTTGCCGTCGTCGACTACACCCACAAGCCCGCCGGCGTGATGGGCGCGCTGCAGGCGTTGCGCCCGCTGACGAGCGGCCGGCTGATCATCGTGCTGGGCTGCGGCGGGGACCGGGACCGCGGCAAACGTCCCGTGATGGGGGAGGTCGCGGCCCGCTACGCCGACGTGCTGATCGTCACCGACGACAACCCGCGCAACGAGGATCCGGCTGTCATCCGCGAAGCCATGCTCGCCGGCGCGCTCGAGGTGGCCGAGGACGTACGGGCCGAAATCAGCTCCGAGGCTGACCGGCGGGCCGCGATTACCCGCGCGATCGGCATGGCGAGGGTAGGGGACACGGTTCTCATCGGAGGCAAGGGGCACGAGACAGGTCAGGAAATCGACGGCGTTATGCTGCCCTTCGATGATGTCACCGTGGTACGGCAGGCGCTGGAATCTCTTAAGCAGCAAGACTTTCCTCAGTCGCCTCGTGACATCTCCTCGGTCGGGTCACGTGACTCAGGACAGGATGTGAGTCAACAGTGATGTCGCTGACGATCGCCGAGATCGCCGAGATCGCCGGCGGCCGCATCCAGGGTCTCGACCCCGGACTCATCATCACCGGCAAGGTGGAGTTCGACTCTCGCAAGGTGAGCGCCGGCGACCTGTTCCTGGCCTTCCACGGCGAGAACGTCGATGGCCACGACTATGTCGAGGCTGCGCTGGCCGCCGGTGCCGTCGCCGCAATCACCACCGGTCCGGTGCCGGCTGGCTCGGTGCTGGTCACCGACCCGATCGAGGCAATCACGAGGTTGGCCGTCGCCCACGTTCTCCGGTTGCCGTCGGCGATGACGATCATCGGCATCACGGGATCGTCGGGTAAGACGTCGACCAAGGATCTGCTCGCCCAGGTACTGAGCCGACACGGCCGCACGGTGGCGACTCCGCAGTCGTTCAACAATGAGCTCGGCTTTCCCTACACGGCGCTGCTGGCCGGGCCGGACACCGAGTATCTGATCCTGGAGACCTCGGCCCGCGGTATCGGCCACATCCAGCATCTGACCGAAATCGTGCCGCCGAGGATCGGGGCAGTGCTGAACGTGGGAAGCGCGCATCTCGGTGAGTTCGGCTCGGTTGAGGCGATCGCGAAGGCCAAAGGCGAGCTCATCGAGGCCCTGCCGAGCGCATCCGACGGCGGGATTGCCGTGCTCAACGCCGACGATCAGTTGGTGCGCTCGATGAGCGCCCGCACCTCGGCACGGGTGGTGACGTTCGGCGAGCAGGCCGGTGCCGATGTTCGCGCCGAGCGGGTGCAGATCGGCCAGGACGGCCGAGCAACGTTTGACCTTGTAGCGACTGGCGAATCCGGGCTGCCGGTCGCGCTGCAGGTGCGTGGTGCGCACCAGGTGTCCAACGCACTCGCTGCGGCGGCGATCGCCATCAACTGCGGGATGCCGGCCGAACAGGTGGCGCTCGCGCTGTCGGCGGCCGAACCGCGGTCGGCGTGGCGGATGGAGGTCACCGATACCCCGGACGGGATCACGGTCATCAATGACGCCTACAACGCCAACCCGGAATCGATGCGCGCCGCGCTCAAGGCACTGGCAACGATGTCGACCGGGCGCCGGTCGATAGCCGTACTTGGCCAGATGGCCGAGCTGGGCGACAGTTCCGCCGCCGAGCACGATGCCGTGGGCAGGCTGATCGTCCGGTTCGACATCTCTCAACTGCTGGCGGTGGGGGAAGTGGCACGGCCGATAGCTCACGGTGCGGCGCTGGAGGGTTCCTGGAACGGCGAGTCCGAATGGCTTCCGGACGTGGCAGCTGCCGTCGACCGGCTAGCCGAGTTCGCGCGGCCCGGTGATGTCGTGCTGGTGAAGGGATCGCGCTCGGCCGGCATGGAGCGAGTCGCGGCGGCGCTGATCGCGCAGCACACCGTAGCCGCGGAGCCCGCTCTATGAAGACAATTCTCATTGCGGCGCTGTTCGGACTGATGACCTCGATCCTGTGCACCCCGCTGGTGGTGAAGTACTTCCGCAGCCACGGGTTCGGGCAGGAGATCCGGCGGGACGGCCCGCAGAGCCACCTGGTCAAGCGCGGCACTCCCACCATGGGCGGCGTGGCGATCATCGGATCGACCATCGTCGGCTACATCGCCGCACACGTAGCGGCCACCTTTCGGCACGACAATGCCGGCCCTACTGCGTCCGGCCTGCTGTTGCTGTTCCTGATGCTCGGTTCAGGAGGCGTCGGATTCGTCGATGACCTGATCAAGTTGCGGCGTAGGCGCAATCTTGGTCTGCGAGCTCGGGCGAAGTTCCTCGGACAGCTGGCCGTCGCGCTGATCTTCGGCGCCGGCGCGATGATGTTCCGGGACGCTCGCGGGCTGACGCCGGCATCGAAGCACCTGTCCTACGTGCGCGACATCGCGCCGATCTCGATCGGCGTGATCGGCTTCCTGGTGCTGGCGTATCTCATAGTCACGGCCACCACGAACGCGGCGAACCTCACCGACGGGATGGATGGCTTGGTGGCCGGCAGCGCGGCGATGGTGATGGGCGCCTACGCGATCATCACGTTCCTGCAGTTCAAGAGCAATTGCTACCCGCCGCCGGCGTTGGCCGGCTGCTACATGGTGCGTGACCCGCAGGATCTCGCGATCATCGCGGCCGCGGCGATGGGTGCGTGTTTTGGATTCCTGTGGTGGAACGCGTCGCCCGCGCAGATCTTCATGGGTGACACCGGATCGATGGCGCTGGGTGGATTGATGGCCGGCCTGGCGATCCTGTCCCGCACGGAATTGCTGTTGGTGGTGCTCGGTGGCCTGTTTGCCGTGGTCACGTTGTCCAGTGTTCTGCAGACCGGCTGGTTCAAGATCACCCGGATCAAGACCGGTACCGGTAGACGGATCTTTCGAATGGCCCCGTTCCATCATCATTTCGAACTCGGTGGCTGGGACGAGGTAACGACCATCGTCCGGTTCTGGATCGTGTGCGGGTTGGCGGTCGCCTTCGGGATCGGTCTGTTCTATGCCGAGTTCATTTCGCACCCGCGCTGAACCGACTCACTGTGGGTTTGCCACGACACGCGCCGGACCTACCGGTGATCTGAGCACCGACCGACGACGATGGAGCAATGTGCAGCGGGGAGAGGCAGTCGTGATGTCGACGCTGCGTGCCCGCGTCGGCGGCAACCGAGTCTGGCGTGCCTCCGGCAAGTATCTGGAGACGCCGTACGCCTCGGTGCAGCTGATGATCGCCGCCGGTGGTGGCCTGTTGTTCTTCGGCCTGCTGATGTCGGCTTCCACCACCATCTCGGCATCGCAGCACACCACCGGCAACGCGATGTGGTCACAGCTGATCCGCGAGATCGCCTTTCTCGCGATCGGCGTGCCGGTCTTCTGGCTTGCGGTGCGGATGCCGCCCGTGGTGTATCGGCGGCTCGTCTATCCGACTCTGGCGCTGGCCTTGATGGCGCTGGTCGGCGTGCTCGTACCGGGCATCGGAGTGACCATCAACTCCGCACACCGCTGGATCCAGCTCGGCCCGTTGACGATCCAGCCTTCGGAATTCGCCAAGCTCGCGGTGTTGTTGTGGGGCGCGGACCTGCTGGCTCGCAAAGAGTCGCTGAAGACCCTGACCTCGGCAAAGCACGTGCTGGTCCCGTTGGTGCCCGGCTTCGTGGCCGTGATCGCGTTGGTCATGCTGGAACCGGATCTGGGCACCACGTTGTGCTTTCTGCTGCTGCTGCTCGGCCTGCTCTGGATGGTCGGTCTGCCGTTTCGTTACTTCACGTTCGTGTTCACCGTGATGGTCGGTGCGGTGACGGCCCTAGCGGTTGCCGAGCCGTACCGACTTCAGCGGATCACCACCTTCCTGCATCCGAACGCCGATGCGGGCAACACCGGCTTTCAAACCCTGCACGGTTTGCAGGCCCTTGCCTCCGGCGGCCTGTTCGGCGTCGGCCTGGGCCGCGGCACCTTGAAGTACGGCTGGGTGCCCAACGCCAACACCGACTATGTGTTCTCGGTGGTGGGGGAGGAGCTGGGTCTGCTTGGCAGCTTCGTCGTGCTCGGCCTGTTCGGCCTGTTCACCTACTCCGCGATCCGGATCGCCGGACGCTGCAACGATCCGTTCGTCCGGTTGGTCGCCTCGGGTACCGCGATCTGGTTCGCGGGACAGGCACTGATCAACATCGGCTACGTCACCGCGTTGCTGCCGGTGACGGGTATCCCGTTGCCCTTCATTTCCAACGGTGGCACGTCGCTGGTGTTGACTTGTGGCGTGTTCGGCATGCTGGTGTCCTTCGCGCGGCACGAGCCCGCCGCCGTCAAGGCAGCGCAGCGCGCGGTACGAAACGGCACGGTTGTGTGGTGGGTGCGGGCGCTCAGGCTCGGCACGCCGAAACCCATCCAGCGCGCGTCCCGATCGGCCGGTCGCACGGCCGACGATTCGCCAGTGTCAAAACAGAACCCGTCAAAACAGAACCCGTCAAAACAGAACCCGGCCAATCAGAATCAGCCGAAACAGAATCAGCCGAAACAGAATCAGCCCAAACAGACGCCACGGCCCACTCACGCGCGCGCCGCAACGACCACGTCGGCGCGACCGGCCAAGCCTGCGGCGGCAGGACAACGCCGGGTCGCGGCCCCGCCACCGAATCCGAGACTCAGGCCTACGGGAACCGAATCCTCAGGCCGGCGAGGCTGATGTCCGCACCGTCGATCGTGATTGCCGGCGGCCATTCGGCAGGCCACATCGAACCGGCCATGAACACCGCCGATGCACTGCGGGCCCTGCAACCGGACGCCGTGATCACAGCGCTCGGAACCGCGCGCGGCCTGGACACCACCCTGATACCGGCCCGCGGCTACCCACTGGAACTCATCCCGCCGGTACCGCTGCCGCGCGCGTTGAATCGCGCGCTGCTCGCCACGCCTCGCAAGGTGGCCGAGGCCGTCCGGGCGGTGACGGCTGTCCTGGACCGGGTCGAGGCGGACGTCGTTGTCGGCTTCGGGGGATACGTAGCTGCGCCGGCCTACCTGGCCGCCCGTGCAAGGCGAATCCCGATCGTGGTGCACGAGGCGAATGCCCATCCTGGGCTGGCCAACCGGTTGGCCGCCCGCCTGACCCAGCACGTCTTCACCGCATCGTCGGCGGTGCACCTGGCCCATGCCAGGCCGATCGGCATCCCGCTTCGTCCGGCCATCACGCAACTCGACCGGGACGCGGCCCGCCCAGAGGCACGCGAGCGGTTCGGTCTGCACCCTGATCTACCGACGTTGCTGGTCACCGGCGGCTCGCAAGGTGCCCGTCGGATCAACGACGCGGTGCTCGGCGCCCAACGGGCACTCGAGCATGCCGGCATCCAGGTGCTGCACATCGCCGGCAACAACAATGTGGTCCAGGCCCCGGATCGCGACGAGGGCGATCCGCCGTACCGCGTGCTGCCGTACTTGAACGACATGGCTGCGGGCTATGCCGCCGCTGACCTGGTGCTGTGCCGGTCAGGGGCGATGACCTGCGCGGAGCTGACCGCGGTCGGCCTGCCGGCCGCCTATGTCCCGTTGCCGCTACGTGGTGGTGAGCAGCGACTCAATGCTGAACCGATCGTGGCCGCCGGTGGCGGGCTGCTGGTCTCTGATGCGGAGTGCTCGCCGGAATGGGTGGCGGACAATGTGGTGGTGGCCATGACCGATCCGGCGAGATTGGCCAGAATGGCCGTCGCGGCCCGCGGATCCGGTGTCCGTGACGCCGGCACCGTGCTGGCGCGTGAAATTCTGGAGGTTGTTCGTGACCGGCAACGGTGAGGATCTTCTCGACGCGGCGCATCGCGCACAGTCGAGCTACGACCGGCCGGCCGACTGGGCTGCGCCCGGTGCGGCGCTGGTGTCCTCAGCTGCCACCGAGCAGATCCCGTCTGCCGATGAGCTCGGCCGGGTACACATCATGGGCATCGCCGGTGCAGGCATGAGCGCGCTGGCCCGGATCATGCTCGCGCGCGGCGTGCAGGTTTCCGGCTGCGAGGGCCGGGAGTCCACCACAGTTGCCGCGTTGCGCGCCTTGGGTGCCGACGTCTCGATCGGGCACTCGCTCGATCACCTGGATGGTACCGACACCGTGGTGTACACCACGGCCATCAACCCGAAGAACTTCGAACTCGTTGCCGCCCGGGAACGCGGCATGCGGGTGTTGCGCCGTGCAAGTGCCCTGGCGGCGATGATCACCGGGAAGCGCGCCGTGGCCATAGCGGGCACGCATGGCAAGACCAGTACGACGTCCTTGCTGACCGTGGCCGCGCAGGCCTGCGCGCTCGATCCCTCTTTCGCCATCGGGGCAAACCTCTACGAGTCGGGTCTGAATGCGCATGCCGGCTCGGGTGATCTGTTCCTGGTCGAGGCCGACGAGAGTGACGGCTCCTTCCTCCTGCTGCGACCGGAACTTGCGATCATCACCAACGTCGAGGCCGACCATCTGGAAAACCACGGTGACCTCGAGGGTGTCTTTCATGCCTTCGAATTGTTTGTCGACCGGATCGTCGCCAGCGATGGTTCGCCTGGTGTGCTGGTCAGTTGCGCCGACGACGCCGGGGCGCGTCGGATCGCCGACTACGCCCGGGGCAAGGGGGTCCGGGTGCTCAGCTACGGCACTGCTCCTGATGCCGATTACCAGGTCAGCGACATCGACGAGCACGCCGACTCCGTCGAGTTCACGCTGCAGGGCCCGGGCATCGATACCCGACGCCTTCGCCTGGGTGCGCTGCTCGGACGCCATATGGCGTTGAACGGGGCCGGCGCATACGTACTGGCCAGCCAACTCGGTTTCGACCTGGCCCGTGTCGAACAGACCTGGCGCGGATTCCAGGGCGTGCACCGCCGATTCGAATTCCGTGACGAGGCTGCAGGCGTGCGGGTGTACGACGACTATGCCCACCACCCCTCGGAGGTACGAGCACAGCTCAAGGCGGCCAGGGCCGCGGTGCCGCCAGGCGGCCGGCTGATCGCGGTGTTCCAGCCGGGCACCTACAGCCGCACCCAGACCTTCGCCACCGAGTTCGGCGCCGCGATGGCGATGGCCGACATCGCCGTCGTGATGGACATCTTCCCGGCACGCGAGGAACCCATCCCTGGCGTGAGCGGCGCAATGATCGCCGACCGGATCCCGCTGCCCGCCGAGCAGGTGCTCTACGAGCCGAGTTGGGGTGCCACCCCGGCCCGGATCGCAGCGATCGCCCGACCCGGCGATGTGGTGCTCACGATGGGCATCGGCGACGTGCACCTGCTGTGCGACGAGATCATCGCCGAGGTCAAGGCACGCGCCGGGCTGGAGTCGTGACCGCGGTCTCGACGCGCCCTGGCGCAACGTCGCCCAGCGATCGAACCGGGCATCGCCGCCGGTGGCTGATAGCGGCGATCGTGCTGACGATGGTCGCGGTGCTCGGTTGGGTGATCGGCTTCTCCAGCCTGCTCGGAGTGGGTTCGGTCCAGGTCAAGGGCACCAGGCTGCTCTCGGCCCAACAGGTACGCACGGCAGCCGGGGTGAAGGCCGGTACCCCGCTGATCCGGCTGAACACCGACGTGATCCGAAACCGGGTCGAGAAACTTCCCGAGGTGCGCTCGGTCAGGATCAGCACTTCCTACCCGAGCACGGTGACGATCGCCGTGACCGAGCGGGTGGCCGTTGGCTATCGCTCGTACGGATCACGTGCGCAGTTGATCGATGCGGACAACGTGGGGTTCCGCACCGTCCGCAGCGCTCCGGCCGGTTTACCCAACCTCGGCGGCCAGGATGATGCCACGAGCGCGGCGATCGCGACGGTGGCGGCATCGCTGCCGGCCACGACCGCGAGACGGGTCGACTCGATCAGCGCGCAGAGCCTGGAATCGGTCACGTTGACTCTCACCGATGGACGGACAGTGCTGTGGGGTGGCACCGATCGCAATGCCGACAAGGCACGGCTGGTCGCCGCGCTCTTCGGCCAGCCGGGCAAGTACTTCGACGTCAGTGACCCCGACGCGGTAATCAGTCGTGGTGGTAACTGATACCTCGCGATCCGGACGGGATTTCCCGCGCGCGACAAGACATTTCCCAGAAATGCAGCGTGTCGCGGCGCGCCTGCTTGAAGTACGCAAGACGCGAACCTACCTTCACTTCTATCACGTAGGTTGACATAACGTTAAGGGTCTACCTGAGGGTGAGAGTTCACAACGACGATCGGAAGTGGAAGCCATGACTCGACCGCCCGGCCGCCTGATCAGCGAGGTGGCCTCATGACCCCTCCGCACAACTACCTAGCAGTCATCAAGGTCGTCGGCGTCGGTGGCGGCGGCGTGAACGCGGTCAACCGGATGATCGAGCAAGGGCTCAAGGGTGTCGAGTTCATCGCGGTGAACACCGACGCGCAGGCTCTGCTGATGTCGGATGCCGACGTCAAGCTCGACATCGGCCGTGAGCTCACCCGGGGCTTGGGCGCGGGAGCCCAGCCGGACGTCGGCCGCAAGGCCGCCGAGGATCATCGCGATGAGATCGAGGAGGTGCTCAAGGGCGCCGACATGGTCTTCGTGACCGCGGGTGAAGGCGGTGGCACCGGCACCGGCGGCGCGCCCGTGGTGGCGAGCATCTCGCGCAAGCTGGGCGCCCTCACCATCGGAGTGGTCACCAGGCCGTTCTCGTTCGAGGGGAAGAAGCGCGCCACGCAGGCCGAGACCGGCATCGAGCAACTCCGGTCCGAGTGCGACACGCTCATTGTCATTCCGAACGATCGGCTGCTGCAGATCTCGGACAACAACGTCTCGGTGATGGATGCCTTCCGTAGCGCCGACCAGGTGCTGCTGTCCGGTGTCCAGGGCATCACCGACCTGATCACGACGCCGGGCCTCATCAACCTCGACTTCGCCGACGTCAAGAGCGTGATGAGTGGCGCCGGTTCGGCACTGATGGGCATCGGCTCGGCAAGGGGAGACGGCCGCGCTCGTGCCGCCGCCGAGATGGCCATCGCGTCACCGTTGCTCGAGGCCAGCATGGAAGGCGCGCACGGCGTGCTGCTGTCCATCTACGGCGGCTCCGACCTGGGGCTTTTCGAGATCAACGACGCTGCCTCGCTGGTTGCCGAGTCGGCCCACCCGGACGCGAACATCATCTTCGGTGCGGTCATCGACGACACCCTGGGGGACGAGGTCAAGGTCACCGTCATCGCGGCTGGCTTCGATTCCGGCCAGCTGCCGTACAAGAAGGTCGACGTCCGTCGGGAGCTCGGCTCGGAAGCAGCCGCTCCGATGGCCACTCCCGCGCCGGGCACACCCTCCGGTCAGGGTGCAGCCGCGGCCGCCACCGGGGGATCGCGTCCGTCGGGGGCAAGTTCCTCGTCAGATCGGTCCCGCGCGGTCCCGCCCAGCACCTCGAACCCCGGCGTGAGCTGGTCTTCGACCACCACCTCAACCGCCACCGCGACCCGTCGTCCGGTCGAACTGGACGAAGAACTGGATGTCCCTGACTTCCTCAAGTAACGCGGCGCTGTCGCCGTCCCCGATCCCGACCGCCAGGTGTCCATGCGATGACCGCTCCTGAAAACAGGCGCGACCAGCTGCGAGACAACCTGGCGGTCGTGCGTGGGCGGATCAATGCGGCCTGTGTCGCGGCCGGACGGACCGCGTCGGACGTCGAGCTCGTCGCAGTCACGAAATTCTTCCCGGCCGCTGACGCGGTACTGCTTGCCGAGCTCGGCGTCACCGACCTGGGCGAGAACCGCGACCAGGAGGCAGCTCCGAAGATCGACGAGGTTCGGCAACTCACCGACCTGTCGGTGCGCTGGCATTTCGTCGGTCAGCTGCAGTCGAACAAGGCGCGCTCGGTGGCTCGGTACGCCGACGTGGTGCACAGCCTGGACCGGCCGTCGCTGCTGACCGCGCTGGCCGACGCCGCCGATCGAGCCGAGCGGGGCCCGCTACAGGTTCTGATTCAGGTCAACCTCGACCCCAGCGCCGATGGTGACGCCGAGCGGGGCGGCGTGCGACCTGCTGAGCTGCTGCGCTTTGCCGACCAGGTGGCTGATCGGGATTCCCTCCATTTGGCTGGCGTGATGGCGATCGCGCCGCTGTACGGTGAGCCCGAGGCCGCTTTCGCGCGCTTGAATCTGGCCGCCGCCAAACTACGTTCCATGCATCCCTCGGCGACGATGGTGTCGGCGGGGATGAGCGGTGACCTGGAAGAAGCAATTCGAAACGGCGCGACACATGTACGGATCGGTACGGCGTTGCTCGGCCGCCGGGACGCAACTTTCGGATAACGTCGGCTCGCAGCAGCGAGCAGTACGACACAGGAGGACGACATGGCCACAGCCTTTCGGAAGATGGGCGTCTACCTCGGACTCGTCGAGGACGACGACTACGCCGAGGGCACTGAGTCCTACGGTGCGCTCGCCCGCGACCCGCAATACAGCCGCCGCGAGGTGGAGGTGGCGCAGCCGCGAAGTTCCTACGAGACCCATGAGACGCAGTCCGCCGAGGTCTATGACGACTACGACGCCGGCTACGAGACGCCCTCACCGCAGCGGATCACCACCCTGCATCCGCGGACGTACAACGAGGCAAAGACCATCGGGCTGCAGTTCCGAGCCGGCACGCCGGTCATCATGAATCTGTCGGAGATGGATGACTCGGATGCCAAGCGGCTGGTCGACTTCGCAGCCGGTCTGACCTTCGGGTTGCACGGCAGCATCGAGCGCGTGACGCCCAGGGTGTTTTTGCTGAGCCCGAACAACATCACCGTGACCGCGGCAGATAAGCAACGCATTGCCGAAGGCGGCTTCTACAACCAGAGCTGACCCGCAATGGGCGGCGGATCGTCGTGGCCCGGCCCACGCTCAGACAGATTTCGGCGCGGAGTGGAACACTGGAAGCATGTCGACCTTCTGGGCTGCCCTCGGGCTAGTGCTGCTCGTGTATTACCTGCTGGTGATCGCACGGCTGATCGTGGAAACAACGCGCAGCTTTGCGCGCTCCTGGCGACCGGCAGGGGTGGCAGCGGTCGGCCTCGAAGTGGTGTACGTCGCCACCGATCCGCCGATGAAGCTGTTGCGCAAGCTGATCCCGCCGATTCAGCTCGGTGGAATGAGTTTCGATCTTTCCGCACTGGTGCTTCTGATCGTCCTGATCGTGGCGCGATCGATCGTGGGGTCGCTCGCGGTCGCATAAATTTCATCGTGATTTGCCGTCCGGAGTCCGGACGGACCCACCGAAATGTGGAGTTAGTCTCCCCGGTCACCGGTACCCTCCGGTGAGTTTTTGGTGGCGGTGCGGTGTCAAGTTGATCGACATCGGTATTCTCTCCTTGCACACGCTCACCACGAGTGAGTGCCGCTCGGGTGTTCCGTGACCGGCGCACCTGAACGAAGATCGTCTGTCCGTTCCGTCCGTTCACGCGGCGCGTTGCTCCCAGTCAGGGGTTCCACGCCTAGAACACACGAGGTGAATCGATGCCTTTGACACCCGCTGAAGTCCACAATGTGGTCTTCAAGAAGCCCCCGATCGGCAAGCGCGGGTATGACGAGGAAGAGGTCGACGCCTTCCTCGACATCATTGAGGTCGAGCTCGCGCGCCTCATCGAAGAGAACAAGGATTTGCGGGACCACGTCGAGAACAGCGGTGGCGCCCCGGTTGCGGCAGGTTCGGTCGCCGGCAACGGCGCAGACGCGGCAGCTCTGACGGCCAGCCGCGAGGAGATCAAGAAGCTCACCGCGCGCAGCAATGAGCTCGAGGCGTCGCTGGCGCAGGCTCGCCAGGCGGCCACGAAGGCTCAGCAGGACCTCAACGCCGCACAGCAGGAGATGGCAGCCCACCAGCAGCGGGCGACCGCGGCAGGTGGCGACGCGGCCGCGCTGGCAACGGCACGCGAGGAAGGCAAGCGACTCGCGGCTCGGGTCAGTGAGCTCGAGGCCGGGTTGTCCCGCGCCCAACAGGAAGCGGCAGCGGCCCGTGCCGCCGCACAGAGCGCCGCTCAGGCGGCTCCCGCCGCCGGTGCCGCCGGTGCCGCGGCGGGCAGCGCAGCGGGCAGCCTGGCGCATCTGAGTCAGGCCGAGCGAGTGCTCGCGCTCGCGCAGCAGGCTGCCGACGAGCAGACCGCGGCGGCCAAGGCGCACCAGGACAAGACCATCGCCGACATGAAGGCCCACACCGAGCGCGTGCAGGCTGACGCGAAGGCCTTCCACGAGAAGACGGTTTCCGACGCACAGTCCAGGGCTGAGCAGCTGGATCGGGAGTCCCGGAGCAAGGCCGCCAGCACCGTGCAGGAAGCCGAGCAGCGAGCCGCGCAGATCACCACCCAGCTGGAGCAGCGCAAGGCCGCATTGGAGAAGCGGCTCGAGGAGCTGCGCACCTTCGAGCACGAGTACCGCTCGCGGCTCAAGAGCTACTTGGAATCGCAGCTGCATGACCTGGATGCCAGTGGTCGCGCCGAGCCGAGCCAGGACAAGCAAGGGGCCGACAACAAGAGCTGATTCGCTGACGACGGTGGACGAGTCCTGCGGGACTCGTCCACCGCTGTCGTTTCAGGTGCGGATGTTCATGCCGGCCCTGACGTTGGCCGTAGCCGTGGAACCAGTCTCAGCCGGGAGGTGACGCCATGCAGGTCGTGATCCTGTTGCTGCTTGTCCTCGCGCTGGCGTTGCTGATCCTCGGGCTGGTGGGAAACGCTCCCGCGCTGGTCGCTGCCTCAGTAGTGGCGAGCCTGTTGACCGTGTACATCGTTGCCCGAGCTCGGCGCCGCCGAGTAGCGGCTGCGGAGGCACGTTCAACGGAGGCGATACCCGCGGCCGAGCCGGTCGACGCTGCCGCATCACCAACTGCCGCATCACCAACAGCCGCGGCCTCGACTGCCGCGATAGAGCCGGTTGCTGATGAGCGTGCGGCCGATAAGCGCTCGGCCGATGACTCGGTTTCCGACGACAGTGCAGCCGACGACAGTGCAGCCGACGACAGTGCAGCTGACGAGCTTGCGGACGAGCCGGCCGCGGCGACCACCATTCCGCCGGTAGCCGACCACGGCAGCGAGCCGGTGTGGGTTATCGACGGACGGCCGCGCTACCACCGCTGGGCGTGTGAGTTCGCGGCCGAGCACGACGTCGAATCGATCCCGCTGAGCCAAGCCGTCGCCGACGGATTCACCGCCTGCTCGCTCTGCGACCCGGATACCGCGCTGACGATGGGGTAACGTCGCTGGCTAGCTCACTCGGGCCAGCCACAGGTGCAGACCGAGATCGGCGTCGGTGGCTTCGAAGAAGGCATCCGGCGCGTCCGGCGGCCCCTCGACCAATTCGGCTGCCAGCACCTCGCGCGCCAACTCGTCGCGGTGCGCCCGGATCGCCTCTGCAGGCTCCGGGGACCCACCGACGCGCCATTGCAACCGGATCCGATCGGTGACCTCGAATCCAGCGTTCTTGCGAGCCTCCTGCACGATCCGGATGATGTCGCGCAGCGTGCCGAGCCGACGCAGTTCGGTGCTGAGTTCAAGGTCGAGAGCGACAGTGTCGGGACCCTCGCTCGCGACCGCCCAGCCCGAACGGGGCGTCTCGCTGACGATGACGTCCTCGGCGGTCAGGGATACCTGCGCACCGTCCACCTCGACCGTGGCCGTCCCGGTGTCACGCAGCGCAGTGGCAAGCGCCATCGCGTCCGCTGCGGCGACGGCCTTGGCGACCGCCTGCGTGCCGGACCCGAATCGCTTCCCGAGGGCACGGAAGTTGGCCTTCACCGCGACGTCGACCAGGTCGGCGGCCGCGGCCAGCGAGGCGAGTTCGACAACGTTGAGTTCATCGGCGACCTGGGCTCTCAACTCCCCCGGCAGGCTGTCCCAGCCCGGTGCCGAGATCAGCGCGCGGGCCAGCGGCTGGCGTGTCTTGACCTTGGATTCCGCGCGCGCCGCACGTCCGAGTTCGACGAGTCTGCGGACCACGGCCATTTGTTCCGACAGCGTCGCGTCAAATGCGGCGTCGGTTCCGAGTCCTGCTTGCGCGTCGAGGGTCGGCCAACTCGTGAGGTGCACCGACTCGACTCCGGTGCTGTCGGCGAACAGCGCTCGCCACACCCGCTCGGTGATGAAGGGGATGAACGGGGCCAGCAGCCGGGTCACGGTCTGCAGACTGTCGTGCAGAGTTTGCAGCGCCGCCGGGTCACCGTCCCAGAACCGCCGTCGCGATCGCCGTACGTACCAGTTGGACAGGTCGTCGATCAGGGCTGCGACGGCTTTGCCGGCTCGTGCCGGGTCATAGCCTTCCAGCGCCTGGTCGACCTCGGCAGCCACCCGCGCGGTTTCGTTCTGAGCCCATCGGTCCAGCACGGAGTCGGTCGCCGTCGACGTGCCACCTGGCGACCAATTGTTGGCACGCGCGTACAGCGACTGGAAGGAGGCCAGCGACCAGTAGGTCCGCAGCACCTTCGACGCGATCTCGTCGAGGACCTTGTGCCCGATCCGGCGAGAGGACCATGGCGAGCCCGCCGCGAGCATGAACCACCGCACCGCGTCGGCGCCATGTTGTTCGAGCAGCGGGATGGGTTCCAGGATGTTGCCGAGGTGCTTGCTCATCTTGCGGCCGTCCTCGGCGACGATGTGGCCGAGGCAGATCACGTTGCGGTACGAATTCTTGCCGAACACCAGCGTACCGATGACCATCAGCGTGTAGAACCAGCCACGCGTCTGATCGATGGCTTCGCAGATGAAATCGGCGGGGTACGAAGCGGCCGCCAGCTCGGCATTGCGGTGCGGCGCGCCGAACTGGGCGAACGGCATCGAACCTGAGTCGAACCAGGCATCGATGACCTGAGGCACGCGGCGGAAGGTCCCCTGGACTCCCGGCAGCGTGAAGGTGGGCGCGTCGGCGAACGGCCGGTGCGGATCGAGATCGTGCAGATCCTCACCGGTCAGTTCGGACAGTTCTGCCAGCGATCCGACGCACACCAGGTTCGTAGGGTCGACGTCGTTTCGCCATATCGGCAAAGGGGTTCCCCAGTAACGATCACGCGAGAGAGCCCAGTCGATGTTGTTGTCGAGCCAGTCGCCGTAGCGGCCGTGCTTGATGGTGTCGGGGTACCAGTTGGTCGCCTCGTTCTGGCCGATCAACTCGTCCTTGCGCGCCGTGGTGCGGATGTACCAGGACGGCAGGGCGTAATACATCAGCGGGGTGTGGCAGCGCCAGCAGTGTGGGTAGGAGTGTTCGAAGGCGACGTGCTTGAAGAGCAGCCCGCGCTCGCTGAGCGAGGCCACCAGCTGATCGTCGGCGTCCTTGAAGAACACCCCACCGACCTCGGGAACCTCGGGCAGAAAATGCCCGTCCGGACCGACCGGGTTCACCACCGGTAGCCCGTAGGCACGCGCAACCGCAAGGTCCTCGGCACCGAACGCGGGGGCCTGGTGGACCAGCCCGGTGCCGTCCTCGGTGGTCACGTAGTCGGCGAGCACTACGAAATGTGCGCGGTGGTCGGCGTCGCCGATCGGGACGAAGTCAAAAGGCCGCCGGTAGGTCGAGTGCTCCAGCTCACGACCGCTGTAACGCGCGAGTACCTCGAAGTCATCGGTCCCCAACACCTTCGCGGCGAGCGGTTCGGCGATGACCAGGGTGCCGGCATCGGTGCGGGTCACGAGGTAGTCGACGGTCGGGTTGACCGCCACAGCCGTGTTGGATACCAGCGTCCACGGTGTCGTGGTCCACACCAGTAGGTCGGCGCCGAACTGGGCAGCCGGCCCATTCGTGACCGGGAAGCGGACGTAGACGGACGGGTCGACGACGGTCTCGTATCCCTGTGCCACTTCGTGATCGGAGAGCCCGGTGCCACATCGTGGGCAGTACGGAGCGACCCGGTGGTCCTCGACGAGCAGGCCCTGGTCGAAGGTCTGCTTGAGGGCCCACCAGACCGATTCGACATAGTCGGACTTCATGGTCCAGTAGGCGTTGTCGTAGTCACACCAGTAGCCGATCCGTTCGGACAGCTGGGTGAACTGGTCGACGTGCCGTTGGACGGATTCTCGGCACCGCTCGTTGAACTCCGCGATGCCGTAGTTCTCGATGTCGGGCTTTCCGGTGAAGCCGAGTTCCTTCTCGACCGCGAGTTCGACCGGCAGGCCGTGACAGTCCCAGCCGCCGATCCTAGGAACGTGGTAGCCCTTCATGGTGCGAAAGCGTGGAAACAGATCCTTGAATACCCGCGCCTCGATGTGGTGGGTGCCCGGCATCCCGTTGGCCGTCGGCGGACCCTCGTAGAACGTGTAGTTCGGGCCACCCTCGGTCTGATCCAGGCTGCGCTGGAAGATCTTCTGCTCACGCCAGAAGTCGATGACCTCGTGGTCGGTCGCGACCAGGTCGACGTGTGCGGGCAGGGCCTCGTAGCTGGAAGCAGAGGTGTCGGTGGACATCGGGTGGTTCTCCTTCGCCGGGTGCGCCGGATCGTCCGGCTTCGTTCGGTGAAGGGACGACAGCACGTGCTGCCGCGGTACCACCCCTCTTGGCGCTCCGGTCGTGCTGGCTCGCCCGCTCTGCTGTAGTGCGTCCGGTTCTATTACGGTCGCCGAGCTGGGTGCTACTCGGTCGTCCGGTTCTTCCGAGGCTCCGAGGTGATTTCGCATTCCGGTCGTGATCCTGGGCTCACACCGTCCCCAGGTCGCTCAAATTCGTGTCCGGACGCTACTTGTCCTCATCAGTGCCACGACGAGTCTACGGGCTTGCGGGTCGGGGTTTCGTGCGACTTGCTCAGCTCTGCCGATGAGGGCCCCGGACGCCGCGGGAGGTGGCGAAGTGCCCGATTTATCCGGTACATACATGACGTTCGGCGTGGCACCTGGCGCGAGGATCATCCCGCTCGTATTCTTGGCGCCTTTGCTGGGCTCTTAGTTAGCTCAGCGACGATGCTCGGGAAAGGTCACTATGGCTGGCGTTCGCGGTCGGATCGGGCAGGCCCTTCGGCGCGGCAGCGGAGCGAAGGCAGGCTCCGTCGCGGCTCCGGCGCGGAAAGTCGCCACCGCGAAGGCCGCTCCCGCAAAAAAGACTGCGGCGAAGAAGACCGCGGCAAAGACGGTTGCCCCTGCGGCGAAGAAGACCGTGGCAAAGACGGTTGCCCCTGCGGCGAAGAAGACTGTGGCGAGGAAGACTGCGGCAAAGACGGTTGCCCCTGCGGCGAAGAAGACCGTGGCCAAGAAAGCGCCTCCCGTGAAGAAGGCCGCCGCCAAGACGGCTGCCCCGGCGAAAAAGACCGCGGCCAAAAAGACCGCGGCCAAAAAGACCGCGGGCAAGAAGACCGCGGCCAAGAAGGCCGACCCCGCGAAGAAGGCCGGCCCCGCGAAGAAGGCCTGCCCCGCGAAGAAGGCTGCGCCGGCGACGAAGGCCGTGGCAAAGAAAGCAGCTCCCGTGAAGAAGGCCTCCCCAGCGAAGAAGCCGGTGGCGAAGAACGCTGCGCCAGCTAAGAAGACGGTGGCGAAGAACGCTGCCCCAGCTAAGGATGCCGTGGCGAAGAACGCTGCCCCAGCTAAGGATGCCGTGGCGAAGAAGGCTGCGCCGGCTAAGAAGACGGTGGCTAAGAAGGCTGCGCCAGCTAAGAAGGCTGCCCCAGCTAAGAAGACCGTGGCGAAGAAGGCTGCGCCAGCTAACAAGGCTGCGCCAGCTAAGAAAGCTGCGCCAGCTAAGAAAGCTGCGCCAGCTAAGAAGGCGGTTGCTAAGAAGGCCGCCCCGGCGAAGAAGACGGTGGCAAAGCAGGCTGCCGCAGCGAAGGCCGCCGCCGCTGGCACGCCCACGCCCATTGCGACAAAGGCTCCGCCCACGCCCGTTGCCACAGAGGCTCCGCCCACGCCGGTTGCCACAGAGGCTCCGGCTACGAAGGCGACCGCCACCGAGACGCCGGTTCGAGCACCGCAAGCTGCGGCCGCACCACGAGCAGCAGCCAAGGCGGCTGCCGCTGTCCCGTCGAAGCCGGCAAAGAGTGATCTGACCGCGAGTGAGCTCAAGGAAATCCGCGCAGCGCTGCAGAACGAGTTGGCCGAGATGCAGGCGGAATACGACCGCTCGATCGCAGAACTGAACGCCCTTCAGCAGACGAACACCGACGGGGCCGGCGACGATCAGGCCGATGCGGGCAGCAAGACGTTTGAGCGCGAGCAGGAACAGTCAATCGCGGCGAACCGGCACGACCTGCTGATCCAGATCCAACGGGCGATCGACCGCATCACCTCCGGCACGTACGGGATCTGCGAGAACTGCGGCCGCCCGATCCCGAAGGCGCGGCTCAAGGCTTTGCCGATGGCCACCCTGGACGCCGAATGCAAGGCACGGGAGGAGCGTCGCTGACGGTCATCTTGCTGCGTAGGTGAGAATGGCAGGGTGACCGACCCGCAGACTCCAGACACTGTCGGCGCTACGCCGACCGCACAGCGCACCAAGATGCGGGTTTTCATCGTGACCGCCCTGATCGCGCTGACTTTCGACATCGTCAGCAAGGCGCTGGTGGTCGCCAACATCGCGCCGACCGACAAATCCATCCGGATCCTGTGGGGTGGCATCTACATTCTGCAGGCGCGAAACAGCGGCGCAGCGTTTTCGGTGGGCACCGGCGCCACGGTGATGCTGACTGCGATTTCGATCATCGTCGTGATCGTCATCGTCCGGGTTGCCCGCCGTCTCACCTCGACGCCGTGGGCGGTATCGCTGGGCCTGGTGCTCGGCGGTGCGCTCGGCAATCTGGTCGACAGGATCTTCCGGGCTCCGTCACCGGGCAAGGGCCACGTCGTCGACTGGATCTCGGTTTTCGCTGACAACGGCGACCGGTACCCGATCTTCAATCTGGCCGACTCCTCGATCGTGGTCGGCGGCGCCATTGCGGTACTGCTATCGCTGCGCGGCGTCGACTTCCACGGCGGTCGCAATCCGATGGAGGCCGAGGACGCCGATGACAGCGACCAGTCGGCTGCCGATGCCTGACTCGCGGATGATGTCCGTGCCGGACGGGCTAGAGGGACTTCGGCTGGACGTTGCCATTGCGCGGATGTTCGGGCTGTCCCGAACGGCAGCTGCCGACCTCATCGACGAGGGCGCGGTGACGTTCGACGGGTTGAGTCCGTCTCGATCGCATCGGGTGCACGGCGGCGCGATGCTCGAGATCACGATTCCGGAGCCGGTCGATCTGTCGGCGCTGCCAGCGCGTGCGATTGACGGTCTGACGATCTTGTACGACGACGATGATCTGGTGGTGGTGGACAAGCCGGTCGGGGTCGCCGCCCATCCGACGATCGGCTGGGAAGGGCCGACCGTCATTCAGGGATTGGCCGCGATGGGGATGCGCATCTCGACGTCCGGAGCGGCCGAGCGGCGAGGAGTTGTGCATCGTCTGGATGCCGGCACGACCGGCGCGATGGTGGTGGCCAAAAGCGAGCGGGCGTACACCGTATTGAAGCGTGCGTTCAAGGAACGGACTGTTGACAAGCGGTATTCGGCGCTTGTACAGGGCCATCCCGATCCGAGCAGCGGCACCATCGATGCACCGATCGGTCGGCACCCGTCCTCGGAATGGAAATTCGCGGTGGTGGCCGAGGGCCGTCCGAGCGTCACGCATTACGAGACCCAGCAGGCCTACCGTGCCGCCTCGTTGTTGGATGTTCGTCTGGAGACCGGGCGCACCCACCAGATCCGGGTACACATGGCCGCGCTGCGGCACCCCTGCTGCGGCGACGCGCTCTATGGAGCGGACCCGGTATTGAGCCGCAAGTTGGGACTGAGCCGGCAATGGCTGCATGCGCGGTCGTTGGGTTTCGAGCACCCGTTCACGGGCGAGTGGTTCGAGGTGACGTCGCCCTTTCCGGCAGACCTGCAGCACGCGCTCGACGTACTCGACGCCGAGTCGTGACGGAGACGCTCTCGGACAGCCGCTGACCCGGCGACGCCGTCGTCTCAGAACGGTGGTGGCGCGTTGTAGTCGGTTGGTGGTGTCGGGGTGGTGGGATTGGTTTGTCGGTGGTTTTCGACGATGTCGTGTTGATGTCGGCGTTGGAGTTGTTCGCGGCGTTGGTCTTCGATGGCGGCTAGTGCTTCTTCGGCTTGTCGTTGTTGGACGTGGTCGGTCTGGGCGTGTGCGGTGGTGAGGTCGCGGGTGATGGCGTTGCGTGCAGCATGGTAGTTGGTGTCTTCGGCCGCACGCCGTTCCGATTCGCGGTATCGCCGTTCGGAGGCTAGGCGTTGGGCCCAGGTGAGATCCGTGGCGTCAGTGGCGTCAGTGGCGTCAGTGGCGTCAGTGGGGTCAGTGGGTTCCTTGGGTCCGGTAGCTTCGGGGCCCGTGAGCCTGGCCGGTGCTGGGCTGGTGTAGTGGTGTCGGTTGCCCAGATTCCAGGTGTAGGAGCCGTCGGGGTTGCGGTGGTAGCGGAATGGTCGCTGCGTCTTGCATCGGTGGTGGCGTCGGCATAAGGCCGCGAGGTTGGCGGGGCTGGTTGTGCCGCCTTGCTGGTAGGGCTGGATGTGGTCCAGGTCGCAGCGGTGGCCGGGTTGGTGGCAGGTGGGGAAGGCGCAGATCGAGTCGCGGGCGATAAAGGAATCGGTGGTGAATACGGCGAAGTTGTCGGGCTTGTCGGACGGCAGGCGGCGCATGCGGCG
>DASXHV010000070.1:0-34934 GCA_036488285.1 Jatrophihabitans sp. | reverse complement strand
GTCGGTCGCACCGCTCATGGCGAGCGCGCCGACTTCGGTCACGTCGATCTCCAGCGCGCGGGCCAGCACCTCGAAGAAGCGACCCGTGCCACTGGCACACCGGTCGTTCATCGCGAACCGGTCGACCATGCCGTCTTCGTCGACCGCGATCACCTTGCTGTCCTGACCGCCGATGTCGATCACCAACCGGACACCGGGCCAGAGCACCGATGCTCCGCGCGCATGGCAGGTGATCTCGGTGAACGTGTTGTCGGCCACGGGGATCAGCCGACGTCCGTAGCCGGTGCCGACGGTGCGCGCCACAGCCTCCTGCTCGATGCCCGCCGCAGCGAGCGCCCGCTGCATCGAGATCCCGACGGCCTGCCTGCTCACCGCCCCCATCTGCACGATCGCGGAGCCGGCGAGCTCACCCGAGGAGTCGAGGATGACGGTCTTCGCCGTCGTCGACCCCAAATCGACGCCCATGGCATGCCAGTTCATCCGTTCCTCCTTTGCACAAAAGCGGGTCAGCCACCTGTCTTGATGCGGCGCACGTCGATCGCCTCGAGCATGGCCTCCAGTCGACTGTCGAGCACCTCGTCCTTGTAGAAGGACGCGTCGGCGACGTCTCCTTCGAAGAACATCGTCTGGATGCCCAGGTCGCGCTGCGCGGTCTCGGCCAGCACGTGCTGTGGGTTGGTGAATGCCCGGCAGGTACGCGACGAGTGGAAGACCACGCCGTCGATGCCGTACTTCTCGACATCGCGCGTCATCAGGTGCTGCAACGTTTTCGTGCCGTGATTGGTCGGGCAGAGCAGGTAATGCTGTGCCATGCCCAGGATCGGATCGTCGGTGTCGATGAGGTGCGGCTCCTGCCAGAACGCGTTGTGCGTGTAGCGCCCGGCGATCATGGCCACGTCGTGGTCGGCGAACTTCTTGGCCAGCCAGCCCAGCTTGTTCCAGTTCATCATGCCGTCGAAGTACAGCCGGTAGCGCTCGTTGGCGATACCGGGGACGCCTTCGTCCAACCGGGTCTGGATCTCATGCTTGATGTTGGCGAAGTAATCGACGAGTTCCTGGTTGGCCGGCAGAAAATTGATCTGCGCGATGCTCGAGATCCAGTCCCAGAACGTCGCCGGGGTGGGCCGCGCAGCGCAGAGGTCCATCGCCTCGCGGCGCAGCTGCGACGCCTTCTTGATGTAGGTCATGTTCTCGCGGAGCTTGTCCATGTCGAACTTCTCGCCGGTCTGCACCTCGATGAACTCGATGAGCTGGTAGAGCTGCTTGGCCACGTACTCCGAAGTGCGGTCCCACTCCTCGCCGCGCAGGTACCCGGAGTCCGCCTTGTTCCCCCACAGCGTCGGCAGGGAGACGTTGAAGATCGGCACCTTCTTGCCGAACACGCGGTAGGTGATCTCGTCCCACTGCTGGCCGGTGCTGCAGCCGGCGTAGGCGTTGACGAAGAAGTCCGGCGTCGGGAGCTTGCTGGCCAGCTCTTCCTGATCGACCATGCCGACGATGCCCGTTTCGAATCCCTCCTGCGGGCCCGCCTCGGCGCGCTCCGCGGCCCGCTGGGTCAGCACCGCGCAGCCGAGATGCGTGCGCGCGTAGGAGCACAGCTCGGCGATGTAGCCGTACTCGGCGCCGGCGAGCTGCGCCGGTCCCTCGAGGTGAGTGGCGGCCAGCCGCGCCGAGAATGCCTCACCGTGGCACCACTCGAGTCCCGCGGCCTGGAAGATCGGGTTGACGGCCGAGCCGTTGTACCAGACCACCCGCTTGCCCCGCTCACGAGCGGTGAAGATGTTCTCCCAGTAATCCGAGACCATCCGGCCGCCGTCCTTGGTGACGTTCAACCGGTTGACCTTGCTGGCGAGCTCTACGGACATGGCGTGCTCCTCGAGTGATTGCTCGGATGTTCAGGCGGGGACGGGGACCGACGACTGGCGTCGGCGGATCTGCTCGACGAAGGTCTCGACCCGCGTCCTGATGGACTCCAGCGGTAACCCCTCGTGCTCGGTCTCGATCAGCAGCAATGGGATGCCGTGCTCCTCGAGCGTCTTGCGCAGCTCGGGGTAATAGAGCATGTGCGGCTCGCAGAACTTCACCATCAGCACGATGACGCCGGTGGCCTGGCTCTTGTCGATCGACTGCATCAGGTAGCCGTCCCAGTCGACGTTGTGCTGGACGCGGGTCGGACACGGCACATTGTCGTTGCGGTCCACGTACCAGCGGCCGAGTGCTTCGATCAGGTCACCGTCGGTGACCACGTCGGTGGAGATGTAGCGATAGCCGGTAAAGAGATCGTCGTCGACGACGGTGGCGCCGCACTCCTCGATCGCGGTGAGCAGCTCGGCGCGTGGCGCGTGGCACAGGTGGCCCGACAGGTGCAGGCGGACCGGCTGGGGCGGGTTGATCGTCCAGTCCGCGAACAGGTCGACCAGCGGCGCGAGGATCTCGTTGTGCTCCCGCTTGTCCATCACCATGCTCGACTGCACCATCAGCTGCATCTGGGCGGCCGTGATGTTCACACCCGTTCGGCGCAGGTCGTAGAGGCGGCGTAGCAGCTGACGGTTGCGGTTGAACAGTCCGATGCTCTCTGCCAGCGCCTCCTGTGTGATCTGCACACCCAGCAGCTGCTCGAGCTCGTCGGCGAAGGACTGCATCGTCTCGTTGATTTGCTGCTGGCCCCAGGCATCGTTCATGGAACTGATGAACTGCACGAAGTGCACCGGTGTCCGGGGCATGACGAAGCGGATCGTGTCGACGGCACCCAACAACTGGATGCAGTGGTCGGCACAGAGAAAGGCGTCGAAGTAGTCGAAGTTTCCGGTGGCCGCCTGGTCGGCGACGCTTCGCGTGTAGCCGCAGTGGAACTCCGGCAGCAGGCTGCGGCCGTCGGTGATCGGTGCCCGGCTGTCCTGGACGACGACCGAGAGTGCACCGGCGGCATGAATGATCTCGCCCGGGAAGTTCATCGGGAACGCACCGACGACCTTGCGGCCAGTGCGTTGCTTCCATGCCAGCGCATATTCCCGAGGCGACGCCACCGCGTCAGCCAGGACCTTCAGCGCGGAATCGATGTCACTCAACGGACAACCTCCGGCTCGCGGAAAATACTCTAATAGACGATAGTCTAATACTAGAGTATCTGCGTAGGCCCGATTGTCAATGGCTTGTCTTGCGCTGCGACCCCCGCGCGTACGGCACGAACTCAGGCCCAAAGAGCTCCCGCGCGATGATGATCTTCTGGATCTGCGCGGTCCCGTCGGCGATCTCGACGGCGAGGACGTCGCGCAGCCGCTGCTCGAACGGGAACTCCGCCGAGTAGCCGTAGTTGCCGTGCAGCAGCAGGCAATCGTGGATCGCCCTGCCGGCCTGCAGCGGCCCGAGCCATTTCGTCATGGCCGCCAGCGCAGTGTGGTCCTGGCCGACGGTGCGTCTGCACAGCGTGGAATAGCAGAGCAGCCGAGCGGCCTCGAGGTGCGTGGCGTGCTCGGCGAGCGGGAACGACGCGCCTTCGAAGCTGGCAAGCGGCGAACCGAAAGCCTGGCGCTGCTTGAGATACGTGACCGTCTCGTCGATCGAGGCCTGTGCGCAGCCGATGCCGGTGAGCGCCAACAGCGGGCGGGTGAAGTCGAACCCGTTGAGAACGCTGCGAAAAGCTGCTCCTTCCCCGCCGAGCAGCGCGGACGAGGGCACCCGGACGGAGTCCAGGTGCAACACCCCCCGGCCCAGCGGCAGCCAGCCCGGGTCAGCGACCAGGGACTTGGCGATTCCGGGTGAGTCCAGCGGCACCACAAAGGCCGACGCGCCGACCGAGATGCCGTCGCGCACGGTCTTGGCCACCACCACCAGAGCCTGCGCGTGGGCAAGCATCGTGACCGAGGTCTTCTCGCCGCTAATCACGTAGTCATCGCCGTCGACGGTGGCCGTGGTGCGGATCGACGCGACGTCGGAACCGGCTCCCGGTTCGGTCAACCCGAGGCCGACGAATTCCGCACCGGAGATCATCGGTTCGAGCCACCGCCGGCGGACTTCGGTCGAGCCGTGGCGCGCGATCAGCGAGCTCATCAGCATCACCGGGATCGCCGCGTTAGCGAGGTTGAAGTCGGCGTAGGCCAGCTCCTCTATCACCAACCCCACGGCCAGGAAGTCCTCCTCGGGCAACGGGTTGTGCTCCGGCCCCGACAGCAGCCCGAAGACGCCGAGGGAGGAGACGCGCCGGTGCAGGTCCCAGGGGAATTCCTCGGACTTCGCTCGCTCCAGGTAGCCCGGCGCCAGCTCGGTCCGCGCGAATTTGCGCACCGAGTCGCGAATCAAGGATTGGTCGTCAGACAGCCTGAAGTCCACCGGCAAGCTCCACTGTCGTCTCGAACTCGTAGCCGCCCAGCCGTGCCCGCACAGCATGAAGGTCGAGGTCTGCGGACGCGGGATGCAGCGTGACGAGTACCCGCCTGCGCGGGCCCTTTTCATCGATGTCCACGTCGACGTCGACAGCCGTGCTCGCCGAGCTGGCGACGGCGGCGCGCATCTCGCTCTCGAGGGCGAGCTGGCGTAGCACCGGCTTGGAGATCTTGCCGACCGGGGTTAGCGGCATCTGCTCGACGATGACGACGTCGACCGGTGCCGCGGCTCGCTCCTGAACTTTCTCGCGGCAGAAGGCCTTGAGCTCCGCCGCGGTCGCCCACTCACCGTCCAAGAGCTGGACATAGGCGATCGGCAGCTCGCCTTTGGCCTTGTCCGGGCGGCCTACCGCAGCGGCGATGTGGACTGCCGGATGCTGACTGAGCGCGTCCTCGATCTCCCTCGGGTCGATGTTGTGACCGCCGCGGATGATGAGGTCCTTGGCCCGGCCGAAGACGTAGACGTAGCCGTCCTCGTCGAGGGCACCGATGTCGCCGGTGTTCGCCCAGCGGCCGGGACCGGGCATCCCGCCGACGTGAAAGCCGGCGTTCTGGGTCTGGTCGACGTAGCCGGCTGTGACGGTGTCGCCGCCGATCACCAGGCTGCCCCGCTCGTTCGGTGCGCAGTCTCGGACGAAATTGTTGTCCCCGTCGAGGACGACGGCACGGATCGGCGTGCGCGGCAGCGGAACGCCGGCCGATCCGGGCCTAGGCGCGGTTGCGTCGTTGGGATGGCCGGTCACGGTTCCGTGGACCTCGGTCATGCCCCAGTTCTCCCGCAGCCAGATGCCGAAACGATCGTGGAAGTCCTTCACCAGATCGACAGGCAGGGTGCTGCCGCCGCAGTGGAAGTCCTGCAGCAGGTGGCCCGGCGCTGGTGCGCCGGGGCCGTCCAGCAAGGCAAGAGCCGTGGTCGGAGTGGCCAGCAATGACGTCATCTTGTAGTGGTCGGCGATCTGCCAGAAGTTCTCGATCGCCCACCGCGACCGAAAGCCTTCGGTCGTCAGGGTCAGCACCGTCATGCCGTGCATCAACGCTCGCAGGCTGATCGACAAGCTCCCGCCGCAGTGGAAGTTAGGCATGCCGTGGCCCACCACGCCGTCGGCCTCGTTGCCCATCAGCGCCCCCACATTCGACCCGACCGAGAGCTGGCCCGCCTGTGACATCCGGACGAGCTTCGGTGAGCCGGTCGTGCCACCGGTCGGCTGGATCACCGCATCCCGCCAGGCGTCCTCGTTGACCTCGAAATCGAGTCCGCGCCCGGTGTATGCAGCCATGGCGCTGGCGAGATCCATCGAGGGATCTGGATCGTCGACGTAGAAGACCTGCCCAAGACCTGGGACCTGCTCCCGGAGAAGCTCCGCACCGCCCTCGCACTTCTTCTCGAGGATGTCCCGGCTGGTGACCAGTACCGCGGCCTTCGTCTGCTTCAGCGCGCTGACGAGCGCACCGCATTCGAGGAAGGGATTGAGCGGCACGGCCACGCCCGCGGTGGCCGCCCCCCACATCGCGATCAGGCTCTCGGGGACCATCGACAGCATCACGGCGACGACGCTGCCGTCCGGGCCGGCCTTGTCGTGGAACAGGCAGGCCGCCTCCTCGATCCCGTCCACGAATTGGCGAAACGTGACGACCCTCGCCGGCTTGCGGACGTTCGGCTCCTCGACGACGATGACCGCGCTCTTGTCCGGACACTCGGCTGCAATCGCGGCCAGGCAGCCGTGGATCGTGTCGGCAGGACGGAGCTCGGAGTAGCTGTACTTCTCCATCGCCCGGATGTCGGCGATCGACCGGACGCGCTCCCGGTGCAGCGTGCGAACCGGCTCAGGCAACGGAGATCCCTCCGTTCACGCTCACGACCTGGCCGGTGATCTTGCTGGCCATTGGCGAGGCGAAGAACAACGCCAAGTTGGCGAGGTCCTCGGGCTCGGTGAGTCCGAGGTGTGCTTGGGAGACGATCTTGTCGAAGATCTTCTTGCTGAACTCCAGATTCATGGCTCGGTCATAGGAGCCGGTGTTCACAATCAGGGACGGTGTGATGGCGTTGACCGTCACGCCGTATCGCTTGGCCTCCAGTGCCAGCGTCCGGGAGAACGTGACGATTGCTGCCATCGCCGAACCGATCGCCGTCTCACCCGGGGTGGGGACCTTGACTGCGTCGGAGGCGATGTTGATGATCGCGCCGCTCTTCTGCGCCCGCATGAACGGGATGACCGCACGGCTCATCAGCAGCGGTCCCGCTGCCTGTTGCACCAGGATCTGCAGCAGTTCCGCGGTGGGGATGTCGTGCAGCAGCGTCGGCTGGTAGGGCGCCACCGTCGAGTTGACCAGCACGTCGATCCGGCCTAGATACTCGTTGGCCTGCCTAGCCACCTGCTCTGCGGCGACCGGGTCGTTGGCGTCCGCCGCGAGGAAGACGGGCTCCGACTTCGGGTGCTCGGCGACGATCTGCTGAACGGCGTTGTCGCCGCGCTCGGCGTTGCGGCCGATCAGAACGATGCGCTGTGCACCGGCAGCGGCGAAGGCTGCGGCGGTGGACAGCCCGACTCCGGAGGTGCCGCCGGCGATGACGACTCCCTTGTCGGCGAAGTCGAACGTCCATGGGTGGGTATCGGTCATGACTTCTCCTCTGGTAAAGCCATCATGGTTACCAACCGGCGGAGGACGTCCGCCGCCTCCTGCGCCATCCGAGGCACGAATTCCGAGATGGTGATGAGCTCGGTGATCGCCGATGCCACCTGTCCGGTCATGACCAGGCTGTTCTGTACGTCGCCAAGCTCTTGCGCCCTGCGCATCGATTCGATCTTCCACCTGGTGTGCTCGACCGCGTCAACGACTCCCCCTTCGCCGAGCTCGCCGGCACCGTCTCGCAACGCTGCCTCGGATGCGGCGTTACGCAGACCGCGACATGGTCCGTACACGCCAGGGAAAGCGACGTCGTCGCCTTCCTTCGCGTTGAGCAGGGCCTGGACGTAGGCAGGGTGCCAGTCGACGTTGTCGACGGAGGTGATGAAGCGGGTGCCCATCGCAACGCCGTCGGCACCCATCGCCAGCGCTGCAGCCAGACCACGCCCGTCCCGAGCACCTCCGGTCAGGAGCACCGGGACATCCACCGCTTCAGTGATGCTGGGCACGAGAACATAGGTGTGCACGGCCTTGCTCGGGGCGTGGCCGCCCATCTCGAACCCTGCCGCGAGGATGACGTCGGTACCTGCCTCGACGGATTTCACCGCCTGACGCGTGGAGCCGACCTTGTGCTGGTGGATCATTCCGGCATCCTTGATCAGCTGGATATATTTGCCAGGAAAGCCCGCCGAGGTGGTCAGCACCTTCAACTGCGTTGCCAGCCCGCTGTCACCTTCCCGGGCTTTCAGCACCGAGCGGATGTAGACATCGGTGAAGGGCAGGATGTCGCCGTTCGCGTCGACGCCGACGGGGACGTTGACAGCGAAAGTCTTGTCGGTCAGCGATGCACACTGCTCGATGTGATCGAGGAAGAGCCTGGCCCCCGCGTCAAGATCTACCGGCATGCCCGGCATCGAGACCGTGCCCAGACCGCCGGCGTTCGATACGGCCGCTGCGATCTTCGCGGTGCTGAATGGGCCCAGACCTTCCTGGACGATCGGGTGTGTGATGCCCAGCAGGGTCGTGTAGCGGTTGGTGATAGGTGCCATGAACAGACTCCTCATCCGGTGAGGGTGGAACTGCTGAGTACGACCTCGACCAGCTCACCTGATGCGAGCTGCTGTCGAAGCAGGAATTTCTGCACCTTCCCGGTGGGCGTGACCGGAAGCTGGCCAACGAAGATCCAGTGCGACGGCGTCTTATGTGCCGACATCTCAGCGCGGCAGAAACCTCGCAGTTCCTCCGCGGTCGCGTTCGCACCGGCACGAAATTCGACGACGGCGGCGATCTGCTCGCCCCAAACGTCGTCGGGTATCCCCACAACGGCGGCGCCCGCGACTGCTGGATGAGTCACGAGTAGCTCCTCGATTTCTCGCGGATAGATATTGAGGCCACCGCGGATGATCATGTCCTTCAACCGACCTGTGACACGGATGAACCCGCGCTCATCCATCGTTCCGAGGTCGCCCATGTGCAGCCAGCCTTCATCGTCGATCGCGCTCGCGGTCTCCTCGGGCATGTTGTAATAGCCGAGCATGTTCTGGTAGCCGCGGCAGCAAATCTCGCCGGCTGTCCCTATCGCGACGGGCGCGTGCGTGACAGGGTCGGCGATCTTCACCTCGAGTTGCTCAAGGGGCCTGCCCACTGTGTTGGACTGGTCCGACGGTGAATCGGTTATCCGAGTTTGGCTGATCACACCATGCATCTCAGTCTGCCCGAACAGAATGCTGAATCGGCAGCCGAGCAAGCCGATAGTGCGGGACACCAGAGCCGCCGGTACAGCCGAGGCACCCGACATCACCGTCTTCAAGCTCGACAGGTCGCGAGAGGCCCGATCCGGGTGGTCGAGAACGGCGACCAGCATCGTGGGCACCAGCAATGAGTGCGTCCCGCGGTAGGTCTCGAAAAGTTCGAGGGCCAGACCCGGATCGAAGGCCGGCATGATCACGAATGTCCCATGCATGGCGACCGCGCCGAACGAGGTCACGGCCCCACCGCCGATGTGGTACATCGGCATCGCGTTGATGTAGACATCCCCGTCGGCCATGCCAGCGCGCAATGCCACGAAATGAGCCTCATTCACGAGGCCCTTGTGGTGGAGCAGCGCGCCTTTGGGAAAGCCCGTGGTTCCCGACGTGTACTGGATTTGGATCGGGTCAGTCGGTGCAACAGCCGGCAATTCCTGTTCCTTCCGCCGCCCCGATTCGAGGAACTCTCCGAATTCGGAGAACGAGACGACGTCGCTGAGCGCGGGCACTTCTGGCCTCAACTCCTCAATGATCGCGGTGAGGTCGGTGCCGCGATAAGAGTCGACGTGGAACAGTCCTGCTGCGCCGGACTGGCTGAGGATGTGGGCGAGCTCCCGGCTCCGGTAGGCCGGATTGGCGGCGACCATGATCATTCCTGCGAGGCTGATGCCTTGCTGCAGGATGATCCAATCGGCGCTGTTGGGCGCCCAAATGCTGATCCGGTCGCCGGGCTTGAAGCGCTGCAGAAGGGCCCGCGCCGCGCACTCGGCATCCCGAAGGAACTCAGAGTACGTCCAGGTTCGACGGGCCATGGGGTCCGCGACGCCGTCGACCAAAGCGAGGCGCTCCGGTACCACTACCGCTGCCTCGCGCAGCATGTCGCCCAGCGTGAGATCCCGGACTCGCTCGCCATCAGTCGCCGGCCAGTAGGACCGCGTGAGCGGGATGGACATTTCTTCTCCTGACAGCGCCGGTTACTGCGGTGTTTCGAAGACTAGAAGTTTGCTTCCATATTTACAATGGTTGGACCGAAGTCCGCCCAGTATCGAAGCGAGCATCAATGACCATCACCGGCAAGCCCAGCGCACCTCCACCGACGGTCAACTACATCGCCGGTGGTCCGGAAGCACTGTTCCGCATCGGCGACGTCACAGGGATGCTGCGTCAGCGCAGGGCACGATGCAGACCGGCGCTTGGACGCTCGGACCGGACGGACGGCCCTCAGCCGGATCGCTCGGCGTTCTGCTCGACGTGGTGCTTGAGGCCGCTGCCGTTGCCAACCGACCGCGGCGGAGTTGGGCCGTGAGTACCGAGATCATGGTCGACTTCTGCACTCCGGCATCACGCGCTGGTTGCACCCTTGCGGCGCACTAACCCGACGATCAAGGAGAAATGGCCGCTAGTTGATCTTCAACAGCGGCCATTTCTCCTTGATCACGGCGAGCCGGCGAGCCGGCCACCGCTGGCGCTTGCGCTGGCGCTTGCGCTGGCGCTTGCGCTTGCGCTTGCGCTGGCGCTTGCGCTTGCGCTTGCGCTTGCGACAATCACCTACCAGCTACCGGCCTGACATACGCCGGGCCCGGTCCCATACGGACGGGCACGGGCCGTCTACTACCGTCACCCCCGTAGGGGTAGGCGGGTCGATGCAGCTGAAACCGGAAGGAGAGCGATGGCAGAGGTTGGGCCACTGAACTCACTCGAAGCGACTCGCGAGCGGTGGGAGGAGATCGGCGGCCCCAAACCGCCGCAATTCATCGCCCTGATGTCGATCCTGCGGGCGACCGCAATCGTCACCGACAGGGTGGACGGCGCCCTGAAGGAGCACGGCATCTCGCGAACTGCCTACCTGGTCATGGTCACTTTGCAGATGTCTCCGGAACACTCGCGCCTGCTCGGACAGCTCAGCAAGGCCCTGCTGGTACACCCCACGACCGTGTCACTAGTCATCGACCAGTTGCAGACATCGTCACTCGTCGAGCGACAGATGCACCCGTCGGACGGACGCGCCGTCCTCGCCCACCTGACCGCCAAGGGACTCGCGCGGGTCAAGGAGGCCTCTGCCAGCTTGGCCGACATCAATTTCGGCCTCATTGGAACCGAAACCGCTGCCGCCGAACAGCTCGTTTACGATCTTCGCGGGGTACGAACTCGACTGGGGGACTTCAGCTGAGCCGGCGCCCACCTCGAAAAACCAGCGCGGCGGTCGCAGCACGCCGGACCACCGGTGCGGACCCTTGGGTCGGCCACGAATGGGCCGCGCGACTAGGGGGCGAAGGTGAGGATCGGATCCTCGTAGCGAGCCCCTGCCACGCCGTGCAGCAGGTCGGCATTGTGCCGCACTGCGGCTAGAGCTTGGTGGACTGCGGCTGTATCGGCCAGGGCCGGTTCAATGCCGAGAAGCCCGAGGAGGGAGCGAGCAACGCTGTGCTCCGTCGAACAGGCCGGTACCTCAGCCGACGATTCGTCCGGGCCGCCAGCAGCAAATTTCGGCAACCTTGTGTGCCAGTCTGTGGCCCTCTGGTAGGCCGAACCGACGTGGAGCACGGTGGCATCTTCGAACGGCCGACCGATGATCTGCGCTGCGAGCGGTAACCCGTCGTTGCTGAAGCCGATCGGCACGCTAAGGGCGGGGTTGCCGACAGCATCCCAGTAGGAAGTGTGGTGGGCGAACTCCCTTCCCTCGAACAGCGTGCCTAGGTAGGCGTCGATTTTTGTGATCAGAGGAGCCGGCCGGGAAACAGTTGGCGTGAGGATTAGGTCCACACCCTCGAACAGCTCCGCCACGGCTCGCTGTGCGACGCGGCGTACCCGTTGCGCCTGGACATAGTCCACAGCCGTTGCGAAAGCACCAGAGGCGAACCCGATGCGTGCCGACGAGCCGTAATCAGCCCACCGAGTCTGCAAATCGGGAAGATGATAGGTCAGGCCCTCGCTCAGAATCGTGATGACCGCTGCTGCTGCGACTTCGCGGTAGTAGGGCAGGTTAACCTCGACGACCGTCGCTCCGGCCGTCCGCAATGTGTCCACGGACTCCGCGAACAGGCTGGGCAAGGCTGCGTCCTCGGCGCTGCCTGCGAACCGCGATAGGGTGTCCACGCCGACGCGCAAGCCGTCCAGCCGATCTACTGCGAGCGCGAGCTTTGGGGTCATTACGTGCGCGGATGACGAGACATCCTCCGGGTCCCATCCGGCGAGGACCGTGAGCATAACGGAGCAATCCTCCGCCGTGCGAGCCATCGGACCGACGTGGTCGAGGGTAAAGCCCAACGGAACACAGCCGGCTTTTGGCACCAGACCGAAGGTGGGCTTCATGCCGCTGATTCCGCACAACGCCGCGGGCATACGCACGCTTGCGCCGGTGTCGGTCCCGAGCGAACCGAGCATCATGCCCGAGGCAACGCCGGCTCCGGATCCAGAGCTCGACCCTCCGGCCCAACGGTCAAGGCGCCATGGATTGCGCGGAATCGGAAAGGGCGTGTCCATATCAGGCGCGCCGAAGGCGAATTCGAGTGTCGTCGTCTTTCCGACGATGACCGCTCCTGCATCCCGGAGTCGCTGGACGGCCGGCGCGTCCCCGGACAGTTGAGAACGATCGTGGACCGCGCTTTGAGCTGTCGTCTCTCCCTCAACGGTGCTGATGATGTCCTTGATCCCGATCGGAATCCCCAGTAGGGGGCGTCTGTCGCCAGCAGCACGAGCTACGTCGGCCGCTTGAGCGGCCTTGAGCGCCTCGTCCTCAAATCGCGAGACGAAGACACCGAGCTGGGCGTCGTGGGCATCCGCCGTCGCGATGACCTCGCGAGTGAGCTCAGCGCTGGAAATGGAACCGTTGGCAAGGGCTTGCAGCGCCTCGGTGAGGCTGAGCGGTATTGGCACGTGGCCTCCTGTTTCGGTTGACGACGATCTTCCCCGTTGGTCATGCCAGACCGTCACACGAGGTCGGGCAACGCTTCAACGCCGAGATAGCTCGACTGCAGAACGGCAGCATTGCTGACAAGCTCCGCCGCCGAGCCCGAATGGACTACCTCGCCGTGGTTGAGCACATATCCTCGATCCGCAATCGCCAGAGCTAGCTGGATGTGCTGCTCAACCAGCAAAACGGCAGTCCCTTCCTGGTCGGCAAGTTCACGCAGCACGGGCAACATGCGCTCAACGATGACCGGCGCCAGGCCGAGGCTCATTTCGTCGGCGAGGACTACCCGCGGACGACTTGCGATCGCCCGGCCGAAGGACAGCATTTGTTGCTCCCCGCCTGACAGCAGGCCCGCCCTTCTCTTCAGCAGCGGCTCAAGCGCTGGAAAGATTTCGAGGATTTGGTCGGGCGACTTGCCCCCGCGGCGAGCGCCGAGGATGAGATTCTCGCGAACAGTGAGCCCGTAAAACAGCGACCGGCCTTCCAGCACGTGCGCCAGCCCGCGTCTGGCGACCTTGTGAGGTTTGCCGGTCACCCTTTCGCCGTCAATCACCACGGTCCCGTTGATCGGCGACAGGTGGCCCGAAACTGTGAGCAAGGTCGTTGACTTCCCGGCGCCGTTGGGGCCGAGCATTGCGACGACTTCGCCGGGCTTGACATGCAGGTCGAGACCGCGGACCACCGGAATTCCGTCGTAGCCAGCATTCAGGCCGCTGACCCGGATGCCTCGATCTTGGGGTTTCGACATCACAGAGCCGCCTTTTCTGCCGTGCCTGCGCCAAGGTAGGCAGAAATGACTCGCGGATTTCGCATGATCTCCTGCGGTTTTCCGTGCGCGATCAGCTCGCCGAAATCGAGGACATACAAGCGGTCGCAAGTGCTCGAAACCAACCCCATGTCGTGATCCACCAAGAGGATCGAGGCACCTCCATCCCTAAGCTGCCTTAGCCGTTGGCCAAGGACTCCGCTCTCAGCGGAATTGAGGCCTGCTGCCGGCTCGTCCAACAACAAGAGCGCCGGGCGGCTGATCAGGGCACGCGCAACTGCCAACAGCTTGCGATCTCCGTGGGACAAGGCCCCAGGCATCAAGTCCGGATCGACGTCAAGGCCCACCCGCTGTAATGCATCGATTGCAAGCAGCCGGGTCCCTCCCTTTTCTCGGGTTCCCAAGGACTCGGCTGCCACTCCAAGGTTCTCTGCGAGTGTCATGTCCTCGAAGAGCTCGAGACTCTGGAACGTTCGGCTGATCCCGTTCCGCGCCCGCATATGCGGGCGAAGTCGGGTGACATCCTGCCCCTTTACGTGAACGGAACCGACCGCCGTAACGAATCCACAGATCGCGTCGATGGTGGTGGTCTTTCCAGCACCGTTGGGCCCGATCAGGCCGACGATCTCGCCTTGTTGAACCTCGATCGATAGATTGTTCACGGCACGGACGCCTCCGAACTTCACGGAAACGTCCTCGATCGCGAGCACACACGTCATAGTCTGGTCCCCTCGGGCGTACGCACTTGAGTTCTCACGCCCGGAGACGATGTGAGCCTGCGACGAAGGTTCGCCACGCTGATTAGGAACCCGCCCGCCACGCCGTCGGGGTTGAGCACGGCTGTGAGGATGAGCCCGAGTCCGCCGATCAGAGCCTGGTAGGACTGGAAACCTGAGAAGACCTCGGACAACCCGAAGAACATGAGACCTCCGGTTGACAGCACGCCGCCAACCACGGCGCCTGACACAGTACCGATGCCGCCGAGGTAGGCGATGGCGAATAGCCCTATGGAGGCGAGCACCGAATAGGCGTCCGCCGACAAGTTGCCGCCCGGCTGCGAGTATGCGAGCAGGACTCCCCCGATACCTGCGATCACGGATGAGAGCACGAAGCCGCTCAACTTGACCAACGCCACATTGATCCCGGCCGCAGCTGCAGCTCGCTCGTTGGCACGCACCGCCAGCATGCGTCGTCCGTATGCGGTGAGCCTGATCCAGTTCACGCCCAGACAAACAGCAGTGAGCACAACCAGCACTACGATTGCGAAGACAAGTCTTGGATAGTGTCCAGGGCTCGCGATCGCCAGGTCCAGCCCAAAGACTTTAGGGTCGGGGATCGGGCTGCCCTGGAAGCCTCCTGTGAACGCGGTGTTCTTGAACAGCAAATCGGTGACCGCGACAGCTCCCGCAATCGTCACAAGCGCGAGGTTGACTCCTCTAATCCGGACGGCGGGCAGACCCACGAGCAGACCGAGCAGACCGGCGACGGCCACGGCAAGGATCGGGCTTACGGGGAAAGGGATTCCGAGCGTGTGACTAAACTTCGACAGGGAGAACCCGGCCACACCGGCGAAGGCCAGCTGAGCCAGGGAGACCTGCCCTAGGAAGCCCGTCAGCACGACGATCGAGAGACATAGCACGGCACTGACCATGGTGGTGATTAAGGCCAACCGCCAGCTGTCGTTCAACAAGATCAGTGCTCCGAGGGCAACGAGGAACCAAAGAGTCGCGTTCCGAATCACATGACGTGGCATGGGAGCATTCGGCAGCCTGCCCTCGACGATGTCGCCGCGAGCCGGTAAGCCGCGGCCGCCGATGGCCATGACTGCGATAATCACCAAAAACGGCAAAGCGTCCTGGATGCCGCCACCGGCGAGCCAGCTGATGCCGAGTGCCCAGTGTTGGAGCATCGCCTGACAGGCGCCCAGCAGGAGTCCACCTAGCACGCACATGGAATACGAGCCGAACCGAGCGAGCAGGGCCACACCCAGAGCGGGGACGATCAGGAGGGTGTAGGTCTCGGGAGCCAGTGAGACCACGGGAGCGACCAGGATGCCAAAGACCGCCGCTAGCGCGCCGCTTAGCAAGGAGTTAGCCCACGCGATCGAGTCGGGCGAGTACCCCAGCGCGCTTGCGCCCCTCTCATTCTCGGCAGCCGCCCTGGTGGCCAGGCCGAACTTGGTGTGCCGACCAATGACAGCGAAGATCACCGCTGCGATTACCGCCGAGCCGCTAAGCCACAAGCGGTCCTGAGGGACCAACTGTCCGAAGATCGATACCGGCCTAGAAGGAAGGACCGGAGCAACTAGGACGGCATTCGAGCCGTACCGGAGCACCACCATGGCCTCGAGCGTCAGCATCACGCCGACCGCCGCGACGGCCCTCGCTAGGGCCGGGGCCGTGCGCAGCGGTCGGAACACGAGGACGTGCAGAATGAGGCTGAGTACACAGGCAAATACGACCGCAATGAGGGACGCCGGGAGGATTGCCATCGGAGCGCCCATGCTGATGCCGTTGATCCCCTTGATCGGGAGCGTGAGGGTGCCGTTGCTGCGCAGATACGCATACACATAAGTGCTCGTCATGGCAATGGCACCGTAGGCGAAGTTGATCACCCCCGATGCTCGATAGGTGGTCACCAACCCAACTGCGAAGGACGCGTAGACGGCTCCGGCGCCCAAGCCGAGGACAGCGAATATGAAGTAAGCACTCATCTGCAAAGATCTCCCACACTGTCCTGAGCGCGACGCTGCCCGGCTGGGCTCTAGTAGTTGTCTAGTTGCCTGACACCCAGGTGCCGCCCACGTCCTTTAGGGCCTTCCCATCGCTCTGCAGCTCGACGATGCGCCCACCGTTTCCGCACACAGCCGTCGCGGACTTGAGCGGGGGGTTGCCGCAGTTGTAGTCCGGCCCCATGAAGCTCGCCACGTTGTTGGTGGCCATGGCTACCTGCTTGATCGAGGCTGCCGTCGACGTGGCACCACCCGCCCTCTTGATGAGCGCGTATACGTTCATCACGCTGGCAAAGCCGTCTTGCGAGAAACCATCGATGTTCTGGCTCTGTCCAGCGGCCTTCATTGCCTTCTGAAAGATGGCCACCTGGGAGTCACTGGAGTCACTGAATGACTTCGTGTCAAGAATGAACCGCGCTCCGGCTGCCGCACCACCGGCTGTCGAGAACGTCTGCGTTCCGGCGCATTGACTGATGTAGTACATCTGCGTCTTCAGCCCAACGTTTGGAGCTTCCTGCATGATCTTGACGCAGTCAGGAGTGGGGAACACGACCAGGACGGCATCCGGCTTGTCCTTGGCGATCTGCAACAGGTAGGACGAGAAGTCCGCTTGGCCTTGCGGTGCAGGTACGTACTTGACGCTTGTGGCGCCGTTTGCGAGGAAGACGCTCTGCGTGAGTGCCTTTATCTCGTCGGTGCTCACGTCGGCATTCAGGACGTCAATTCTTTTGGCGTGCTGTGCGATGAACTTTGCTGCGCCGGGAAACGTGGCCTGGTTGCCCCCGCCGAAGTAGAAATGATTTCCGTCTGACGTGGAGTCCGCCGAGAAGACCGGGTACATGCCGAAGTACGGAATGCGGGCCTGCGCCAGTACGGGCCAAATCTGGGTGGACGTGAGGTTGATGCCGCCGGTAACTACGCGCACCTTGTCGTGGACCATCTGCTGAGCGCACCGCGCGCCACCCGACGAGAGTTGAGTGATGCAGACGTCCAACTCGATCGGATGGTTCTCAATTCCGCCGAGTTGCTCGTTGATGTACTTGACCGCCGCGTCAGCGCCTTGGCGGATGTCAGGATAGCTCGCCGCCGGGTCGTTTTCCTCGTTGATGTAACCGATCACGATTTGGCTGCCAGTCGCCTTGTTCGTGGCTGTGTTGTTCCCACCGCTTCCGCCGGCGCTCGAACTGCATCCAGCGGTCACCAAGGACAGGCTCGCCAGTACGGCCGCCGCAACGCTCCAACGTCTCATTTGCATCGACTGAAGCCTTTCGCTCTACCCTCACTCGGGCAGTGTGGGATGGTCGGCACGATAATACAAACAGTCGGACCAAAAAGCTAGATATGATAATCCAAACAGTCGGACCAAACGCTTTGGCCCAGCGCGGCGAGGGCGCCCGGCGCGATTGAGCCGTTCTCCAGGACGCGAATGCCGACGAGGCCGCCTGATTTACTACGGAGTTGCGGTCACGCGAACTTCGGCGGCCGCTTCTCGATGAATGCTGCGATCCCTTCCTTGCCCTCGCCGTTCTCGAACACCTCGAGCACCTGAGCTGCCTCGTAGCCGAATCCGTCCGGCAATGTCATGTCGAACGCGGCGTCGACGGTCCTGATCACGGCCTGCTGCGCGGGCAGTGAAGCCGAGCAGAGCTCGCCGGCCAGCTGCAGCGCGGCAGCCTCTGCACTCCCTTCGTCCACCAACCGGTCGATGAGTCCGATCTCGTGCGCCTCCTCGGCCGACACCTGGCGAGCGGTGAGCATCATGTCGAGCGCTCGCGAACGCCCGACCAGCCGGGGCAATCGTTGCGTGCCACCGGCGCCCGGAATGAGACCCAGCTTCACTTCCGGCAGGCCGAAGCGGGCCGCGCGGCCAGCGACCCGCAAGGTGCAGGCCATCGCCAGTTCCAGGCCGCCACCGAGCGCGAGCCCCTCCACCGCGGCGACGCTCAGGTGATCAGCCGTGGCCAGGCGGTTGAACACGGCGCGCATACCATCGCCGTAGGCGCTGAACGCGGCACCGTCGGCGCTCGCCATGTGCTTGATGTCGGCGCCGGCAGCGAAGAAATTCGGCAGCGCGGAGCTGATCACGAGCACGTGGATACCAGCCAGGCGTTCGGCCTCGTCCAGGGCAGCCGACAGCCCCTCGATGATCGGCACGCCCAGGGCGTTGGCCGGAGGCCGGTCGAGGACGATGTGCATGATCGCGCCGTCGACCGGGTGCCACGAGACGACGGTGTCGGTGGCTTCGGGCATCAGGCCATCGTCAATCCGCCACTGACCGAAAGCGTCTGCCCGGTTATGTAGCCGGCACCGTCGGAGGCGAAGAAGGCGACCGCCGCAGCGACGTCCGCCGGCTGAGCCAAACGACGCATCGGGACCGCACGAGTCATGCCAGCCACCACCTTCTCGGCGTCCTGCCCGGCGTTGGCCGCGAACTTGCGCAGCGCCGGCGTATCGGTCGGGCCGGGGCACACGGTGTTGACGGTGACGCCCTTGGTGGCCACCTCCCGAGCAAGGGTCTTCGTAAAGGCGATGATCCCGCCCTTGGCTCCGGAATAGACCGCCTCGAGTGAAGAACCCACCCGGCCGGCGTCCGAGCCGATGTTGACGATCCGGCCGTAACCACGCTCGAGCATTCCGGGCGCGGTGGCGTGGATGACGCGCAGTGCGCCCTTGAAGTTGACCTCGAGGATGCGATCCCAGAACTCCTCGGTGGTGTCGAGGAACTTCATGAAGTCGTCGAAGCCGGCGTTGTTCACGACGATCTCGATCGGGCCTAGCGACTCGGTTACCGACTTCACCGCGGCCTGCACCGACGCTGCGTCCGTGACGTCGATCTGGACACCGACGGCCTTGCCGCCCGCGGCGTTGACGGCCGAAGCAGCCTCCTCGGCGAGGTCGACCTTGAGGTCGGCGGCGGCGACGTGGAAGCCGTTGGCGCCCAGCGCCTCGACGATGCCGCGGCCGATGCCCTGGGCACCTCCGGTTACTAGTGCCACCCGGTTGGTCATGTGTGTGTCTCCGATTCGTTGCTGGGTAGGTGGAGGGATCAGTGCGATGAGGTTGCAGCTAGCTTCGGCGACCAGTCGATCGGCCCGGCGATGATCGAGTGACTGGTCAACTTGCGTCCAAGCACCGACTGGGCCGATCGGGCGGCCTCGATGATCTTCGGCAGCGACAGGCCGGTGTCGACGCCCATCTCGTGAAGCATGCTGACCAGGTCTTCGGTGGCGATGTTGCCGGTGGATCCCTTCGGGACGGGGCAGCCACCGAGCTCACCGAAGCTCGACTCGAAGCTGGAGCAGCCGACCTCCAGGGCGGCGTAGGCGTTGGCCAAGCCCTGCCCGCGGGTGTTGTGGAAGTGTGCAGTGAGCTCGACCTGGGGTAGCCGTTGCAGCGCCGCAGCGAAGAATTCCGCGGCATAGGCGGGATTGGCCATGCCGGTGGTGTCACCGAAGCCGATCTCGGTCGCGCCGGCCTCGGCGAAGCGCTCAGCCAGGTCGAGAACGTGGCCGAGTTCCACCTTGCCCTCGAAGGGGCAGCCGAAGGACGTCGCGATCACCGCTGCACAGGTCAGGCCCTCGGCGGTGATGCGCTTGGCCATGATGTCGTTGTCGGCCATGGTCTCGGCGACCGTGCGGTTGACGTTACGCAGGTTGTGGGTCTCGGACGCGCTGACGAAGATTGCCGCCTCGTGGAACTTGTCACGAACCTTCAGCGCGTTGTCGAGGCCCTTGCTGTTGGGTATCAGCACCTCCAAAGCAACGTCGTCGGGCACTTCGATGTGCGAGAGCACCTCGACGCCGTCGGCCAGTTGCGGGATCACGTCGGCGCGGACGAAGCTCGCGACCTCGATCCGCTTGAAGCCGGCGCGGGCCAGAGCATTGATCAACCGGATTTTGTCGTCGGTCGGGATGCTCTCCGGCTCGTTCTGGAACCCGTCGCGGGGTCCCACCTCGCGGATGTGGACGCGTGCCGGTCGCTGGGTGCTCATCGTCGCCTTCCTGGTCTCGTGACGTTGGTTCGTGCTTGTGCTGCCGCGCGTTTTTGTGCTGCCGTGCGTTCGAGCTCTTCACGGTGTTCCGGGGCCGCGATCGCCACCAACCGCCGTACACGTTCGGCCAGTGGCACTCCGGTCACGTGGGCCGCACCGTATTCGGTGACGACATAGTCGACGTCGGCGCGAGCGGTGGTGACAATGCCGCCTGCGAGCGCGACTCGAATGCTCGACTCCCCGCCGGAACGCGACCGCAGCGCGATGATCGATCGAGCGCCGGTGGTCGAGGCAGCGCGGGTGAAGTCAGCGTGCCCGCCGACGGCGCCGACGTAGACGCCGCGTCTGTCCTCGGCGCCGACCTGGCCGGTCAGGTCCACCTCGATCGCGGAGTTGATTGACACGAAGCCGCGCAGCTGCGCCAGCACACCGGGGGCGTGGGTATAGCTGGCCGGACGGAACTCGACCGGCAGCTCAGGGATGCGCTGGTACAGCTCGCTGCTGCCCAGTGCCGCGCCGGTGACGATCACTCCGGTGTCGATCTGCTTGCGCGCTCCTGTGATCACGCCCTTGTCGACCAGGCGCACGACCGAGTCCGAGATCATGCCCGAGTGGATGCCGAGGTCGGCGTGTCCAGACAGTGCCTCGAACACCGCGGTCGGTAGCGATCCGACCCCGAGTTGCAAGGTGTCGCCGTCCTCGACGAGGGCGGCGACCTGCCGGGCTATGGCGCGCTCGATCTCATCGGCTGCCCGCTCGGGGGCCTCGAGTAACGGGCGATCCGTCTCGACCACCGCACTGAACCGGCTCAGCGGGATCTTCGCGGTGCCTGCGGTGGCGGGCATCCGCCGGTTGACCTCGGCGATCAACACGGGCGTGTGCGCGACGGCGTCCGCGACGTAGTCGACACCGATGCCCAGCGAGCAGTTGCCGTCGGTATCCGGCGGGGAAACCTGCACGAAGCCAACGTCACACGGCAGGGCTCCGCTTGCGAACAGCCTCGGCAACCCGGAGTAGTTGCACACCACCACCTGCAGCCTGCCGGCGCGGCTCAGCGTGCGCAGCGAGCCCAGCGCACCGTAGGACATCAGTGTCACGCTGTCGGGGAGCGCGGTGGTGAGGCGCTCGTCCCACGTCATCCCGCAGAACGCGCGGACGGGCCCGAGCTGATCAGCCTGATCCAGCAGGGCATGCACCAGCACGGTGGGCTCGGCGCTGGCCTGGCTCCACCAGATTCCGGTTCCGGGACGGACGAAGGGCGAGAGATCGATCATGGTCAGACCCGCTGCACCAGGGTCGCGGTGCCCAACCCGCCACCGCAGCACATCGTGACGAGACCGAGTTCGACGTCGCGCCGCTCCATCTCGGCGATGAGCGTGGCGAACAACCGCGAGCCCGTCGCGCCGACCGGATGTCCCAGCGCGATCGCACCGCCGTTGACGTTCACCCGGTCCATATTGGGCTTGAGCTCGCGCTCCCACGCAAGCACGACCGAGCTGAAGGCCTCGTTGATCTCGATCAGATCGATGTCGTCGATGACCAGACCGTTGCGCTCGAGCAGCTTGCGGGTGGCCGGGATCGGACCTGTGAGCATGATGATCGGGTCCACGCCGACCGTGGTCTGATCGACGATCCGTACCCGGGCGTTGAGGCCGTACTGCTCGACTGCCGGGCGGGAGGCGACCAGCACTCCCGCGGCGCCGTCGCAGATGGGCGAGGAGCTCCCCGCGGTGATCCTGCCGTTCTCGGTGCGGAACACCGTCTTTAGCCCGGCCAGCGTCTGCAGGCTCGTCTCGGGACGGATCGTCTGGTCACCGGCTCGTACCTCGCCGTCGAGTTCCAGCGGGATGATCTCGGCGTCGAAGCGCCCAGCGGCCAGTGCCTCGGTGGCGAGCTTGTGCGATCGCACCGCGAACCCGTCCATCTCCTCCCGGCTGATCTGCCACCGATCGGCGATCAGCTCAGCGCTCTCGCCCTGGGGCACGAAGTCGTAGCGGGCTCGCAGCTCCGGCGGCCACGGGTCGCCGTACAGCTCGGAGATCTTGGCTGGCGAGTTCATCGGCACGTGGCCCATGTGTTCCACGCCGCCGGCGATGACCAGCTCATGAGTGCCGGTGCCGACCAGGCCGGCGGCCAGCTCCACCGCGCTCTGCCCCGAACCGCACCGACGATCCAGCACGGTCGCGGGGGTCTCGGCGGGGTAGCCACCCTGCAGCCAGGCGTTGCGGCCGACGTTGCGCGATTGCTCGCCGAACGGAGCCGTGCAGCCGATGATCAGGTCCTCGATCACCTCCGGTGCCAGGGCACTGCGCGCGAGCAGTTCCCCATACACCGAAAGCAGAATCTCGTTCGGATGCAGATCGCGGTACCACCCGCGCTCGGGATGCGAACGGCCGATCGGCGTACGAACGGCCTCGGCGATGAGCACCTCGCGAGCCGTGTTCGCGAACGGGCCCTCGATCCTGCGCGCCATCACATCACCGTTCCACCGTCGACGGGCAGGACCTGGCCGGTTATGTAGGACGCCGCGTCCGAGGCCATGAACACGAAACTGCCGGCGATCTCCTCCGGCTGGGCCCAGCGACCTAGCGGGATGCGCGCCAGCGTCATCTCTGACAGCTTCTCGTTGTCGCGGATGTTCTGCGTCATCGCAGTCGCGGCGAGCGGCGCGAGCGCGTTGACCGTTATCTGGCGGCGGGCCAGCTCGCGCGCCAGTGACTTGGTCAGTCCGATGATGCCGGCTTTGGCCGCCCCGTAGTTGGCCTGTCCGATCGTTCCGACCAGGCCGGCGGCGGAGGTGACGTTGATGATGCGTCCGGTGCGGTCCTCGGCCAGGTAGGCCTGCGCAGCCTGCGAGCAGATGAAGCTGCCGATCAGGTGGATGTCGATGATGCGGCGAAAGGCTTCCTCGGTCAGCTGCGGAAACATCGCCGGCGCGATCGCGCCGGCATTGTTGACCAGGATGTTCAGCGTTCCGCTGCTCAGCGCGGAGGCCTGTGCCACGGCCGCGCCGGCCTGCTCGGCGTCGCGGACATCGAGCACGCAGGACTGAGCCGTGCCGCCGTCGGCGACGATCGCTTTCGCCACCGCTTCGGCGGCAGCGCCGTCGATATCGCTGACCACCACCGACGCGCCAGCGATGGCGAACGCGGTCGCGACGGCCGCGCCGATGCCGCTGCCCGCGCCCGTGACCAGGGCCGAACGCCCGTCCAGACCGAACATCAGTAGCTCCTCGGCAGGCCGAGGACGTGCGAGCCCAGGTAGTTCAACACCATTTCCTGGCTCAGTGGCGCGATGCGGGTAAGGCGGGCCTCCCGGAAGTACCGCGCGACGTGGTACTCCTCGGAATACCCCATGCCACCGTGCACCTGCAGCGCCCGGTCCGCGGCCTGGAAGCCTGCGTCTGCGCACAGGTATTTGGCGGTGTTGGCCTCGCGGGCACAGGGCCTGCCGTGGTCGTAGAGCCAGGTCGCCTTGCGCAGCACGAGCTCGGCTGCATCCAGGCGGGCCAGGGAATCGGCCAGCGGGAACTGCAGTCCCTGGTTCATGCCGATCGGGCGGCCGAACACCTCGCGCTCATTGCCGTAACGCACCGCACGGCGAAGTGCCGCCCGCCCCAGCCCCAGGGCCTCGGCGGCGACCAGCATCCGTTCGGGGTTCAGCCCGTCCAGGATGTACTTGAAGCCCGCACCCTCCTCGCCGATGCGGTCCTCCTCCGGCACGACGAGGTCGTCGATGAACAGCTCGTTGGACGAGATCGCGTTGCGGCCCATCTTCTTGATCGGCCGGATGTCGATGTGGTCCCGATTCAGATCGGTCAGGAACAGGGTCATGCCGTCGGTCTTCTTCTTCGCGTCCTCGAACTTCGTGGTACGGGTGAGCAGCAGTACCTTCTCCGATTCGAGCGCCTTGGAGATCCAGACCTTGCGGCCGTTGACGATGTAGCGGTTGCCGTCCTTGCGTGCGAAGGTCGTGATCCGCGTCGTGTCGAGACCGGCCTCGGGCTCGGTGACCCCGAAACACACGTGCAGGTCACCATTGACGATGCGCGGCAGCGTGCGCTGCTTGAGCTCCTGCGAGCCATGCACGATCACCGGGTGCATTCCGAAGATTGACAGGTGCATCGAACTCGCGCCGTTCATGCCCGCGCCGGAAGCCGAGACCTCCTCGAGCAGCAGCGAGGCCTCGGTGATCCCGAAGCCATGGCCGCCGAACTCCTCGGGAGTGGTGATGCCCAGCCACCCAGCCTTGGCGAAGGTGTCGTAGAACTCGGTCGGGAACTCGTGCGCCTCGTCTTTTTCCATCCAGTACTGATCGTCGAACTTCCCAGCGAGCTCAGCCACAGCGGACCGGATCGTCTCCTGGTCCTCGGTCAGATCAAAGTCCACAACTTGTCTCCCAGCGCGTGGTTTGGATCGACTGTATCAAAGAGCAGACCAAAAAGGCCGTTCAGTTCGAGGGCAGTAACGGCAGCGCAGATGCCAGCCGCTCGTTCCACAACTCCGGCTTGCCGAACAGGTACCCATCGAGCATTGCCCGCTTGTAGAACAGCTGCAGGTCGTACTCCCAGGTGTAGCCGATGGCCCCGTGCATAGTCAGGGACGAGTCGGCCGCAGCCATGCCGCTCGCAGTCACCTGGGCCTTGGCCGTCGCCGCGTACAGCACGGCCGCGGGATGCAGCTCTTCCACCGCGGCCGCAGCAAGGTAAACGATCGAGCGCGCGGCCTCGACGGCGACGAGGATCGTCGCCGCGGCATGCTTGACCGCCTGGAACGAGCCGATGGGCGCGCCGAACTGGTGGCGCTGCTTGCTGTAGTCCACTGCCAGGTCGAGCATCCGGTCCATCGCACCGAGAGAGTCGGCCGCCACGAGCACCGCCGCCCGCAGGGCCGCCGAGGCGAGTACCGGGCCGGCGTCGATCTCCAGCACGGTCGCTACCGCGGCGTCGAAGCTCACCTCTGCCACGGTGCGGCTTCGGTCGAGCAAACGCCTTCCCGAGACTGCCACTCCCTGAGCCACCGATTCGACGAGGACGAGGCGTGGCCGGCCATCCGTCCAGACCGGGACCACCAGCTGGCGCGCTCGATCGGCGCCGAGCACCGTGACCACCGAGCCGTCGAGGCGCCCGTCGGCGAAGGTCACTCTCGAACTCGGTACGTCCGGCGGCGCACCGGCGGTGACCACCAGGGCCGCCAACTCCCCCTTGCCCAACGCCGCCGCACCCACGTCAGGCCGACTGGCCAGGGCAGGCGCCGCAAGCACGGTCGCGAGCCATCCGCTGGACGGTGCGCCCGCGCGAGCGAATTCCTCAGCTGCCAGCACCAGCTCGATCAGGCCTCCGCCCTGGCCCGCCAGTTCCTCAGACACCCCGACACCGAGCCAGGATTCGTTGGTCAGAGCACGCTCGTAAGGCGACGGATCACCCGAGTCGTTCCAGCGACGAATCGCTGCTGACGGCGCCTCGCGCTCGAGCCAGCCACGCAACGCCTCCTGGAACATCTGCTGCTCTTCCGTCAGTTCCCAACGCATCAGACGGCCCCTTCCGGGCGTGGCATTCGGTCGGCTCGGAGATGTGGGGTGACCCCTGTAGCCTTGGCGGTCAAAGGTACGCAATACTCAGCTTTGAAAAGGGTCTTATCTTTGGACCGCTGCCCCTGGAGGCGCGCATGACCGAATCGCCTGGGAAGTCGCGTGCAACTCCGCGCTCCGCCGTGCAACTCAGCCCGATCGACGTTCCGAAGGCCTCCGACGTTCTCGTCCATGACCTGCGCGAGCGCATCCTTCGTGGCGAGTTCCCCGAGGGGACGGCCTTGCCGCCCGAGCGCGAGCTGGTCACCCAGACGAGGATGAGCCGCACGACGGTTCGCGAGGCGTTGCGCATCCTCGAGGTACAGGGACTGGTCCGGATCCGGGCAGGACGCGCCGGTGGCGCGTTCGTGCAGCGACCCGGTCGTGACTCCGTGGCCAGCTCGGTGAGCCTGCTCATCCGCGGCCGACGGATCCGGTTGGCGGCGGTGCTCGAGACCCGCGAGGCGATCGAGCCGGTCTGCGCTCAGCTCGCCGCGGCGAACCGCACCGACGATGACATCAAGGCGCTCAAGGCCGCGAACGCGCCCATCGAGGACCCGAACAGCAGCCTGGCGGAGTTCTTGCAGGCCAATGTGGACTGGCACGTCGCGGTCGCCACCGCGACCCGTAACGAGCTGATCGCGGCGTTCATGATCGCGCTGTCGCAGGCCATCTACAGCTCGACGGAGAACGAGAGCTTCATCGACGCCGAGGTCCGCAGGATTACCGCTCGCGCCCACCGATCCATCACCGAGGCGATCGCCAAGGGCGACGCCGTCGCGGCTGCACGGCGAATGACCAGACACGTGCACTCCTATGCCGCTGCGGTCACTGAAATCGAGAGCCGCACCGAGATCGCGGTTCCGGACGCGGGCTGACGCGCGCGAGTTCATGTCCGTTCCTTCACGGCGGCGCGGATCTCCTCGAGTGCGTCGGGGTTCTCAGCGCCGGACAGGTCGCCAGGGTCCGTGCCCAGAGCGGCGCCACGCACGGCCCGGCGCATGATCTTGGCTGACCGAGTCTTGGGTAAGGCCGGTACCCGCAGCACCACGCTCGGCGCGAATGGCTTGCCCAGCTCGCGCGCGACCATCTGGCGTAGCTCGTCGGAGACGTCCTGCTCGCCCGCGTCGGAACGCGCGACCCAGAAAGCCCAGACGGCCTCGCCCTTCTTCGGGTCGGGCACGCCGACCGCGGCGACCTCGGCGACGCAGGGGTGGGTGGCGATGATCGACTCGACCTCGGCCGGCGCCAACCGCTTGCCCGCAACGTTCATGACGTCGTCGGAGCGGCCGAGGATGAACCACTGGTCGTCGGCGTCGACCAGCGCGTAGTCACCGTGCCGCCAGATACCCGGGAACGTGGACCAGTAGGCCTCGAGATATCGCTCCTCGTCATGCCAGACCCCACGGGTCATCGCCGGCCACGGCTGTCGACAGACGAGCTCGCCGATCTCGCCGCGGATCGAGCGCGCATGATCATCAACCACGTCCACGTCCATACCCAGCGACGGGCCGCCGAGTGAGCAGCTGCGGATCGACTCGACGGGGTACGGCGCCAGGAACGATCCGCCAACCTCGGTGCCGCCGGAGAAGTTGATGATCGGGACGCGCCCGCCCATCACGTCCTTGGCCAGCCACTCGTATGAGTCGGGGTCCCAGGGCTCGCCGGTCGAGCCGACGGTGTGCACCGAGGAGAGGTCGAACCTCGCGGTGTCAGGCTTGACGCTGGTGCGCAGCGTGCGGATCAGTGTCGGCGAGACGCCCAGCATGCTCACCCGGTGGCGCTGCACCAGGTCCCACAGCCGGTCCGGATCAGGCACATCGGGCGATCCTTCGTAGAGCAGCAGGGTGCCCCCGTTGGCGTGCGTGCCGATGATCGACAGCGGGCCCATGATCCAGCCCATGTCGGTGATCCAGCAGAACACACCGCCGGCGGAGAGGTCGAAGGAGTAGGCGACCTCGCTGGCAGTCTTGACCAGGAACCCCTGGTGGGTGTGCACAGCGCCCTTGGGACGGCCGGTGGTGCCGGAGGTGTAGGCCAGCAGTAGCGGCTCGGTCGCGGTCATGGCCTGCGGCTCGACCTGGTCGCCGGCGTTGTCGAGCAGACTTTGCCAGCGCAGGTCGCGGGTGCCGTCGACCGCGGGCGCGGCGTCGAGGTTTCCGATGACGACGACGTGCTCCACGGTCGGGCAGGACGTGAGCGCGGCGTCGAGCAACGGACGCATCGCGACGCTTTTGCGCCGACGCACCGTACCGTCGGCGACGATCACGACCTTGGCGCCGGCATCCTGCAGGCGGGACGCGATCGCGGTCGGGGCGAAGCCGGAGAACAGCGGCACCAGAATCGCGCCGATGCGGGCCACCGCGTAGAGCGACACCATCGCTTCAGCAATCATCGGCAGGAAGAGTGCGACCGCATCACCTTTGCCGACACCGAGCGCGCGCAGGCCGGCGGCGGCACGGCTGACCTGGTCGTCCAGTTCGGCGAAGGTAAGGGTGCAGACGGCTCCGTCCTCCGCCTCGTGCACAACGGCGGCCATCGACGCGGTGCCCGGGTCGCGGGCCCAGCGGGTAAGGCAGGCGTCGACGATGTTCAGCGTTGCGCCGACGAACCATTCGGGGTGCTCGATGCCTGCGCTCAGGTCGAGCACGCTCGAGTACGGCGTGCGGAACGGGATGTCGAGATCGCGCACGACCGCGTCCCAGTACCAGCCGACGTCTGCGACCGACCGGGCGCGCAGCTCGGGCAGGCCCGTGATCCCGTGCGCTCGCGCCAGCCGGGTGACGTTGGCGTTGTCGACGTAGTCCGCGCTCGGCGTCCAGGTGTAGTCGGACACGGTCAGCTCCTCGGCATCCCGAGCATCCGCTCGGCGATGATGTTGCGCTGGATGAACGTCGACCCGCCTGCGATGGCGGTGCCGCGCCCTTGGTTGGCGAGGCGAATCCACCGTGCGGTTTCGCTCGCCTCGTCATCCGGGTCGAACTGGCCGCCGAGTGGGTCGAGCGACAGCCGGAAGTCCGCAAGGTCCTCGACCAGCGGGCAGAAGTAGAGCTTGCCGATCGAGGTGACCGGCCCCGGCGCCCCATCCGAAGCAGCCAGGCTGAGCACCCGCTGACCGATCACGTAGTGCACCAGCGAGCGGCCGTAGAGGTCGGCGACGTGCTGGCGCACCAGCGGATCCTCCCCGAGTGGCCTGCCGTCCGGGCCGGTGCGGCGGGACACCTCGGCGATGATGTCGTTGACCGCCCTGAGGGTGTTGACCCGGCCGGTAGCGATCGCAACCCGCTCGTAAGCAAGCGTGGCCATCGCGACCTTCCAGCCACCGTCGATCTCGCCGACAACGAGCTCGTCCGGGACGAAGACGTCGTCCAGGAAGACCTCGTTGAACTCGGCCTCGCCGAGCATGTGGGCCAGCGGCCGGACGGTGATCCCGGAGGTATCCATCGGGACAAGGAAGTACGTGATCCCCTTGTGGCGCGGTCCGCCGCCGGTGCGGGCCAGCAGGATCGCGTAGCTGGCGATGTGGGCCCGGCTGGTCCAGATCTTCTGCCCCTGGATCCGCCAACCACCCTCATCCCGCGTCGCTGTGGTGCGCAACGACGCGAGGTCGGACCCGGCCTCCGGCTCGGAGAAGAGCTGGCACCAGATGTCTTCGCCGGTCAGGATCGGTTCGAGGAATCGCGATTTCTGCTGGTCCGAGCCGAAGTCGATGATGGTCGGGCCGGCGAAGTCCTCGCCAATGGTGTTGAGGCGCTCCGGCGCACCGGCGCGGTCCATCTCCTCCGTGAGGACGGCACGTCGCCGGGCGTCCATGCCGCCACCGCCGTACTGCTTCGGCCAGGACGGACCGGCGTAGCCCGCGTCGAACAGCATGCGCTGCCACTGCCGCCAGAACGGCAGCTTCTCGACGAGGTCGGACGGCTCGGGCCACTGCAGCCGCGGCAATGCCGAGGAGAGCCACGAGCTGGCTTCCTCCCGGAAGCGCGCATCCTGCGGGGAGTCCGCTAGGTCCACTGATTCCTCCCAAGGTTTCTGTCGAATGATACTATCTATCAGACCGAAAGTAGGGAAGATGGCAATCTCGGAACCTCGGGTGCTGGACCATGTCGAGTTCCAGGTCGAAGCAGGCAAGATCCGTGAATTCGTCCGGGCCACCTTTGCCGAGGATCCGGTGCACACCAGCGCCGACGTCGCGCGCGACGCGGGCTACCTTGCCGAGCTGGCCACCGCCACCCACGTCGTCGTCGCCGGCCACTTCCGCGACCAGCAGGCGATGGTCACCGCACTGGGCCTGAGCCTGGAACGCGTCGTCGTCGGCTCGGTCAGCTGGAAGTACGCGCGGCCGGTCGTGAGTGGGGACCGGCTGCGGGGTACTCGCCGAGTGGTGTCGGACGAGCAACGCGAAGGAAAGCGCGGCGGCTCGATGCGGATGGTCACGTTGGAGACGGAGTATGTCGACGACGGCGATGAACCGGTCGTGCGCGTGCGGGAATTGCTGATCGAGCGCGGGACGAGCTCGTGAGGCCACCTCGTCCGGTGGCGGTCGGCGACCGCGCTCCCGCCCGCCGGATTGGCCCGATCACCCAGACCGACATCGTGCGCTTCGCCGGGGCCGGCGGAGATTTCAACCCGCTTCATCATGATCCGTCCTTTGCTCAGGCGGCCGGCTTTCGCAGCGTCATCGCCATGGGTCAGATGCAGGCCGGCATCCTCGCCGCCTACTTGTCGGACTGGCTCGGCGTCGAGCACCTGCGCGACTACGAGGTCCGCTTCGCCGCACCGGTCCACCTAGGCGACGTCCTCGAACTGTCCTGCGAGATCGTCGGCATCGCGGACGGCCTGGCCACCATCGTCCTGAGCGCATCGGTTGGGGGCGAGGCCGTCGTGACGGCGCGTGCCTGCGCCGTGGTCGGCAACGGCTGAGCTCGTCGGCGTCGTTACTCGGCCGTCATTACTCGGCTTCATTACTCGGCGGCGGTTCTCGCGCCAGTCGGCTCCTACTCGGCTGCGAGCTTGGCCGCGATCGCGGACCGCAGCAGATGCTTCTGGATCTTGCCGGTCGCCGTCATCGGGAGCTCGTCGACGATCTCGAGGCGCTCGGGCACTTTCTGGATCGGCAGGTCACGCTCGAGCAGATAGGTCGAGATCGCGGCCAACGTGATCGTGTCATCGCCCGGGTTCGGGACGACATACAGGCAGACCTTCTCCCCCAACCGCAGGTCTGGCATACCCACGACCGCACACGCCCGGATGCCGGGATGCCCGGTCAGGATGTCCTCGATGTGCCGGACGCTGATGTTCATGCCGCCCCGGATGACGATGTCTTTCAATCGCCCGGTGACGCGCACGTAGCCATCGGCATCCATGGTGCCGAGGTCTCCCGATCGCGAGTAACCCTCGGGGGTGAAGAGGCCGTCCGTCTCCTGCTGATTGTGGATGTACTCGAGCATGTGCATCGGGCCGCGGTAGGCGATGTCGCCCTCCTGGCCGTGGGCCACCTCGTACCCATCGAGGTCCACGACCTTGACCGAGTTTCCGGGCAACGCCTTTCCGTCGGAGGTGATCGATCGGATCGGGTCGTCGAAGACCGTGCAGGTCGTCGTACTGACGTTCTCCGTGCGCCCGTACAGGCTCAGGACGGTCAGGTTGGGCAGCAACTCGCCTGCGCGCTTGACGAACGCGGCCGGGATCGGCGACCCGGCGGCCACCCAGAGGCGCATGCTGCTCGGGTCGTGCTGGTCCGGGTCGTAGACGTCCATGAGCATCTGCAGGAACGTGGTCGCGCTGACTGCCACCGTGGTGTGGAACTTCGCGATGTCGGCTAGCCCTGCGCGCGGCTCCCACGCCTCCATCAGGTGCACGGACGCGCTGTGCATCATCGGCAGCAGGAAGCCCGTGACGTAGCCGGTCGTGTGGGTGATCGGCGACGGGCTGAACTGCACGTCGTTGTCGGAGTAGCCGAAGGCCTTCCCCAGCAACCGTGAACCGCAGCCGAAGGTGTTGAAGGTGTGCAGGCAGCCTTTGGGCCGGGCGGTGGTACCCGAGCTGTAGACGATCACCATCGGCTCGTCGGGAAGGCTCGCGCGGCCGAGCTCGGCCGGCTCCGGTTGCCCGTCGGCGAAGAGCGAACGGAACGGGACGGCGTCGGCGACCGGGTCGCCCCGCACCACCACCAGGTGCTGCAACTCGGGGCAGGATCCGCGCATGTGGTGGTACATGTCCAGGTAGTCGAATCCCCTGAACGTGTCGCAGGTGATCGACACCTTCACTCCTGCGTTCTCCAGGATGAAGCCGACCTCGTCGCGCCGGTAGATCGGCATGATCGGCACCGTGATGGCGCCGATCCGCGACAGTGCCACCGCGATCTGGGTGAACTCGGCCCAACTGGGGATCTGCACCGACACCCGGTCACCCGCTTCGATGCCCAGCCGGCGCAGTCCGGTGGCTAGGCGCAGCGAGCTGTCACGCAGCTCCCGATAGGTCAGCGATGTGGTGCCGTCGGTGATGAAGACCTTGTCCGGGTGCGTGGTCGCCTGCTGCTCGACGATGTCGAACAGCGTGTCGTGGCGCCACAATCCGCTGTCGTAGAAGTGCTCGATGTCCGTACTGGAGTAGCGGTCGTGCACGGTTGCGAAGCTCATCGGCCAACTCCTCCAGCGCTAGCGCAGCCACCCGCATGGGGTCTGCGATATACAACGTTAGAATGATTGGACCGAAGTTTCAATGGTTCCGGTCGTGCGGACTCACCGCATCCGCCACTCAGGAGCACGCTTATCCCGGAACGCGGCGACGCCCTCGGCCAGATCCTCGGTCGTGAACGCCAGCGCAAGCTGGGCTTGCAAGGCGCCCAGGGCCTGCTCCAGCGGCTGGTCGCGGGTCGCGTCGATCGCGTTCTTGCCCAGCCGCAGCAGCAGCGGCGACTTCGCCGCGATTCGGCGAGCCCACTCCCGCACCGTGGCGTCGAACTCCGCGGCGGGCACGACGGCGTTCACGAAGCCCAGCTCGCGACCCTGCTCAGCCGAGATCAGGTCACCGAGGAACATGAGTTCGTTGGCCTTCATACGGCCGATGTTGCGGTAGATGAGCGCCGAGATCATGAACGGAAAGGCGCCGACGTTGATCTCGGGACAGCCGAACCGGACCGAGTCCTTCGCGATCACCAGATCGCAGGCCAGGGCCATGCCGAAGGCGCCGGCGAGGACGTCCCCGTTGGCCGCGCAGATCACGGGCTTGCCCAGCTTGCCCAGCAGCGCGAAGAGGGCCGGGAACCGCTTCAGGCCGTCGTACTTGGTGATTGCCGGTTGGTCGTCGGCGAATGCCTTGAGGTTGCCTCCGCTGGAGAAGATGCGCTCATGCGAGGACGTGAGCACGACGACCCGGACCGAGTCGTCGACCTGGGCCTGCGCGAGCGCGGCCAGCAGGTCGTCGAGCAACTCGTCGCTCAGCGCGTTGCGGGTGTCGGGGTCGTCCAGCACGACGAACGCGATGCCCTCGCGGTCGAGCTCGTAACGGATCTTGCTCACAGTTCAGCCCTTCCCATCGGATATGTCGAGAACGATCTTGCCGAAGGCCCGGCCCGACTCGAGGTACTCGTGGGCCTGGGCGGCGTCCTCGAGCGCGAACCTGCGATCCACCCGCGGGGGACCGACATCGTGCGTGGCAATCAACCTCGACAGCCCTGCGAAGTCGTCCGGGCTGCCCATCGTGGTGCCGAGCAGGTCGAACTGGCCGAAGAAGTACGGCCGCACCTCGAGGGTGGCCTGCGTGGCCCGGGACGCGCCGAGCACCACCAGGCGACCCCCGGGGCGCAAGGTCTCGATCGCGGCTGACCAGGTGCCTACGCAATCCAGCACGACGTCGAAGCCGCGGACGCCCGCGATCAGTCCACGCGCCGCAGTGGGCCAGTCCGGATCGGTGTACAGCACACCGTCGGTCGCACCGAGCTCGCACGCGCGTTCGATCTTGGCTTGGGACGAGGACGTCACGAACACCCTGGCCCCGACGGCCGCCGCGAGTGTGACCGCCATGGTCGCGACGCCGCCGCCGGCACCGAGGACCAGCAGCGACTCGCCCTCGCGCAGGCGTCCCCGGGTGAACAAAGCACGGAACACGGTCAGCCCGACCAGCGGTAACGCCGCGGCTTCGGCCCAACTCCAGCCGGCGGGCCGCGGCGCGAGGCACTCGACGGGGACCCGGACGAGCTCGGAATAGGTGCCAGCGGTGCGGTCACCGAGAATCTGCCAGTCGGCCGACGGCGCGCTCTGGTCACTGCCCCAACCCAGCGACGGGATGATCATGACCTCCTCGCCGGTGTCCTCCCGGATGCCGGCGGCGTCGGCCCCGAGGATGTGTGGCAGCGGCGAGCCGTAGCGGCCCTCGCGCACCAGGACGTCGTGCCAGTTCAGAGCGCTGGCCCGCAGCCGGATCGTCGTCCAGCCGGGGCGGGGACGGGGGTCGGCGACCTGCTCGGCCCGCAGGACGGAGGCCGGGCCGAACTCGCGCAATACGACGGCGTGAATGGCATCCTCCATTTATGGTCCGATAATTCGACCGAGTTGCAACTGTAGTGACCTGCGTGGCGGCTCACAAGAGCACGGTCACTCGGCGCTGCGTCCGATCGTCAGGTGCAGGTACTGCGAGATGGCCTCGGAGCGGTTGGCTGCCCGGAGCTTGCGAAGGATGCGCTTGACGTGGGACTTCACAGTGCCGTCGGTGATCACCAGTTGCTCGGCGATCCGGCGGTTCGTCGCTCCGGTCGCCATCAACGCCAGCACTTCCAGCTCGCGGCTGGTGAGCAATCCCTCGAGCTGCTGCGCCTGAATTGTCGAGGGCAATCGACTAGGTCCTGACACCGCGAGCGCGGTGGGGTGGTCTCGCGCAGCCAGTTCGATCTCGGCGTCGGCGAGTTCGTCGAGTACGGAGACCACGCTTCGCATGGCGTTGCGGACCTGTACCCGCTGATCGCGCAATCGCGTCAGCAGTACCGCACGCTCGAAAACCTGCCCGAACCCGGTCGCGAACGCCCAGAGGATGTCGCGGTCGAGCGGCACCACGCGCGCGTCCTCGTAATCGGCGTGCAGTAGCCCGATGACTCGGCCGGTCGGCATCAACGGCGCAGCCACATAGGAGATCAGGCCGGACGCGGCCAGCAACGGCCCGTACACCCTCGGGTCTCGCGGCCCGTCGGTCACGATCGCGGGTTCGTGCCGG
>DASXHV010000212.1:0-4815 GCA_036488285.1 Jatrophihabitans sp. | reverse complement strand
CCGAACAGGTTGCCGCACTCGTCAAAGGTGTCGCGGTGGCGTTCCTCGGGCACCTCTAGCGCCTCCCGCCAATTGCGCAGGAACACCCGGTTGGGCTGGTTGGTGACCAGCAGGTCAATGTCTTTGGGCTTGAGCCCGATTCGGTCACACACCGCATACGCCACCTCGGGGACCTGACGGTTCCCGCGCGCCAGCACCTTGGCAATCTTGGTTTCGGTGAAGCCGATGCTGGCCTCACCGGGGCCGGGCTGCCACCATTTGCGGGGCTGGTCCATCGTAATAGTCATGTCGCCGGCGTATTGGCCGTAGGTACGGCATTCGACGTCGAGGATCGGCGACTGGTCGGAGAGCGTGACCAGCCCGACCGCGGCGCCATCGCCGGGAATTGCCGACTGCGCTTTGGTGCGCACCCTGGGCTGGTCGAAGACCTGCCCGGCCGCGTTCTGCGCGATCGCGATCAGCGCGGTGTGACCCTCACCCGATGCCAGCAATCGACGGGCCACGTTGAGCGCCAACACGAACGCTGCGCATCCGCCGTTGTGTAGATCCAGCACCCACGACGGGCGCATGCCCAACCGGTGAGCGATACCGCCGCCGGCGCCGTAGAACGGCATGTCCGGCATCTGGGTGTGGGTGATCAAGACGTCGACATTTTCGATGACGTCGCGACCGTGCCGGTCGATCAGTCCAAGTGCGGCGCGCTCGACCATGTCGATCGCGGTCTCGTCCTGCCCGATGTGATGACGGAATGAGGGCGCGCGGAACATCACGTTGTCACGTAATTCGTCGGAGTCGGCGAACTGCGCGTAGTAGTCGGCGCCGATCGGCTCACCGGGCAGATAGCTGGAGACGTCGATGAGGCTGACGTCGGGTTGCGTGTTCATTTCATCCACTCCGGCGTGATCGAAAGGCCGTGGTGGTGGCGGTATTCGGCGATCGTCTTGAGGTTGTTCAGCTCCAGCGCATGACCTGCGCCGAATAGGTCCCAAAAGTCACCGACCCAGCCGGTGCGGTGTGCCGGGCCTGCGTCGGGGTGAGGGTTGTGGTCGTAGAACGGATGACGGCAATTGGTCCAGAGCACAACGGAACCGGGCTTGTTCAACACCACCTGCGCGTCGAGGACGCGCATCACGTAAATCATCCACAGGTGCTTGCCCTGGTCCCAGGCGCAGTGGTAGTCGACGGTACGGGCCCCGGCGTTGGCCACCGTGCGGGTGTAGATCTCGGTCTCCGGCAGCAACTTGTCGTAGGCCAGCCAGAGGCCCGGTTCATCGGTTGGGGTGAAGCCACGCAGCGTGTAAGTCCACTCCTCCAGGCTTCGGGTGTCCGACAGATACTCGAACAATTCGTCAGGCGGGCAGTCCACGTAGTCGTTGACGGTGCAGTACTGCCCGAACACCTCGTTGTGCGGGTATGCCGACCGCATCTTCTCCATGAACATCGGGGCGGTCTGCTCCAGTGGCGTGGTCTCGATGCGAACCACGCCGTCGATCGGCACGGTGGTGCCGGTGTGGGTGGCGATATCGTCAAGCGCTGGCAGCGACATGTGTGCGGTCCTCTTGTGTTAGTGGGATTTGTTGATTGACAGCCTTCTTGGCTGTCGGCGCACCGAGAAATGGTGCAAAGGGCGGGATTTCGTCGGCAGAGCATTCGACGCAAACTACCGATGGGCCGTCGACGTCAAGCGCTGCACGCACCGCCGTGGCGAATCCGTCCGCGTCGGCGACGTCGACTGATGTCAGTCCGGGGAACATCGCGGCCAGACCGGCCCCGAGCCGGCTGGGAGCGAACCGGTTGTAGCTGTAGAGGTCGTCGTAGTAGAGCTGCTCGCGGGTCACGCACATGGCATGCGCGTTGTTGTTGAACAACACGAACGTCACCGGAAGCCGGTAGTGCACGGCGGTATGCACCTCCATGCCATGCATGAAGAACGCACCGTCTCCGGCGATCACCACGACGCGCCGGCTGTGCCCGTTTTTGACACGGCCGAACGCCATTCCGATACCGGCGCCGAAGCTGTAGCCCATGCCACCCATCCCGAGTGCCACGGCGAACCGGCCCCCGCGCCGCGCCGGCAGGTAATGGACGGCGGACGCCCCGGTGTTGCCGGCGTCGACGACGATATCCGTCCCGTCGGGTAACACGCGGTCGAGCGCGATCATGGCGTCGTGGTAGCGCACGCCCGGACCGTCCAAAGCCGGTGGGGTGAGCTCCGTGCGCGGCACCACGTCGGGCACCCGGATCCCGGTTAGGCGCTTCCGGCCGGCAAGCGCGTCGATGATCATCCGCAACGACGCGCGCAGGTCGTCGGTGTGCACGTGCGTGCACGCGAGGTACGGCGGCGCGGATCCGATCGAGACTGTCTGCACGGCCGCGAGCGCGTCGTCGAGCCCGGTGCGGGCGGTCACGGACAGCCGGGTTCCGACGACCAGGCACAAAGAGCTGCCGGCCACCGCCTCCGCCACACCGGGGTGACCCATCACACCGGTCACGCCCAGCGCCGACGACGAGCCAAAACCTGGGGTTCCGGCCACATCCTTGCCATCTGGCACAGCCGCCACCTGCGCGCGCAGCAGAGCCCGCAACTCCTCGAGTTCTCCTCGGGCGTCATCGCGAGCCACCTGCTCGCCGGCGATGATCGTGACGGGCCCGTTGGTGCGGTGCAGAGCGCGCACAATCGGATGCGGAGCACCGATGAGCGACGGCGGCAGCACGACATCACACCCGTTGCGTCGATCGTGGCCGTTGACACCCACCATCGACTGCTGAATATCCTTGGGCAACAACAATACTGCGGGTCCGCCCGTTCGTGCCGCGGCGATAGCGGCTGGCAACGCAGTAACGATGTCGGCGGGCGTCATGATGCGCCGGCAGAACACCGATACCGCGGAGAACAATGCCTCGGCATTCAGCGAACCGTTGCGACCACTGGTGTCCTGAAAGCTGCCCTGACCATCCATCGTGGTGGCCGGCTGGCCGACCAACGCCAACACCGGCACCCGGCTGGCAAACGATTCCCCAAGGCCGGCAACGAGGTTCAGCGCGCCCCCGCCAGAGGTCGCCGCCATCACACCCAAACCGGCGCCGGCGCGACTGTACCCATCGGCCATCGTGGCGGCGGAGAACTCGTGCTTGGCCAACACCGCGGTAATGTCCGAATGGAAATGTGCAGCGTCGTAAAGATCCTCGATGTTGGCGCCGTCGACGCCGAATATGTAGTCGATTCCCATTCCCGCGAGGTGCTCGACGATGTGGTCGACCACTCGGTGTTGTCTCGGCATACCAGGTACACGACTCACGAGCGGATTGGGTTCACGCAGTTCGAAACTGCCGTCGTAATGAACCACACACTCCTGCTGACCGTGTTAATGGCGAGACCCACGGATAGGGAGTCATTCCGCCTGTGTTCAATAAACGCCAAAGCAGACCCGACGTCGTCATCATCGGAGCCGGACCCTCCGGTCTCGCTGTCGCACGCGAGCTCGAGCACCAGCACGGGATTTCCGCGCTAGTCGTCGAAAAGGCTGCAGCGCCGGCGGTTTCGTGGCGCACTCGCTATGACAACTTCCGCCTCAATACGAACGGTTTCTTGTCGCACCTTCCGGGACAGCGGATTCCTCTGACGGCCGGCCGTTGGCCAACCAAGGAAGACATGGTCCGCTACTTCGACCGCTACGTGCGGCTGCAGAACATCAGGCTGCAGCTGCAATGCGAGGTCAATCACATCAACCGCGCACCAGGCGGCTGGCTGGTCGACACCTCGTCGGGGGAAATCCGGACACCTGCCATCGTGCTGGCCACCGGCAGATACCGCACGCCAATCGTCCCCCCTTGGCCCGGCCTCGATCATTTCAGCGGCGAGCTCGTGCATTCTGGGGACTTTTCCAACGCGTGGCCCTTCTGCGGCCGCGACGTGCTTGTTGTCGGCGCGGGCAATTCCGCCGCCGACATCGCGGTCCAGCTGGCTAACTGTGGCGCTCGCAAGGTGTGGCTGTCGGTACGCACACCACCACACCTGGTGCGACGTGCCATCGGACCGATTCCGTCGGACCTCTTCCTGGAGCTGTTCGCCCGGGTTCCTGCGCACATCATCGATCCGCCTACCGCGCGGCTGAACCGTCTGCTGTTCGGCGACCTGTCGGTTTACGGCTTTCACCGACCGCCGCTCGGACTGAAGGCGACGGTGGAACAGCGAGGCCGCATTCCCACCCTGGCCGATGAGCTTGTCGACGCGGTACGGGGCGGCCGCGTCGAGGTGGTAGCCGCGGTCGCGGCGGTCGATTCCGACCGCGTGATCCTCACTGACGGCACCGGCGTCACCCCCGAGGTGATCGTCGCCGCCACCGGCTTCAGCACCGATCTCGACGGTTTGGTCGGGCACCTTGGCGTTCTCGACGAGCACGGCAGCCCGCGAGGCGGTTTTGCCTCGCACCTAGGCGACGGGATGTTCGCCATCGGTTATGGCATTCCGCCCAATGGCCCGTTACGAGCGATCCGGCTGGCCGCAACACCGTTGGCCGGTCAGGTCGCGACTTATCTGGCGGCCCAGCGGCTCAAGCCATTAGCCGGCCACTGTACGAAAGTTGAGGGGAAGCAATGGCACTACTCACCGCAAAGCGGTTCTTCCACCGCGGTGTAGACGGATACGAGGCAGCGCGTCGCGACACAGTGTGGAATGCCATTCTGCCGCAGCGCTTTCCCGACGTGATCGTGCAGGCATGCGACGCCGATGACGTGGTCGCGGCGATCCGCTACGCGCGGGCGCAGGGCTACCAGGTCGGTATCCGTTCCGGCGGACACAGCTGGGCGGCCAGC
>DASXHV010000181.1:0-6365 GCA_036488285.1 Jatrophihabitans sp. | reverse complement strand
CTCGGCCTCGTCGCCAGCACAGTCATCGCGGTTGCATCAGTCGCTCCCGCCTACAGCCTCGCCGCGACGCTCGGCTTCATCGTCGCCGGCGTCGGACTGCAGTCGCCCGTCATCGTGATCTTGGCGTTCGTGCCGATGCTGTTCACCGCCATCGGCTACCAGGAACTGAACAAGGCCGACCCGGATTGCGGCACCACCTTCACCTGGGCAACCCGCGCGTTCGGGCCTCGCACCGGCTGGCTCGGCGGCTGGGGGATCATCGCTGCTGACCTGCTCGTGATGGCAAGCCTGGCACAGGTCGCAGGCCAGTACCTGTTCTTGTTGTTCAACGCCCATGGCATCGGCAGCGATCCGTCCAGCGGGTGGGTGCTGCTGGTCGGCGTGCTCTGGATCGTTCTGATGACCTACATCTGCTACCGCGGAATCGAATTGTCTGCGCGGTTGCAGGAAGCACTGCTAGGCGTCGAGTTGCTCATGCTGCTGGTGTTCTCGATCGTGGCACTGCTAAAGGTCGGAACCGGTCACGGCAGTGTCGGTTCGATCACCGTTTCCTGGTCGTGGTTCAACCCGTTCCACATCGGCTCATTCTCGGTGTTCTTCCGCGGCCTGTTGTTGATGCTGTTCATCTACTGGGGCTGGGACAGCGCCGTGTCTGTGAACGAGGAGACAGCCGATCCACATCGCACGCCAGGTCGGGCCGCGGTCATCTCGACGGTGTTCCTGGTTGTCACGTACACCCTGGTCACGCTGTCGGCGCAGTCCTTTGCGGGAGTGGGTTCGAGCGGCATCGGCCTGGGCAACTCAGACAACTCCGGTGACGTTCTCTCGGTGCTCGGAACGTCGGTGTTCGGCACCGCCTGGTACGGGACGTTCCTGTCGCATCTGCTGATCCTGATGGTCCTGACCTCGGCTGCAGCCTCGACACAGACCACGATCCTGCCGACGGCCCGGACCACCTTGTCGATGGCGGTCTACCGTGCACTGCCGCGGGTGTTCGCGAGGATTCATCGCCGCCACCTCACGCCCACCGTGTCCACGATCACGTTCGGTGCCGTCTCGATCATCATCTACGCAGCCATGAACTACATGGGCAGCGGCAACAACGTGATCGCCGACGCTGTGTCTGCGCTGGGCATGATGATCGCTTTCTACTATGGCCTCACCGGTTTCTCGTGTGCGTGGTACTACCGCAAGACGCTGCACACCAGCGCGCGGGATCTCTGGATGCGCGGCATCATTCCGACGCTAGGTGGCGTCATCATGTACTTCGCGTTGGCATGGAGCCTGCACGACGACTGGGCTGCGCCCAGCGACGCGAGCACCAGCTACACCGGGTGGACCCTGCCCTTCGCCCCGGGCTGGACGATCGGCGGTGTCTTCGTCATCGGAATCGGCACCTTCCTGCTCGGCATCATCCTGATGATCGCGTGGAATGTAGTCGCGCCGGCATTCTTCCGGGGCGAGGTGCTGAACCGCGAAACCCCGACGTTGGTGCGCGACGAGGGTCTGCCGCCGACGCTCGGTATCGCCGATCACGTCTGATCGCCGGCCAGCTCGGCCGCTGGTGGGCCGCCGCCCGGCCGGGCCGGGACGCTCTCAGTAGGTCCGCGCATCGAGATGACCGAACGGTCCGTCCACCTGCCGCAAATCGGCAGCCAACCCGATCGCACGATCCCGCTGTCCCGATTCGATCAGGTCCGCCAGCCGATGAAACGCCTCGGCGTGGGCCCGTGCGCGATCGTGGGCATACCGCGCGGCTGAATCCCGGGTCACCATGAACGCCCAGTCGCTGGAGGTCAGCAGCAGAGCCTCACGTGCCAGTTGATCGGCAACCGGGTCACGTGCCTTTGTCACGTCATCTCCGAACAGGCCGTCCAGCAAAGAGAAAAGTCGCTTCTGGGCATGCGCCGCGTCATCGACCAGATCCCGGACGCTCTCGTTGTCCCAGACCCGCCAGTCCTTTCCAGCGCCCCAGGACGTGGCCGGCAACTCGATCGGTCCGCCGACCAGGCCCGCATCACGTGCACCGGTGAGGGTAGAAAGCCGGACGCCGGCCTGCGGCAACAGTCGCAGCACGGCGGAGAGGAACTCGGGGCCCTCGTACCACCAGTGCCCGAACAGCTCGGTGTCGAACGCGGCGACCACCAGGCCTGGCCGGCCGAGTTCGCTTCGAACGCAATGAAGCCGAGCGACGACCGCCGAGACGAAGTCATGGGCGTCCCGCTGGGCGCTGGCGTAAGCCGCGTCCGGGCGCCAACCGCCCTTGGCATCCGAGGGCACCTGCAGGCCGGTCACTCGGGCCGGCCGAAAACCTGACCTGTGGTCGAAGGTGTGGAAGTCACGATAGGCAGATCCGCTCGGGTAACCACTGCCGGAGGACCAGATTCGGTACGAGAGCGGCAGGTCGCGCGCAAAGCAGACGATCTCGGACTCGCCGACCAAGTACCCGAGCCCCGTCCGATCGCGCACGGCGGGGCCGTCCACCAGGAAATGTGAGACAGCTTGACTGCTGTACAGATGTTCCATGCCTGGTGCGTAACCACATTCCGGTGCCCAAATGCCTGCCGGCCGGCGGCCAAATCGCCATGTTGCATCGGCAAGTCCGGTGCTCAGCTGCGCGGTGGCGAGCCGGTCGGTCAACAGCGGCTGGAACGGGTGCGTGGCCGGCCCTCCCAGCAGCTCGACGATTCCGGCGTCCAGCAAGGGCCGCAACACCGAGGACAGGCCTCCGGTCAGCCAGCGTGATTCCAGGTCGGCCAGGCAGGCAGTCGCAGCCGACCGTTCGTGCGCGGCAAGCTCGGCGAACTCGCCACGGCTTGCCAGCTCCTCAGCGCGCAGTTGCCACCGACCGGTCCAGGAATGGAGCTCGGACAGGCAGTACGGATCGTCCAACATCGCCGCCAAAATCGGCGTCACGCCCAGTGTCGCGACCTCGGAATAACCATGTGCGGCAAGGGATTCCAGCACTGCGATCACGCGTCGCCAGGAACCGGTGCACGCTTGGTGCAGCCACTCCTCGCCGACCGGCCAGCTGCCGTGATGTGCCACCCACGGCAGGTGGGTGTGCAGGACCAGGCAGAACGTGCCGAGCGGCTCGGTCCGACGGCGGCCAGTGGCCAAAGGGTCGCTCACACCGGCCGCCGTGCAGACACCACAAGATCCAGGCACTCGTCGGTAACCGGATCGCTGATCGTGAAATCGGTTACCGACACTGACGAAACGTCATCGGCGAGCTCAGCGCCCCACTCGGTCGGCGGGCAACTGAGCTGAGCATCCACGAACGACCGGTAGCCTGCCGCGGCATACCGGGAATCGAGTTCGACGAGCGCGGGCCCGGCATCGAGGCCGCGAACCGAGTCGATCGACAGATCGCAGGATCGGAGAAGATCGCTGAGCTCCGCAGCGATGAACTCGTGGCTGTGGAACGGATTCTGTGGGTGCTGCGTGCCGTCGGAGTCGGGGGAGAAGCTCAGGCGATTTGGCGTGCTGATCACTACCCTGCCGCCGGGTCGAAGTACCCGGCGGCACTCGAGGACGAACTGCGGATGATCCCAAACGTGTTCGATCACCTGCAGGCAGACAATCACATCGACTGACCGGTCTGTGATCGGCAGCGACGCGAGGTTGGCCTGCACCGGTGTAAGGCGAGCGCCGACATACCGACGGGCCAGATGCGCGATGGTTGCGCGGTCATAGTCCAGGGCGATCAGACGCTGGGCACGAGCAGACAGCAGCGCGGCGCCGTACCCCTCGCCGGCTCCGATCTCGAGCACGATGTCGCCGTAAATCTCCTCGAGCAGCACACGATAGGCAGCCTCGTGGCGTCTGAACCAGTAGTTCTCACGCGGCAACCCGGGCACAGTTCGTTCACCGGTGATCGGCAATGGCGTCACGACTGCTTCAGTCACAACGAATTCAGTCACAACGCGATCCGCGCGATCGTCGAGCAGAGGAGACTGCCCAACCAGAGAACTCCATCACGTTCTGCCACGCCGGTGCAGAAGTGGAAGTCCGGATGAGAGGTCTGCAGATCGTGAACCAGGGTGCCTGAGTTGTCGAAGGCCTGCACGAAGACGGTCTTGGCTTCGCGCGGCTGCAGCACCGCAGGCAACGCCCACGCAATCTTGCGGAGCACCGGCGGCTTGCTGGAAAGGAAGTCCAATGTCGCGTTGCGGGTGGACGGCAACGCGAGCCAGAACAGACCGTCAGTGCCCAGCGCCAGGTTGTCCGGGAAAGCGGGCAGGTTCGCCACGAACGGTTCGCGCCGGCCCGACCGCTCGCCGGTCAGCCAGAGCCGCTCCACCGAGTACGCGCCGGTCTGGGCGACCAGCAGGAACGACTCGTCTGCAGCCAGCGCAACACCATTGGCGAAATGCAGGTCGTCCATCAGGACCGTGACGCTGCCGTCGGTGTCCAGTCGAATCAGTCGGCCGGTGCCACGATGTTCCAGCAGGTCGGCTTTGTAATCACCCAGCGAGAACCGTCTGGTTGACTCGGTCAGGTAGATGGTGCCGTCCGCGGCTGCGACCGCGTTGCTGCAGAACCGGATCGGCTCCCCGGCAACATGGTCGAGCAACACCTCGACCGCGTCCGGGCCGATGCCATCGTCGAGGTCCACCCGCAACAACCCGCGTTCGGCGTCGCACACGATCAGCCTGCCGTCCGGATCTCGTGCCAGTCCCAACGGGCGTCCGGAAGTGTCGGCGACGGTCGTGATGCTCTCGCCGTCCGCACTGATTCGCAGGATCCGACCGTCGGAAACGCCGGTCAGGACCGTGCCATCGGCGTCAACGGAAACGTCCTCGCCGCCCACCCCCGGGATGGGAAAGACACTGAGCTGCGCAGGCGGTGTGCTGGCTCGCAATCGTGCGCGCGGTGGTGCTGGCGGCGGAGACCAGACGACCGGGTCGATGACGGCACGCGATCGACGGCCGGCTGCGGATTCGGGCATTGGCGCGACTCCTCTCACAACCCGTGGCGGCTGTGCTCGGTGCTCTATAGAGTCCGAATGCGATGGGGTTCTTCGGTGAACTGGCATCGCGATTAGGCTCGGGATGCTCGGTGACTCGAAACACCCTACGACTCCCGCGACCACTTCACTACCGACGGGTAACATCGTTTACTCATCGGTAACATCGGCGATACTGCAGCACCTCGCGCGGCGCATCCAGCCGCGTGCAAAAACGTTGTTGCCGTACCGGCACAGTCCGTAATCAATACAGTCCGTCATCGACACAGTTAATCGACACAGTGAGGACCGGCAAGCATGAACATCGTTGTCCTGATGAAGCAGGTGCCCGATACGGCCGCCGAGCGCTCGCTCAATCCCTCTGACAACACCCTGGATCGCGAGGCGTCGGACGCTGTCATCAACGAGATCGACGAGTTCGCGATCGAGGAGGGCCTGCTGCTGAAGGAGGCGCATGGCGGCGAGGTGACGGTCCTGACCATGGGTCCCGAACGGTCTACCGAATCGATCCGCAAGGCGTTGTCGATGGGGGTCGACAAGGGCGTCCAGATCACCGATGACGCGTTGCACGGCTCCTGCGCGATCCAGACCGCGAAGGTGCTGGCCAAGGCGCTGCGCACGCTTGAATTCGATGTCGTGGTCGCAGGCTCAGAAGCTACTGACACGAGGTTGTCGGTGGTGCCCGCCCTGGTCGCCGAGGCCCTCGGCCTGCCGCAGCTGTCCGGTGCCCGCAAGCTGACGATGGACGGCACGACCATCACCATCGAACGCGCCACCGACACCGGCTACGACGTGGTGCAGGCTGCGACGCCGGCCGTGGTGAGCGTCGTGGAGAAGATCAACGAGCCGCGATACCCGTCCTTCAAGGGCATCATGGCCGCGAAGTCCAAGCCGGTGCAGCAGCTCAGTCTCGCCGATCTCGGCATCGCAGCCGACGAGGTCGGGTTGGCCAACGCCACCACCAGTGTCGAGTCCTTCGAGGTTGCCCCGCCGCGTGCGGCCGGCACCGTCGTCAAGGATGACGGCAACGGCGGCGCCGCGATTGCCGACTACCTGGCCGGCAAGAAACTCATCTGACCCGCGATCGACTGACCAGACCTGGCTTCGATAACTGACTTCAAGAAGGAGAGACAGTCATGGCTGAAGTTCTCGTCCTCGTCGATTCGGCGAACGGAACTCTGAAGAAGTCCGCCCTCGAGTTGCTCACCGCCGCCCGTTCGCTGGGTGAGCCGTCCGCGGTCGTCATCGACGCACCCGGTACCGCAGCCGCGTTGAAGGACCAGCTCGCCGAATACGGTGCCGCGAAGGTCTACGTCGCCGAGAGTGACGAGGTCAACGAATACCTCGTTGCACCCAAGGCCGAGATCCTGGCCTCGATCGCCGCGCAGGCGACCCC
>DASXHV010000047.1:0-4099 GCA_036488285.1 Jatrophihabitans sp. | reverse complement strand
ATCCCAGCGAACCGGGACGAGACGTGTGTCCGTTGGACCAGACTTCGTGGCGCCAGTTGCCGACATTGCCGCCCGCGTCCAGCTCTGCCTGTAGCTCTATCCGCATTGCGGGCCCGAGCGGCGACCATGCCAGTTCGTCCTGACGGGACCACACGACTCGTACAGGTTGGTCCGGGACTCCCATCGCTAGCAATGCCGCTTCGTAGGCAGCGTCATCGGCGCCGTTGTGGCCATAACATCCGGCGTGCTCTCGATGCTGCACGATGACGGCCTCGGTGGGCAGGTTCAGCGCAGCCGCGATCGCTGATCGAAGCTGATAGATGCCTTGGGAGTGCGTCCAGATCCGAAGCGTCTCGTTCTGCCACAGCGCAATCGCGGTAGATGTGCCGATGGATGCGTGCGCGAGGTAAGGACGAGTGAAGGTCGCGGTTAGGGTGTGGGCGACAACAGGCTCGGCGTCCTCGTCCCGCCGTTCGTACAGCTGTCGGGTCTCAACGGGGGAGTCAGCGAGGAACCGCTCGAGGGCAGAACTGTCCGGCAACGTCTCACGTTCCTGCCAGCGACTGTCAGTCGCGAGCAGCTGCGCGGCCTTCAAGGCCACCTCCTCGCGGTCCGCCAGCACCGCCAGAAAGTCTGCCTCGATCACGACGTGCCGGACTCCTGGGATTGACTCGATACGGGTGGTCGGAGCCGAGACGAGCGTTGCGCCGCGAGACGGTGGACGAACCACCCGCGCATGCAGTTGGCCGGGCACCTGCAGATCGCCGATGTAGCTGGGCCGTCCGGTGAGCTTGGCTTCCAGATCGATACGTGGGAAGTGCTGCCCGATGCGCTCATGGTGGTCGCGTTCCTTGGGCTGTGCCGCACCGTCGGCATCTCGGTCCAGTAATTCAGCAGTCGGCAGCTGCCAATAGCTGACGCCCGAACCCGCTGCGCAGAACAGCCCGTCGGTCACCGACAGCTCGGATTCATCGACGTCGAGGACACTGGCGGCCGCCGCACGGCACAGAGCTTGAACCTCGGCGCATACCTGCCTCAGTGCAGCACCGGACTGCTGGATCGACAGGCTGCCGGAGGTGTAACCCTCGTCCGGTCCGCGCTCGGTGCTGGCTGCGGCGACGCGGACCCGCGAGGGCAGGACGTCCAGCTCATCGCTGACGATCTGTGCCAAGGCGGTCAGGATCCCCTGGCCTAGTTCCACCTTTCCGGTGCGGGCCAAAACGTGTCCGTCCGGCTCGAAGACGATCCATTTGGAAAGCGCGCGATTCATTGCCAAGCTGGCCGGTAGCTCGGCTGGCGACGGGTTCGTCACGCGGTTGCTGTCCCGCCCAGCGTATCCGCACGAGCCACTGGCCGGGCGGCCAACACGGCACGCACAATCCGGTTGTGGCTGCCGCACCGGCAAAGGTTTGCATCCAGGGCAGAACGGACGGCCACCTCGTCGGCATCCGGGCGGTCTCGCAGCAGCGCGGTCGCGGACATCAATATTCCGGACAGGCAGAAACCGCATTGAGCGGCTTGGTGTTCGATGAACGATTGCTGTAACTCGCCTGGACCTTCTGGCGTGCCGAGTGCTTCGACTGTCGTCACCGACTTGTCCTGGACGGCCCAGATCGGCGTGTCGCAGGCGTGTACGGGATGGCCGTCGAGCAATACGTTGCAGGCACCGCACAGACCCAGTCCGCACCCGAACCGAGTACCGACCAGGCCAAGATCGTTACGCAGAATGTAGAGCAGCGGCGCGTCTGGATCGCAGTGGATGCGATGCTCGAGGCCGTTCACCAACAGGGTGAAATCCTGCGGCGCACCTGTCGCGGCACTTGCGCCATCAGGTTGCGCATCGCTCACGAAAGTGACCCTACCCAGGTTTGTGGAGGACGTTCCCGCCCTCGAGGACGAGGGGCCGCAAACGTTTGTATCATATACTCGCTCCGCTCGTTTCCCCTGTCAAGGACCGCTAATTCGGAGAAGGAAGCGTCCATATGATCGTCCGCCTCGGTGTTTTCAGCTCGTCTGCGGTAAGTCGTCTCGGTCGTGAACACGGGCTGTTCGATGACGCGGGCGTGCAGCTCGTGGAACATCGGGTGCAGAGCTCCGTGCACGCCTTTCAGGATCTCGACGCGGGTGGGTTGGATGTGCTGCTGACCAGTCCGGACAACGTGTTGGCTTACCGGCTCAACAAGTCGAATGCGCTGGGACGAAAGCTGGATGTCCAGATCCTGAGGGGCGCCGATCGAGGGCTGGGGCTGTCCTTGATGGCTGGTCCCGCCATCAAGGATGCAGAGCAGCTCCGCGGCCGCGACCTCGGCGTCGATGCGGCGGCAACCGGGTTTGCCTATACGTTGTATGCCTTGATGCACCAGCTGGGCATGACTGCAGGACGCGACTACCGGGTCGTCGAGCAGGGTACGACACCAGCGCGTCGTGAGGCGCTTCTGGCCGGCCGATGTTCAGCCACCATGCTCAACGCCGGCAACGACGTGGTTGCCGAACAGGTCGGCTGCGATCGGTTGCTGCGGGTATCAGAGGCGATCGGTCCCTATCTCGGCAGCGTCCTGGTAGCACGCCGGACGTGGTCGACCGAACACCGAAACCTCGTCGCGCGACTCCTGGATGCCTGGACGCTCGCCACCGAACTTGTCCTCGATGATGCTCAGGCTCCTAACGTGCGAGAGATGCTTGCGACGATGCTCAGCTGTTCGACGGACGTCGCCGAGAAGGCCCGTCAGATCCTGATCGATCCGCACGAGGGCCTACTGACAGACGGTTCCATCGACGGCTCGCTTCAGACGGTCGTGGACCTGCGTGCCGCGAACAATGGTTTCGACGATGCCACGATTGTCACAGGCTCATCGGCCAACGACCTGGGCCTGTCGTGGCAGGCTTGAGCGGCTGGTTGCCGGCAGGGCACCTGGGTCAGGTCGTTGCTGCGGCCAGTTGCTGCGACATCCAGTCGCCGGCCAGTGGCTGGTAGAGGTACGGGAAGTTGTTGCAGACATGGTTGCCCTTCTCGTACATGACAAGGCGTGCCTGCGGTGCTTCGTTCGCGACTCGCTCTGCCTGCTGGTAGGGCACCAGGCGATCCAGCTTTCCGAAGATGACGAGCAAGGGTTGCACGAGGTTGCCGAGTACACCCTCCAGCGTCATCTGATTCGCGATCTCGCGGGCGTGTTCCGGGCTGGACGCGTGCGAGTAACTGATGAAGGCCGCTCGGCTTATCTCTGGGCGAGAGTCGAACCTGCTACCGGATTCATACGGTCCGCCGACCGTCACCGCGGCCCGGATCCGATGGTCGAAGGCTGCGGCCCGGGCGGCGTAATAGCCGCCCATGCTCACGCCCGCGACGCCCAGCCGCCCGAGATCGAGATCGTCGCGCTCGGACAACGCATCGATGGCCGCAGAGGAGGCAACCTCGTAGTCCGGACGTAGCGGCAGCTCATAGCCCGTCTCGCCTTGCCCCGGCCCGTCCAGGGACAAGGTAGCCATGCCGCGCTGCAGAAAGACGTTCTCCCAGTTGTAGAACTCCTCCTTGGTCGAATCGAGCCCGGGCAGCAGCAAGACGACGCCGGGTCGCCGAGCATCCACCGGACGACGGAGATTGCCGACCATGACCGTGCCTTCGAACGGGATCTCGATACGTTCGGCGGATGGGTCCAGGTACTCATGTGCACGGCGCAGTGCGGTGACCGACTTGCCCGTCGCGTAGCGGTGCCGCTGCATGTCCAGGACCCACACGAATTTGGCGAAGTGATAGCTGAGAGCAGCGCGCAGCCACGCTTGGCCGGCGGTCAGCCGGTGGCCGCCAGCCTCGGCCTCAGCCGCGAGGGCAGCGTGCACGTCGCCGTTGGCGCACCATGCGTCGAGCCAGTCCGGCCATCGATCGAGCGAGGAGGTGACTCGTTTGAAATCGTTCGAGTCGACGCCTTGAGTGGTGAATCTGGGCGCCCAGTGGGCTATCGCTGCGTCGATATCTGCATCGGACATGAGGCTCCTGTGGTCGATGGCTCGAATGCGTAGTCCCAGCTGCGCTGGCTCAGCGACCGTCGCTCAGTTGGTGGCCGAGCCAATCTGCAATGAGCGACCGGGATTCGTACGGGTG
>DASXHV010000113.1:0-28356 GCA_036488285.1 Jatrophihabitans sp. | reverse complement strand
CTTGTAGTCGACGATCGTTCGATAGTTTGTACTCGTCCCATCGATGCTCGGCTCGTATCGGACGTGCCAGTAGACCTCGTTCCCGGAAAGGAACATGAGGTTGACGCCGGCATCACGGGCCGCCTCGACGTTCTGCCGCTGCGGCAGTGACCAGTACTCGTCGTGTCCGACAGATACGAAGACCTTGTGGTTCTTCAGCAGTGGGCCGTAGCGGTCTGTGTCGACACCGGACTGATAGCTGATGTCGTAACCGTTCTTCTCCATGAACCGGATCAGCGGGTACTCGTTACTGAACACGAAGTCACGACCATCGGCCGTGCCACGCGTGATGTACGGGCGGTTGAAGCTGATCTTGAAAGCGCGGGCCTGGGTCTGGGTCAGCTGCTGGTTGCCCTGGTAGAAGTCCGAACCGCCGTAGAGGTTGTAGGCCTCCCACGTTGTGTCCGAGGCCTGGTAGATGACGTCCGAGTGGCTGGAGTCATCGCGGACCACGAATGGGATATGGCTCTGCGCACCAGTGTCCTGCCGTGTCATCACGGCGATGTAGATACCCGAAACCGACGTACTGGGAACGTTCCACGAGGCCGACACCGACCAGTTGCCACAATCGAAGTTCTGCGTTGACGCATCACTGAGACAAGTCGGCTGACTGGAGGGAGAGTTCACAACGATGCTTGAGGTGTTCTGCTTGCGCGCGCCATCACCCTGGTAGTAACCGAGGCGGTAGATGTCGATCTTGTATGCGGTGGTCGCCTTGATCTTGAACGAGATCGTCCCGCCAACGTTCACACTGGTGTCTGTCGTGAAGCCCTGAACGGCCGGGTCGCCCGCGTCGTCGATCTGCCACTCGGATTCCGGGTTACCCGGCTTCGAGTTCTCGCAGACGATCGGGTTGATGGTCGCGCCGCAGGAAGATCCGGTGGCCGCGGCAGCCTTGGGGACGGCTACGACCGCAAAGAACGCGAGAACGAGGGTTGCCACCGCCAGCATGGCGATGAATAGTCGACGCCGGCGCACAAGCAATGCGTTGGAGCCACGATTAGGCATACCGACAGCCATGACTATGTTCCCCCGTTGGTCTTGCTGGTGTTGCGCCCCCGCTGATCGCGGGGCATGGACGATACTAACGCGGATTGAACATGAGTCCAACTCTCAGGGGCAGGTGACCCGATCCAGCTTTCCCTTATCCCGTAGTGTGAAACTCGATTATGATCACTGAGTGATCGGGCCATCACGATCAGTGACGCGATCGGTCCATGAGCTGACGCGGTCATGGCCGAGCCGGCGGTCGCAGGCCGCCAGCTCGATTTCATCGGTCGCGCCGAAGTCACCTAGTACGCTCCGGTCCCACGGACGACCGTGAAGAACGTCTTCCAGAGGATCTGCAGGTCGCCGACGATCGACCAGTTCTCGACGTAGCGCAGGTCTAACCGCACTGACTCGTCCCACGCCAGGTTGCTGCGGCCGCTGATCTGCCACAGGCCGGTAAGCCCAGGCTTGACCAGCAACCGTCGGTGGACGTGATCCTCGTAGCGGGCAACCTCGCGAGGCAGCGGCGGCCGCGGGCCGACCAGCGACATCGCACCCGTGACTACGTTGACCAGCTGAGGCAGCTCGTCCAGGGAGAACTTGCGAAGCAGCTTGCCGATGCTGGTGATCCGGGGGTCGTCCTTCATTTTGAACAGGACGCCGTCACGGTGCTCGTTCGAGGTAGCCAAGCTGGCTAACCGGTCTTCGGCATCGGCATACATCGAGCGGAACTTCAGCATCGTAAAGGTGTCGCCGTTTCGGCCGACCCGCTCCTGACGGAAGAACGCGGGACCGGAACTGGTCAGCCGAACCGCCAGCGCCAAGGCTGCGATAAGCGGGGACAGCAGAATCAGGGCCAAGCCGGCGACCGCTCGGTCGAAACCACCCTTGAGCACCCGACGGAAGCCAGAGAACTCGGGCTGGTCTACGTGCAGCAGCGGCAGCCCAGCCATCGGACGGACGTGCAGCCGTGGGCCGGCAACCTCGGTGAGACCGGGCGAGACCACCAGTTCGGCGGAGCTGCCCTCCAACTGCCAGGAGATCCAGCGCAGCTTCTCCGGCCCGACCGCTCCTGAGGAAACGACGGCGACAGTGTCCGCGGCGTGCCCGGTAACAGTCGCCCGTACCGAGTCGATGTCGCCCAGGATCGGAACGTTCGCATCCGAGAGCACCCTGACGGTGTGCGGATCGATGACCATCTCCTGCGCCACGCAGGCTCCGACGACGCTCATCCCCGCGTAGCGATCGCGGCGCAGCATGGCCGCAAAGTCGACGATCGCGTCTGCGTCTCCGACCAGCAGGACCCCGGTCATGGCCCGACCCAGCGCACGCTGCCGGTGCAGCCACTTGCGAGCCGCGAACCGGCCCAACAGGTTTAGCGTCAGCGCCAACGGCAACGCCACCAGGACGAATCCGCGAGCCAGGTCGGCGTCAGTCACAAAGGATGTGAACGCCACCAATGCCGTTAGATGTAGGAACGCTTGGAAGATTCGCTGGAACTCCGCCGACCCAACTCCGACGAAGCGTGCCTCGTAGGCCCGGTTGATACAGATCAGACCGACCCACGCCAACGGCAGGACCAGGACGACGACGTTATCGAAGTGGCCGCCCGTAGAGCTGCCGAAGCGGGCGAGGTAGCCGACCAGCACAGCAATCATGGCGGCGAGCAGATCGATCACAACGAGGCCGCCCTGATATCGGCGAGCCCACCGGACCCTGCCTACCTGCCTATCTGCCAATGCCTGCAGGGCGACGGTCTCGGCGACGTTCTGGGACGGCTCCGGATGACGCTGGTTGACCGACGGCGGGTCCGAGCGCGGCGTGGACGGACTGAACCGTATCCGGCTCCCGGCGACGACATAGGTTCGATTGCGTACCTGGTTGGGAGCCGCAGACGGCGCACTGGTCGACAGCTGTGTCGAAACATCACGCGCATTACCGCCGGCGGCCTCAAGGCCATCCGTGAACATGAATCCCCCGTCAAAGCCGCTTGACAACGCGTCAGCGGCAATCCCCCGTGCGACGTGTCCTGGCCGATCTGATGCCTGGTGCTCGGCGATGATGCACGCCTCGAGACCCTGATCGGCAGAGCGTCGTCCCCCGTGCCGACGCTCAGACCACAATGTTTATACCGGGTAAAGCCCGAGTTTGGGAAGCACAAAATCCCTTGTGGCGTAAGTATTTTCTCTTGCGCGCAGATTATTCGGCAGAGCGTAGTGGGACGCTTTCGGAGAGTGATGAAACCGCCGTTTTCGGCGTTCCGGCCACGGGCGTACCGCGCAGTAGCGACGGTCGCCATCTCACTCAGCGGACGTGCGCGAAGATTATGGGGTGACCACGACTGCATCTGAACACGCGCCGTTCATCGAGCCGACGCTCGCCGAGGACGACAGCCCATTGCGTCGAGATGTCCGTCGGGTCGGCGAGCTACTCGGCGGGAGTCTGGTCCGCCAGCATGGGCAGGATCTACTGGATCTTGTCGAACGGGTACGCGCGTTGACGAAGCAGCGCAAAGAAGCCGACGACGAAGCGACCAGAAACGCCGCCGGAGACGAGGCGCGGGCGCTGCTGGCAGGCGTCCCGACCGAGACGGCGGCAGCACTCGTCCGAGCATTTTCGGCATACTTTCACCTGGCCAACATCGCCGAACAGGTCCACCGGGTGCGCAGTCTGCGCGAGCGGCCGGCCGATGAAGGCTGGCTGGCCACTTCGGTTGCCGCGGTGGCCGCGCAGGCCGGACCGGAAGGCCTGGCCAAGGCCGTGCGGGAGCTTGCGGTACGGCCGGTTTTCACCGCGCACCCGACTGAGGCAAGTCGGCGGTCCATCCTCAGCAAGCTGCAGCGCCTTGCCGACGTGCTCGCGGTGCCGACCGACCCGGACACCGACAGCCGCGTCCGGCAGGACCGCGCGCTGGCCGAGATCATCGACCTGATCTGGCAGACGGACGAGCTGCGCCAACATCGCCCCACTCCCGTCGATGAGGCCAGAAACGCTGTCTACTACCTCCAGAAACTCGTCGATGAGACGCTGCCTGAGCTGACCACCGAGCTTGCCGACGAGCTCCATCGCCACGGCGCGGAGTTGGATGCCGACGCCCGTCCCCTGACGTTCGGTTCCTGGATAGGCGGTGACCGGGACGGTAACCCGAACGTCACCGCGGCGGTGACTCGTGAGGTTCTCCGATTGCAACATCACGTCGCGGTCCAATCCGCGTTGACGGCAGTCGACGGTCTCATTGCCGAGCTTTCCTCGTCCTCCTCGGTGGTCGGTGTCTCGGCCGAACTCACCGACTCCATCGAACGGGATCTGGCGAACCTGCCACACCTTGATCCACGGGTGCCCGTGCTGAACGCGACCGAGCCGTACCGACTGAAGCTGTCCTGCATTCGGCACAAGATCGTGAACACCCAGCGCCGGGTCGACGCTGGTACGCCGCATCTGCCCGGTCAGGACTACCTGGGCCGCACCGAGTTGCAGGCCGAACTGGATCTGCTCGCCCGCTCGCTGCGTGCCAACTCCGGAGCCCTTATCGCAGACGGCCTGCTGGCGGGGGCCCAACGCACGATCGCCGTCTACGGGCTGCATCTGGCGACGCTGGATATCCGGGAGCACGCCGAAGCACACCACCACGCCGTGGGCCAGCTCGTCGATCGGCTCGTGGAAGAGACCTGGCTGTACGCCGACCTGCCGCGCGACTACCGGAGGCAGTTGCTGTCCAAGGAGATTGCGTCACGCCGACCGCTGGCCCAAGCGCCGCCACCATTGGATGCCGACGGAGCGCGGACGTTCGCGGTATTCACCGAGATCCGAAATGCACTCGACACCTATGGACCCGATGTCATCGAGAGCTACATCGTGTCGATGACGATGGGGGCCGACGATGTGCTGGCCGCGGTGGTGCTGGCACGCGAAGCCGGCCTGCTCGACGTGCACGGCAACAAGACCGCAGCCACCGTGGAGGGATCCGGGGCCGGCCAGGGAAAGCCATTCGCCCGGATCGGGTTCGTCCCGCTCCTGGAAACCGTCGACGAGTTACGCAAGAGCGGCGACGTCCTCGACGAGTTGCTGTCCGATCCGACCTACCGGCTGATCGTCCGACTGCGTGGCGACGTTCAAGAAGTGATGCTCGGTTACTCCGATTCCAACAAGGATGCCGGCATCACCACGTCCCAATGGGAAATCCACAAGACCCAGCGGACGTTGCGTGACGTCGCTGCCCGGCACGGCGTCCGGCTGCGGCTGTTCCACGGCCGCGGCGGCACGGTCGGTCGTGGGGGCGGCCCGACCTATGACTCGATCCTGGCGCAACCGTGGGGCGTTCTCGCCGGCGAGATCAAGTTCACCGAGCAGGGCGAAGTGATCAGCGACAAGTACTCGCTACCTGATCTGGCCCGCGAGAATCTCGAGCTGACGGTTGCCGCGGTGCTGCGAGCGTCCTCGCTGCACCTTGCGCCGCGGCAACGTGCCGAGCAGCTCAAGGGCTGGGACGACGCCATGGAGAAGATCAGCGACGCAGCCTTCGCTGCCTATCGCCGCTTCGTCGACGATCCGGGGCTACCGGAGTACTTCGTCACCTCGACGCCGGTGGAGCAATTGGGATCGCTCAACATCGGTTCACGGCCATCCCGGCGCCCCGATTCCGGCAGTGGGATCTCCGGCCTGCGGGCCATCCCGTGGGTGTTCGGCTGGACCCAGTCCCGTCAGATCGTGCCGGGCTGGTTCGGCGTTGGCTCGGGCCTGAAGGCGGCGCGGGAAGCCGGTCTGGCCGATGCGCTGACGGACATGAACGCCGACTGGCACTTCTTCCGCACGTTCATCTCCAACGTCGAGATGACGCTGGCCAAGACAGACCTCGAGATTGCCGAGCACTACGTATCGAGCTTGGTACCCGACCGCTTACGGCAGCTGTTCGAGCAGGTGCAGGCCGAGCATGCGCTGACCATCGACGAGGTGCTTCGGATCACCGGCGAGGACGAGCTGCTGGACAATCAGCCTTTGTTGAAAAGGACTTTGAGCGTCCGGGACGCCTACCTGGATCCGATCTCCTACGCGCAGGTCGATCTGCTGTCCCGGGTTCGCCAGGCCGCCGACTCCGACGACGTCTCGGAACTGCAGCGTGCGTTGCTTCTGACAATAAACGGTGTCGCGGCGGGACTACGCAACACGGGCTGATCATCCTCATCTGCTTGTTGCCGAAACTGCCGTGTCTGAAAACCGCTAGTAGCTGGTCCCGGCGGCAGGCACACTGGTGTCATGACAATCGACTTCGATGCCGCATACCGAGCCCTGCAGAGCAGGGATTCCCGTTTCGACGGCATGTTCTTCGTCGGCGTCTCCTCCACGGGCATCTACTGCCGACCGTCCTGTTCGGCACGAACGCCGCTGCGTCGCAACGTCGGCTTCTATCCGAGCTCAGCCGCTGCCCAGCGGGCCGGCTTTCGGGCCTGCAAGAGGTGCCGCCCTGATTCGACACCCGGATCGGCGGACTGGAACAGCCGGGCCGATCTGGCCGGCCGTGCGGTTCGCTTGATCGCCGACGGCGTAATCGACCGCTCTGGAGTCGGCGGCTTGGCCCAGCAGCTCGGCTACTCCGAGCGCCAACTCACACGGACGTTGGTCTCCGAGATGGGGGCACCGCCGCTCGCACTGGCTCGCGCGCAGCGGGCCCAGACCGCCCGCATCCTGCTCGAGAGCACGACGATGATGGCAACCGACGTCGCATTCGCCGCTGGGTTCGCCAGCGTCCGCCAGTTCAATGACACCATCCGCGAGGTCTTCGACACCACGCCAACCGGCCTGCGCAAACGCACCGCCGGATCCTCCGGTGAGGCCGGGACCATCGAGCTACGGCTGGCTTACCGGCCCCCGATGACCTTGCAGAACACCTTCGAGTTCCTGGCCGCCCGCGCCATCCCCGGCGTCGAATCCTTCGATGGCACAAGCTATTCCAGGGTGATGCCGTTGCCACACGGCCCCGGCCTGGCGACGGTGTCACCGGCCGACGGATTCGTTCGTGCGCGGCTCACCCTCACCGATCATCGCGACCTTGCGGCCGCAGTCGCGCGCCTGCGCAGGCTGCTCGATCTGGATGCCGATCCGGTCGCGGTGGACACGGTGCTGACCAAGCAACCCGCGCTGCGAGCGTTGGTGCATCGGCGACCGGGACTGCGCTCACCCGGCACGGTCGATTCCTTTGAAATGTCGGTTCGGGCCATCGTCGGGCAGCAAGTATCGGTGGCGGGGGCACGTACTGTGCTGGGCCGGCTGACCGAGACCTACGGCCAGGCGGTTTTTGCCGGTCAGGGCGGCTGGCGCCTGTTCCCGACCGCGACGGCGATCGCGCAGATCGACCCTGCGACGCTGCCGATGCCACGATCGCGAGGACGGACCATCGTGGCGCTTGCCGAGGCGATGGCCCGCGGCGAGTTGCAGATGGACGCCGGATCCGACCGGGCCACCGTCCGCGGCGCGCTGCTGGCGATGCCCGGGATCGGGCCGTGGACGGCCGACTACCTGCTGATGCGAGCGGTCGGCGATCCGGATGTGTACCTGGGCTCCGACCTCGGCATCAAGCACGCGCTCGCCGCCCTCGCGCACGGCAGCGAGCTCGATCCGTCCGCGGCTGCGCCATGGCGCAGCTATCTCACCCATCACATCTGGGCAAGCCTCGGCGACGGCGACGCCCGGTCGAACGGCGGCCCAGGTAAGCGAACATGACAATTCGCTGCGTGGTCGCGTCACCGATCGGTGATCTCGTCCTGATTGGTGACGGCCAATCGCTGGCGCGGCTGCTCACCCCACAGCAGGTCGGTCCCTCAGTAACCGAGCTCGATCGCGACGACAGCGCCTTCGGGCCGGCCCGAGGGCAACTGGCCGAATACTTCGACGGTCGCCGCACCCGCTTCGAACTGCGGCTCGCTACCGCGGGTACCGCGTTTCAGCGACAGGTATGGAATCTGCTGTTGGAGATCCCGTACGGATCCACGACCACGTATGCCGAACTGGCCGACCGGATGGGCAGAGCGCCGTCTGCTGCTCGTGCGGTCGGCTCGGCCAACGCGCGTAATCCGGTCTCAATCATCGTGCCGTGCCATCGGGTGGTCGGTAGCGACGGTTCCCTCACCGGCTACGCCGGCGGACTAGCTACCAAACGCTGGTTGCTTACGCACGAGGGCGGCTCGCTCGCCACCTCAGGATGATCGCTGCTGCGCCCACTGTGTGAGCCGGTGAACGCGATATCGATCAACGGCGGCCGACGAGAGCCGATAGTCTTCTCGCAACGTTAAGAGGAAGTGATGGCTTGATACACCCGACTGCTGAGGTCGAGGACGGCGCTACCGTTGGTGGCGACACCAAGATCTGGCGTTTCACACACGTACGCCGGGGTGCGTCGATCGGTTCGGGCTGCACGATCGGCGCGAATGTGTTCGTCGATGCCGGGGTGCACATCGGCAACCGGGTCAAGGTCCAGAACAACGTGTCGGTTTATGCCGGTGTCAGCCTGGCCGACGATGTCTTCGTCGGGCCGAGCGCGGTGTTCACGAACGACCTGCGGCCACGCGCCTTCAATACCGACTGGCAAATCACCGAAACCCGCGTGGACATCGGGGCGTCCATAGGAGCGAACGCCACCATCGTCTGCGGGCGTGACATCGGCCGCTATGCGATGATCGCAGCCGGCTCCGTGGTGACCAAGCCCGTTGCGGATCATCAACTCGTTGCCGGTAACCCCGCGCGCCCGCTCGGCTGGGTTTGTACCTGTGGCGCCGTCGTCAGTAGAGCAGCCGAGTCACCCGAGAATCTGACCTGTGAGAATTGCAAAACGGAGGGGACAGCAACCCCATGATCCCGATCTCCACCGTCCAGATCGGTGAGGAAGAACAGAAGCTCGTGTTAGAGGTGCTCCGCTCCGGGCACCTGGCGCAGGGACCGCGAGTCGCGGAGCTCGAGCAGCGATTCGCGGAGCTGGTCGGCGTCCGGCACGCGGTTGCCGTCAACAACGGAACCACATCACTCGTCGCGTCTCTGCAGGCGCTTCAACTGCAGCCCGGCGATGAGGTGATCACCTCACCATTCACTTTCGTAGCAACCCTGAACGCAATTCTGGAGGCAGGCGCGACGGTTCGATTCGCCGACATCGGCGATGACTTCAACCTCGATCCCGAGCAGGTGCGCTCGCGCATCTCCCGACGGTCGAAGGTGTTGATGCCGGTTCACCTGTACGGCCTTCCAGCAGACATGCCGGCGCTGATGCAGATCGCTCAAGAGCATGAGCTGGCCATCGTGGAGGACGCCGCGCAAGCTCATGGCGCACGAGTCGCAGGCCGCGGGGCGGGCTCGTTCGGCCTGGGCAGTTTCTCCTTCTACGCAACGAAGAATGTGACCACCGGCGAGGGCGGCATCATCACCACCGACGACGACCGGTTGGCGGACAGCCTTCGGCTCCTACGCAATCAAGGGATGCGGGCCCGGTACCAATACGAGATCGCTGGGCACAACTACCGCATGACCGACCTGCAAGCGGCGCTAGCCATCCCCCAGTTGGACAGACTCGCCGACTCGACTGCCCGCCGACGGATGAATGCTGATCGACTCATCAGCGGACTTTCCGGAATCGAGGGCTTGCTGCTGCCGGCCGTACCCGAAGGTCGCGAGCATGTCTGGCACCAATTTACCGTTCGGGTCACGGACTCGGCGAAGATCGGCCGCGACGAACTGGCTGCCGCGTTGACCCAGCGCGGTGTGGGCTCCGGGATCTACTACCCCCGTCTCGTGCACGACTACGCCTGTTACCGCGACAACCCGCAGGTCATCGACGAGCCAACGCCGGCTGCTGCTCGGGTCGTGACGGAAGTCGTGTCCCTTCCCGTACACCCGGCCCTTTCCGATCCGGATCTGGACCAGATCATCGCGGCGGTCCGATCGGTCCTCACCTGATCCGACGGGCAGATATCCCGGCCCACACGTTCCAAGCCTCGACCAGTCAGCACCCAATGCCGTCTGGTATGAGGGATTTTTGCCGATATATGGGCGTCTCCGACTCTCTTCGATGACGATCCGGGCGTCCAACGCATTCACAGAGTCCTAACACAGCCTATATAGTGCACCTTGCCGAGCGTGGCCAGCAGATCGTGGACAGGAGCCCGGCAGCTAGATCGAATTGGGGGATCGATCCACTATGCGTGTAATCGTTATCGGCGCCGGCGTCATGGGACGCAATCACATCAGGGTGCTGAGCGAGCTTCCAGATGCCGAACTGGTAGGCATCGTCGACTCGAACACAGACGCGGCTGGTCAGATCGCTGACCGGTACGCCGTGCCGGTGTTCGCCGACCTCACCGCCGCAATCGATGAAGCCAAGCCGGAGATGGCCGTCGTGGCCGTTCCGACCGAACGCCACCACGCAGTTGCGATGGCTGCTATACACGCCGGGCTGCATGTGCTGGTCGAGAAGCCGATAGCGGCAACCGTTCAGCAGGGCGAGGAGCTGGTGAGCGCCGCAGAGGCAGCGAACGTGACTCTCAGCGTCGGGCACGTCGAGCGCTTCAATCCCGCGGTCATCGAGCTCAAGCGCCGAATGGATCGCGGAGACCTCGGCAAGGTCTTCTACATCCACTCCCGCCGGCTGTCGCCCTATCCGCGCCGAATTATGGATGTCGGTGTCGCCGCGGACCTCGCTTCCCACGAGGTGGACATGATGCGCTATCTGGCCGGCTCGGCCGGGCGGATCATTGGCGCAGCAGCGGCGCAGCGTGTGCACCCGAGCCATGAGGACATCGTGTTCGGGTTGCTGCAGTTCCAGAACGGCGCGATCGGTGTGCTGGATGTCAACTGGGTGACGCCTACAAAGATCCGCGACATCAGCGTGACCGGCGAACGCGGCATGTTCGTCGTCAACTACCTGTCGCAGGAACTGTACTTCTACTCCAACGCCGGTGCGGGCGAGTCCCACAACGAAACCAGCTGGCTACCGGCTCACGACTTCACCGTCGACGAAGGTGACATGCTGCGAGTGCACATCCAGCGTCGTGAGCCTCTTGCCAGCGAACTCGACTCCTTCATAAGCGCCGCCACGAACGGCACCCGCCCGGTCGTCGACGGACGTGACGGCGTCGCGGCGTTGCGCTTGTCACTGGACATCGTGGCTGCCGGTAACGCCAATCAAGCCGACTTCTTTTAGGGACGATCATGGAACTCACCGGACGCCGCGTACTCCTGGTCGGAGGGGCAGGCCTGATCGGTTCGCACCTGACTGACGAACTCCTGCGTACCGATGTGGCAGAGATCGTCATCTTCGACAACTTTTCCCGTGGGACGCAAGCCAATCTGGCCGACGCGTCGAACGATTCACGAGTCCGAATCGTCGTCGGAGACATAGCCGACAAGGCTGCCCTGCTCGAAGCGATGCAGGGCATCGACGGGGTATTCCTGCTGTCCGCGCTCTGGCTGCTGCAATGTGCCGAAGATCCACGCGCCGGGCACGACGTGAACGTCACTGGCAATCTGAACGTGGTTGACGCCTGCCGTGAGGCGGGGGTGCAACGATTGGTCTTCTCATCCTCGGCATCTGTCTACGGCAACGCCCGCACCTCGCCGATGACCGAGGACCACCCTCTGGACAACCGCACTTTCTACGGTGCCACGAAGGTCGCTCTGGAGCAGATGCTGCGCTCCTACAACGAGATGTACGGCATGGACTACGTCGCCTTGCGTTACTTCAATGTCTACGGACCGCGCCAGGACTACAAGAACGCCTACGTGTCGGTGATCATGAAGGTGCTCGACCGCCTTGATCAGGGCTTGCCGCCGGTCGTGTTCGGTGATGGGAGCCAGTCCTACGACTTCGTGTACGTCAAGGACATTGCCCGTGCCAACGTCGAGGCAATGCGCGGGGATGTCAGTGACGTGGCATTGAATGTGGCTACCGGTGTGAAGACCAGCATTCGGGAGATCGTCCAGATGCTGCAGGACATCGTGGGTTCGGACCTGAAGACCGAGTATCGGCCCGCGTCCCAGGTGTTCGTCACCGATCGATTGGGCTCGCCGGATCGGGCCCGCGAGCTTCTCGGCTTCCAAGCGCGCACGAGTGTTCGAGAGGGACTCAGCGAACTCGTCCAGTGGCGCGCGAGTCGCATTCGCGAGGACGCGTTGGCGGCATCCTCATGACGATGAACATCCCGGTCACCAAGCCCGTCATGGGCGAGGAGGAGGTGGCCGCAGTAGCCGAGTGCCTCAGCAGTGGATGGCTCGTGCAGGGGCCCAAGGTTGCGGAGTTCGAAGGCCGCTGGTCCGATTACGTCGGTGCTGGATACAGCCGTGCCACCACCTCGTGTACGACGGCGCTGCATCTGGCGATGTTGGCGATCGGCGTAACCGCGGGCGATGAGGTCATCGTTCCGGCATTCACCTGGGTCGCGACCGCTAACGCCGTTGAATACTGCGGAGCGACGCCGGTGTTCGTGGACATTGATCCCGCGACGTTCAACATCGACGTCATGGCCATCGAGAAGGCGATCACTCCAAGGACCGTGGCGGTCGTGCCGGTGCACGAGTTCGGCCTGAGCGCGGACATGGAGCCGCTGCTCGAAATCGCGCGACTGCATGGGCTGAAGGTGGTCGAAGATGCCGCCTGCGCATGCGGTGCCCGGTACAACGGCCGCCATGTCGGGACCTTCGGTGACGTCGGCTGCTTCAGTTTCCACCCGCGTAAAGCGATAACCACCGGTGAGGGCGGGATGGTCACCACCGGCGACGCCGACATCGCGCATTTGATCGAGGTGCTGCGCAGTCACGGCGCCGAGGCGTCGGACCTTCAGCGTCATACCAGCGGACGAGGATTCGCTCTGCCAGAGTTCGCGAAACTCGGTTACAACTATCGGATGACCGATATCCAGGCCGCGATCGGCATCGTGCAGATGGACCGGTTGGAGGGCATCCTGGACGCACGTCGTGCGGTAGCTCATCGTTTCAGTTCTGAACTGGCTCACTTGTCCGGTATCACGCTCCCGGTCGAACCCGACGGCAGCCGGCACGTCTACCAGTCCTACGTGACGATGGTCGACGGCTCGGGCGATGACCGCGATCGGATTGCTCTGGCGCTACAGGATGAGGGCATCGCCACGCGTCAGGGAACCCACGCGGTGCACGCGCTGAAGTACTACCGCGACAAGTACGGGACGTCGCCGCAGGACTTCCCGAACGCCTGGCGGGCCGACCGCCAATCGCTCACCCTCCCGGTGTACGCGGGGATGACGCGACAGGAGCAGGACTACGTGATCGAGAAGGTACGCAGCCAGTTCAGCTGATCGGCCCGACCGTGCGACGGCTGCGCGCGCCGACCTGCGGCTGGCGATCTCGATGCCGGGCAGGCGTCGCTAGCTTATGGTGACGGTGGCGCATCCCAGGCGTGGATTGGTTGTCCCCCAGAAGATGTTGATCGCGTAGGCGCACACCGTGTGGCGTCCCCTGCCAATAGCGGCGACGAAGTCGAAACCCTGACGCGGACCGGCATGTTTGATGCGGGCGACATCCGGTCGTGGCGCACCGGTCTGGTACGCGCCGATGCCCCTGCCGTCGACGTAGACATGGATGTGCAGCGCCGCCGACATGGCATCCGGATCTGCCGCCCAGCCGCGGATCCGCGCTTTAGCGCCACCGACGGCCGTGACGCCGTCCAGCACGCCCATCGGATTGCGGGTCGCCATCACGTTGTTGTTGTGGGTGATGATCGAGGTAGCCGCCGAACCGACTCCGATGCTGATCACCGGATGCTGGGTCGGGATCAGCCATCGCATGATTGTGTCGAGCTGGCTGGCGAGCAGGGCGACGCAACCAGCGGTCGGCTGCCCGTTCGTGACATGCAGGAAGAAGGCCGAACCCCGGCCGGCCACGGCGGGGAAACGGTTGTAGTCGATGACCACGGCGCGGGAGTAGACGTAGCCGGCGGTGTACAGGTTCTCACTGGCCGAACCCGGCGATCTGGCCTGGTGGACGTGGGTGTTGTAGGCCGGGGTGCCCGACTCGCCGTCCCACCAATCCGATGGTCCGGCGGTGAACCAGGGCAGTTTCGTGCCCGGATTCTTCCCGTTGCCGAACGCCTGGGTGAGCCCGAAGACACCGGCCGGAGTACGAGCAACGCCCTCGCGGGCCGTCCCTACGCCCAACTCCCCGACATAACCGAGTGCCGGGCCCCAGGCGTGGACGTACGTGCCGTTGGCCTGGCGAGACCACAGGTCGATGGTGGCCCGCGTAGAGCTCGCCGACGCTGCCCGGACGGTAACCACCTGGCCCGGCGTGGTGCTCGCTTCAGCAGGGGCAGCGTTCAGCAGAACGGGCACAGTGCCGGCCGCGATGGTGACCAGCACGGCCAGCGAGAGTCGAAGAGCGGTGCGCATGACGTCTCCTTCGGCAAAACAGAATGTCGGCCCCCGCAACAGAACGCTCCCTACATATACCCGCATGTGCCGCGAAATGCAGTGCGCGACCCGCCTGCTACACCCTCTGTTGCGATGCCACAGCACTGGACACGCTCCGATTGCAACCGCCTTGTCCCGAACGCGACGGGTGGTCAGGAATTGAATTCGTTCTGGGCCGCTTCAAGGCCGATCGCCAGGACCTTCTCGGCGGCGTCGGCCGCCCGGTCGACGAGGAATTCCATTTCCTTGCGCTCGGCAGCGGAGAACTCCCGCAGCACGTAGTCCGCCGGATCCTGCCGCCCCGGTGGCCGGCCGATACCGAACCGGATCCGCACGTACTCCTTCGAGCCGAGCGCCGGGCTCAACGACCGCAACCCGTTATGGCCGCCTTCGCCGCCACCCCGCTTGAGCCGAAGCACGCCGAAGGGCAGGTCCAGCTCATCGTGGATGACGATGATCTGCTCGGCAGCGATCTTGTAGAACCGACTCAGCGCCGCGACCGGACCGCCGGATTCGTTCATGTACGAACGCGGCTTGGCGAGCACCACCGATCGATCTGCGAGCCGGCCTTCCAGCACGTCCGCTCTGGCCTTGTGCGCCTTGAAGGATCCACCCACCCGGCTACCCAGCTCGTCGAGGACGAAGAACCCTGCGTTGTGCCGAGTGGCGGCATAGCGAGGGCCCGGATTGCCCAGGCCGACAACGAGAAATCTGTCGTCAGCCATGTGGCAACTCCGGGCCCTTACCGCTCGATGGTCAGCCTCGCGACTCTATGGGCCGCGCAGCGATGCCACGCGGACTGTGCGCACGGTATCGGACTGCGCGGCGGACGAGCCGGAACTACTCGCCGGTCGCGCCGCCGCCAGTGCCCTCGGCTGCAGCCTCTGCCTCGGCGGCCTCTTCGACGTCGGTCTTCTCCTCGACAATGCCCAACTCGTCGGAGGCCGCAGCGATGTCGGCCTCGAGGTCCTCGGCCGTCGGGGCCTCGGAGACGTGCACCAACAGGGCCTCGGCGTCGGTCACCAGAGTGCTGCCCGTCGGCAGGATCAGGTCGCCGGCGGTGATGTGCGCGCCGATTCCCAAGCCCTCGATCGAGATCTCGATCTCGGTCGGTAGATGGGTGGCCTCGGCCTCGATGGAAACGGTCGTGTGGTCCTGACCCAACAGGCCGCCCGGTGCGATGTCACCGGTGAGCACCAGCGGAACATCGATGGTGACCTTCTCGCCGAGGCGCACCGAAATCAGGTCGACGTGCTCGTACTCGCCCTTGATCGGATGGCGCTGGATGGCCTTCGGGATCGCGAGTTCGTCGGTGCCCTCCACGGAGAGGGTGAGCAGCACGTTCACGCCGTTCTTCTTGAGCGCATGGCTGAACTCGCGGGCCGGCAGCGACACGTGCCGCGGGTCGGCACCGTGGCCGTAGATGACAGCGGGGATCTTGCCGGCACGGCGAGTGCGCCGGGCACCACCCTTGCCGAATTCGGTTCGGGTTTCGGCGGCGAGACGGACTTCGGACACGACGGCGCTCCTATGACTTACTGCGGCTAATCGGTGACGAACAGGGGTTGCACTGCGGTTGGTCGGGCTATGCGGTTATCTAACGCGGTGTTGCCCCAGCGCAGAATGAACCAGCACCGGCAAACACCGCGTCGATCACGGATCCCGGCCGACGACTCGCGATCGTGAGCGTCGGGCGGGCCCCCTCGCCGAGGCAACCCCACTAGTTTACAAGTCCTGCCGGTTCCCACGAAATCGGGGCGGCATTTCGAACCGGCCAGCTCGACTACGCTCGATCATCGTGTCCGATACAGCCGGGCTGGTGACCGTTACGGCACCGGCAAAGATCAATGTCCACCTTGCGGTGGGTGGGCTGCGTCCGGACGGATTCCACGATCTCAGCACGGTGTTCCACGCCATCGACCTGCACGACACCGTGCTCGCCGCGCCTGCGTCGGGCTTGGCGCTGCGACTCGACGGGCCAGAGGCAGCCGGGCTGCGCTCCGATCACACCAACCTTGCCTGGCGGGCAGCCGCACTGCTCGCCGAGCATGCCGGGATCGCCCCGGACGCCGCGGTCACGGTGCGCAAGACGATTCCGATCGCCGCCGGCCTGGCCGGCGGCTCTGCCGACGCCGCCGGCACTCTGCGCGCCTGCGCCGAGCTCTGGCGACTCGGGATCGGTGCAAGCGAACTCGCCCTCTTGGCTGAACAGTTGGGCAGCGATGTCAGCTTTGCGCTGCAGGGTCGGACTGCGCTGGGTACCGGCCGAGGTGAGCAACTGCAACAGGTACAGGTGAGGGCGAACTGGCATTGGGTGGTGGCCGCTGCCGACGGCCAGCTAGCCACGCCCGCGGTGTACGCGGAACTGGACCGGCAGCGCGCCGCCGACGGTGCAACACGCACGCTCGGCGATCCGTCCGCGCTCATCGAGGCGTTCGGTCGTGGTGACCTCGAGGCAGTGGCCGGCCTGCTCGGCAACGATCTGCAGCCGGCTGCCCTCGCCTTGGCGCCATACCTGCGTAACACGCTGCAGGCAGGCGCGGACGTAGGCGCGTTGGCAGGCATCGTGTCCGGCTCTGGACCGAGCTGCGTGTTCCTCGCCAGGAACGCGGTACATGCGACCGAGGTCGCGGCCGCCCTTCAGAAGACCCAGACGTGCCGGTTGGCCTTTGCGGTTCGGGGAGACGTCGCCGGCGCGCAGGTTCGATTGCGCGAAGACAGCGTGCAGCAATGACGAACCTGGTGAATCTGGAGAACGTGTCCAAAGGGTTCGGCACCACGGTGGTACTCACTTCGGTCTCATTGGGCGTCAATGACTCCGACCGGATCGGGGTGGTCGGGCGCAACGGCGGCGGCAAGTCCACGTTGCTGAACATGATCACCGCGGGCGAGGCACCGGACTCCGGACGTGTCACCCACACCGGCGGCCTGCGGATCGCGACGGTGGACCAGGCCGGCACCTTGATGGCCGGCAGCACCGTCCGGGATGCGGTGGTAGGTGACGCCGCCGAGCACACCTGGGCCGGCGACGCATCGGTCCGCGAAGTCCTGAACGGCCTGGGTCTCTCGGCGTTGGGCCTCGACTCACCCGTCGACCGGTTGTCCGGCGGCGAACGGCGCCGGGTGTCGCTGGCCGCGGCGCTGGTCACCGACGCCGACCTACTGGTCCTGGACGAGCCCACCAACCATCTCGACATCGAAGGCGTTACCTGGCTTGCCAACTATCTGAACCGTCGCCGCGGCGCACTGCTCGCGGTGACCCATGACAGGTGGTTCCTCGACGAGGTGTGTACCCGCACCTGGGAGGTCATCGATTCCGGTGTCCGCAGCTTCGACGGCGGGTACGCCGCCTACGTGCTGGCCCGCGCCGAGCGGGACCGCCAGAGCACCGCGAGCGAGGCACGCCGGCAGAACCTGCTGCGCAAGGAACTTGCCTGGCTCCGCCGTGGGCCGCCGGCCCGTACGTCCAAGCCCAAGTTTCGGATCGACGCAGCCGAGGCGTTGATCGCCGACGTTCCGGCGCCGCGCAGCAGCACGGAGCTCAGGGCGCTGTCCGCGAAACGCCTAGGTCGCAGTGTCTACGACGTCGAGGACGTCGACCTGTCCGTGGGCACCGGTGAATCGCGAAAGCGCTTGCTACACAAGGCAACCTGGCACGTTGGACCTGGTGACCGGATCGGGTTGATCGGGGTCAACGGATCTGGCAAGACCCACCTGTTACGCCTCCTCGCGGGTGAACTGCAGCCCGAAGCCGGGCGGGTGGCGATCGGTCAGACGGTGCGGGTCGGATACCTGTCGCAGAACGTGGCGGAGTTGTCGGACAACTTGCGCGTCATCGAGGCCGTCACCGAGGTACGTACCACCGCGGAGTTGGGCGGCGTGGAACTGTCGGCCAGTCAACTGGCCGAGCGATTCGGATTCGCCAACGACCGGCAGTGGACGCCGGTCGCCGATCTGTCCGGTGGCGAGCGGCGTCGCCTGCAACTGCTGCGATTGCTGCTCACCCAGCCCAACGTCCTGCTGCTGGACGAGCCCACCAACGACCTGGACACCGATACCCTTGCCGCATTGGAGGATCTGCTCGATTCGTGGGCCGGCACGCTGGTCGTCGTGAGCCACGACAGGTACCTCGTGGAACGAATCTGCGATTCCACCGTCGCGTTGATCGGCGACGGTTCGATCGCTGCGCTGCCGGGCGGCATCGAGGAGTATCTGCAGCTGCGCAGCGCTGCGCTGGCGGCACCGGCCGAAGGCGAAATACCCCGGGAACGTAAGGCGGATCCACGCGCGGCGCGTAAGGAACTGAGTCGAGCCGAGCGCGACATCGCAAAGCTCGAGAAGCGCGAATTGGCCCTTCACGAAAAGCTTGCCGAGCACGCTACCGACTACGAACAGATCGGCACGCTGAACGCCGAATTGCGCGAGGTGCTGCAGGCAAAGGACGCCGCTGAACACCGCTGGCTGGAGTTGTCCGAGGACCTCTAGGGTGTCCGAGGACCTCTCGCGTCAGCTTCCCTGCACGCTCAGCTTCGGCTTGGCCTCCAGACCACGCAGGCCGTTCCAGCCCAGATTCACCAGATGGGCGGCGACCTCTTCCCGCTTGGGCTTGCGCACCTCCAGCCACCACTGGCCGGTCAACGCGACCATGCCCACCAGCATCTGCGCGTACATGCCGGCCAACTTCGGATTGAGCTTCCGCGAACTGAACTCGCGCGCCAGGATGTATTCGACCTGGCTGGCGATATCGCTGAGCAGCGAGGAGAACGTGCCCGTCGAGGTCGCCACCGGCGAGTCACGGACCAGGATCCGGAATCCGTCGGTCTCCTCTTCGATGTAGGTCAGCAGTGCCAAGGCTGCCTGCTCGACGAGTTCGCGTGGGTTGTCGCCGGTCAAAGCCGAAGTTATGGAGTCCAGCAGGTTGCGCATCTCCCGGTCCACGACCACGGCGTACAGACCTTCTTTGCCGCCGAAGTGCTCGTACACCACTGGTTTGCTGACTCCGGCCCGCGCGGCGATCTCCTCGATGGAGGTGGCCTCGAATCCACGTTCGGCGAACAATGCACGGCCGACGTCGAGTAGTTGTTCGCGTCGTTGGCTGCCGGTCATGCGCACCCGGATTCGATGCTCGCTTTCGGTCACTTCGACCATTCTTCCAGCCGCACATCACGATTTGCGCGGCGCGCCTCGCGGTCAGGGCTGGTACGGCGGTGCAACACCCCAGCCCCAATGCGGAACCGGCGCAGCTTCGACCAGCTCTGCGCCGGGTTGGGAGTTGTGCAAAGCGAGCCGAGTGCCCCATTCGACGTAGCCGACGAACGCCGCACGAAACTCCGGGTCGTCAGGCAATCCGGCATCGTCTGCGGCCAGGCTCATCAATGACGCGAACCGGAACCGCTGCTCGGTGGTGATGGCCAAATTCCGATGATGGGCAAGCATCCGCCCATAGCCACCGAGTTCGGCTGTGTAGCTGGCCGGGCCTCCGAACACCTCACACCACCACGCCGCTACGTGCGCCCGGTGCAGTTCGGTAACTCCGCCCGGAAACATCGGGCTGATCAGCTCGTCGGCCTCGACGCGGTCGTAGAACGCGTCGATCAGCCCTCGGAATGCCTCGACACCACCGGCCCAGTCGAACAGGCTCGGCGTTCCGGCCTCCTCGTTTTCTGTCACGCGTAACACTGTAATCATGAAATTCGGCCGATGAAATTCGCGATTTCCGAATGCTCGGTATAACTCAGGACGGCAGCTGAGCCACCGGTTTCCATGGCAGCGGGCTGGCGAGCAGCAGCGACGAGGTCGGCTTGCCGTACCGCGCCAGCCGATCGATCAGACTCTGGAACTGCGCCATGTCGGCGACAGCAATCCGCAGCACCGAACAGGCGTTGCCGGTCACGCGATGCAGTTCCAGCACCTCGGGCCAATCCAACACCGACGGGTCTCTCAAGACGCATTTCGGGCCGTAGCAGTCGAGTTCGACGAAGGCCTGCACGGCTCGGCCCAGGGCGGCTGGGTCAATTCGCGCGTGATAGCCGCCGATCACCCCGGCGTCGGTGAGCCGTCGAATCCGTTCCGCCACGGCGGGCGCGGACAGCTTCACCCGTCGCGAAATCTCGTTCTGCGACAACCTGGAATCGGCCTGCAACTCTTCGAGAATTCGCCAGTCGACCGCGTCCATCTCCGCCACCTTACGAATGTGTCATACAAATCGAGTATCGCCTGCTGATCATAAAGCTCCAGAGCCAGACCGTCCGCATTCGAGATTCAGAACCACCGCAATGCTTGAGATCATCGAGACATGACGAGCGTCGATGCCCAGGCTGGCTCCCAGGCTGGAACTCAGGCCGAGCCAGCAGCCCCGAGCGTCAGCTACGCCGGCCGGACGCCTTACGTCGAGTACGGCGATATCGACGTCCTGGCCAGCCTCATCCACCCCAAGACCGACGAACCACTCGAGGTCACCTTCATCGTTGCCACCCAGATCATGGAGCTGCATTTCAATCTGCTGCTGCACGAGTGGGGCCTGGCCATCGACAAGCTCGATCACGACGATCTACCAGAGGCGAGTGCCGCGCTGCGGCGGTCGGTGAACATTCAGGAATCACTCAACAGGTCGTGGGATCTGCTGTCGGTGATGTCGCCGGTCCAGTACAACCGCTTCCGTGGCTCGTTGGGGAAGGCATCGGGTTTCCAGTCCTTCGCCTACCGGCAGATGGAGTTCGTGCTCGGCGCGAAGAACGAACGAATGCTCAACCCGCACACCGGAATGCCCGGCATCCATGCCCACCTGCAGGCCAGCTACGACAACCCGTCGCTGTACGACACCGCGCTGGCATTCCTCGCTCGGCGTGGGCTGGCCATTCCAGCTGCCGTGCTGAAGCGCGACGTGCGCACGCCGTGGACGGAGGCCGACGCGGCAGTCATCGAGGCGTGGCGACAGGTCTACGCCCGAGAGGACGAACTGACCGACTTCGCTGACCTGCTGACCGCGATCGCCGAACGCCACTCGACGTGGCGCTTCGTGCACTACACAGCGGTCAAGAGGATCCTCGGCGCGAAACCGGGTACCGGAGGATCGGCTGGCATGAGCTGGCTCAAGCGGACCGTCGACACGCCCGTGTTCGTGGACCTCTGGGAGGTCCGCAGTGTCCTCTGACGCCCGGAGTTCCACCGAGCAACGCCTCGAGCAACAGGCTGCGGCACGCGACGCTGCGGTCGCTGCCGACGAAAGCGACCCGATCGGTTTCGCACGCGATCGGTTCAGCCTGCCGGACGAGGTGATCTACCTCGACGGAAACTCCCTCGGCGCGATGCCCAAGGCGGTGCCGGGTGCCGTCAGCGATGCATTGCACCGGCAATGGGCCACCGATCTGATCACGTCCTGGAACACCAACGACTGGTGGACGTTGCCCGGACGGATCGGCGACCGGATCGGCGAGCTGGTCGGCGCTGCCCCAGGACAGCTGATGTGCGGTGACTCGACGTCGATCCAGCTCTTCCAGGTGCTGAGCGCCGCTGCCGCGATGCGTCCGGACCGGACCGTGCTGATCACCGACGGAGCGAGCTTTCCGACCGATCAGTACATGGCGGATTCGGTCGCTGCACAGCGTGGCCTGGACGTCGTCCGGCTCGATCCCGCCGACCTCGGCAGCCGGCTGGACGACCGGACCGCGGTGGTGTCGTTCAGCCACGTCGATTACCGGACCGGCGAGCTCTTCGACATGGCCGCGATCACCCGGCAGGTGCACGAAGCCGGCGCGATCATGGTGTGGGACTTGTGCCATTCGGCCGGTGCCCTGCCGATCGCGCTGGACGCGGCGCAGGCCGACTTCGCGGTGGGCTGCACGTACAAGTACCTCAACGGCGGACCGGGCTCGCCTGCGTACATCTACATCGCGAGCCGCCATCTCGACGCCGCGCAACTGCCGTTGACCGGCTGGCACGGGCACCGTGAGCCGTTCGCCCTCGAGCAACGCTACGTCCCGGCGCCCTCGGTCGATCGGGCCCGGATCGGAACGCCGCCGGTGCTGTCGATGCTTGCCTGCCAAGCCGCGCTGTCCTGCTTCGACGGCGTTTCACTCGAAGACATCAGACAAAAGTCGCTTGCCATCACCGACCACGTGATCGCCTACGCCGACTCCGAACTGGCCGGCTTCGGAGTCGAGGTGGTCACGCCACGCGAGCATGGTCAGCGTGGCTCACAGGTCTCGCTGCGAATGCCGCCCGCATACGAGGTCTGCCAGGCCCTCATCGCACGCGGGGTGATCGGAGACTTCCGGGCACCGGATCTCCTCCGGCTGGGTTTCACACCGTTGTACCTGCGATACGTCGACGTCCACGATGCGCTGCAGACATTGCGGGACGTGCTGGCCAACGAGTCTTACCGCGAACCGGCGTACGCGCAGCGGGCCGCGGTTACGTGACCGCAGCCTTTTCGGCAGCCTTCTTGGCGGCCAGTCTGTCGAAGCGATCCCGCTTCGGCCAACGAACGTCGCTAGCCCAGCCGAACTTTTCGAACAGCCAGATGATCCGCGCCGAACTGTCCAGCTGACCGCGGTCGACCCCGTGCCGGGCACAGGTCGGGTCGGCATGGTGACTGTTGTGCCAGGACTCGCCGAAGCTGAGGATGGCCAGCGGCCAGAAGTTCGCGGACTTGTCACGCGAGGAATAGGGCCGCTCACCAATCATGTGACACACCGAGTTGATCGACCAGGTGACGTGGTGCAGCAATGCCACCCGTACCAAGGATGCCCAGAAGAACGCGGTCAGCGCGCCGGTCCAGGACCAGCTGATCAGGCCCCCGAGCACCGGCGGTGCCAACATCGTGAACAGAACCCAGAGCGGGAACTGCCGGTCGATCTTGACCAGATCGTCGTCAGCGAGCAGGTCGGGGGCGTACTTCTCCTGATTGGTGTGCTCCATGTCGAAGAGCCAACCGAGGTGCGCGAACCAGAAGCCTTTGGTCAATCCGGCCAGCGACTCGCCGAATCGCCACGGCGAGTGCGGGTCGCCCTCGCGATCGGAGAAGGCGTGGTGGCGACGGTGGTCGGCGACCCAGCGGATAACCGGGCCTTCGATGGCCAGGGATCCGGCGATGGCCAGGTAGATCTTCAGCGCGCGATTGGCCTTGAATGCGCCGTGCGTGAAGTAGCGGTGGAAGCCAACGGTTATGCCGGTTCCGGAGATCACATAGAAGACAGCTGCGAGCGCCAGGTCGGTCCACGTGATGCCCCAACCCCACAGCAACGGGATAGCGCCGAGCACGGCCAGGAAGGGCACGATTACGAAGATGTACAGCGCCGTCTGTTCGCCGCGGGCCTTCTGGCCGGCGATGATCGGCTTTCCGGTGGGCTGTGCCTCACGCAGTTCCTGCACGTCAGATGCGTCGTCCACGACCGTCATGCGCTAACTCCCCTCGTCGTTCCTGCCTCGTCTTCTTGGTGTCGAATCGACGCCGCTGGCGGCATCGGATCTTCCTACCTACGGTAGCGTAACCTACGGATGCGTAGGTTCGTCAATGCGGCGGTCAGACTCACAGTCAGTAAGCTGTCTCGGTCGAGTACCGAATCCGCGACACGCAGCGGGTGCGAAGCTCGGTGGGGGATGGGGTAATCGGCAGCCCGCCGGCCTTTGGAGCCGTGCAGTCTCGGTTCGAGTCCGAGTCCCCCAGCGTATGAGTCGGTCATGGAGCCTGCCCTGCGCCGCGTAAGTGCGGCAGTTAGGCTCCAGTCGTGACCGCCCCGCCTGCCAGCCAGCAGCTGACCGTGATCGTGCTGGCCGCCGGCGAGGGCACTCGAATGAAATCCGCGGCGCTTCCGAAGGTTCTGCATTCCTTTGCCGGCCGGTCGCTGCTCGGACATGCCCTGGCCGCCACATCCGGTCTCGGCGCCCGCACGGCCGCCGTGGTGGTCGGGCACCGACGCGAGGAGGTCACCGCTCACCTGCATGACATCGCCCCCGACGCTGTCGCGGTGGTCCAGGACCAGCAGAACGGGACCGGGCACGCGGTCCGAATCGCCTTGAATGCGGTCGCACCATCCATCGTCCAGGGCACGGTGCTCGTGATCCCAGGCGATGCGCCGATGCTGCAACCGCAGACGCTGACGGCATTGCTGGCCGAGCATCACGCCAGCGGAGCGGCAGCGACGATGCTCACCAGTCACCTCGACGATCCGACTGGTTACGGCCGCGTGGTGCGTGCCGACGACGGAGCCGGCGACGTTGAACGCGTCGTTGAACATAAAGACGCCAGCGAGGCCGAGCGGGGCATCACCGAGGTGTCGGCACTCGTGTACGCCTTCGACGCTGCATTGCTGGCCGACGCGGTGGGGCGGCTGTCCACCGACAATGTCCAGGGTGAGGAATACCTGCCCGACGTGATCGGCATCCTCGTCGCTGAGGGGCGGACGGTGCGAGCCGCTCTGGCGCCGGCCACCGAAACCGCCGGCGTCAACGACCGTGTCCAACTTGCCGCCGCGCATCGGGCGTACAACGACCGGCTGATTGTCGAGCACATGAGAGCCGGCGTCACGATCATCGACCCGGCCACCACGTGGATCGACGCCGACGTCGTGATCGCCGCAGATGTGACCATCAAGCCGAACGTCCAGCTCGAGGGCGCCACCCGCATCGACGCCGGAGCGGTGATCGGGCCGGACAGCACCTTGACCGACACGACCGTAGGCGCTCGCAGCATGTTGACCCGAGTCGTTGCAAAGCAAGCGGTGATCGGTGCCGATGTAACGATCGGCCCATACGCCTATCTGCGACCCGGAACCGTGCTGGCCGACGCGGTGCACATCGGGACCTACGTCGAGACCAAGGCGGCCGAGATCGGCGCCGGGACGAAGGTGCCGCACCTGAGCTACGTCGGTGACGCCACGATCGGCGAGCACACCAACATCGGGGCGGCGACCGTTTTCGTCAATTACGACGGGGTGAACAAGCACCACAGCACGATCGGCAGCCACGCACGGACCGGGGCCGACAACATGTTCGTGGCGCCGGTCACCGTCGGCGATGGCGCATACACCGCGGCTGGTTCGGTGATCGACCGGGACGTGCCGCCGGGCGATCTGGGCGTCGGGCGCGCCCGCCAGCGCAACGTGGCAGGCTGGGTGTTGCGACGCCGCGCTGGAACGAAGGCCGCCGAGGCCGCCGCACGAGCCCAGCAGGACAGCCAGCGATCAAGCGAGGACACCTAGCCGATGAGTGAACATCGCCGCGAGCGCCAGCGAGCCGGCCGCCAACAGCGGGCGAACGCGAAGCTGGCAACGAGCCGCTTGCGCGAAAAGCAAGGAGAACGATGAGCACTCTCGAGGTGGCCGGCCGTAAGAGCCTGATGCTGTTCTCCGGACGGGCCTTTCCCGAATTGGCTGACGAGATCGCCGGATATCTCGGGGTGACTGTGACCCCGATGACTGCCCGCGATTTCGCCAACGGCGAGATCTTCGTACGACCCGAGGAATCCGTACGTGGCTCGGATTCGTTCGTCATCCAGTCCCACACCACCCCGATCAACCAGTGGGTGATGGAGACCCTGATCCTGGTCGACGCCCTCAAGCGCGCTTCGGCCAAGCGCATCACTGTGGTGGCACCGTTCTATCCCTACGCCCGTCAGGACAAGAAGCACCGCGGCCGGGAACCGATTTCGGCACGGCTGATGGCTGATCTGCTCAAGACTGCCGGCGCCGACCGAATCATGTCGATCGACCTGCACACCGCTCAGATCCAGGGCTTCTTCGACGGCCCGGTCGACCACCTCTTCGCCTTACCGCTGCTGGCTGCATACGTCGCCAAGACCTACCCGGACGAGGACATCACGGTGGTCTCGCCGGACACCGGCCGGGTTCGTGCCGCCGAGCAGTGGGCGGACCGGATCGGTGGGGCACCGATCGCGTTCATCCACAAGACGCGTGACCTGAACGTCGCAAACGAGGTCGTCGCCAATCGGGTGGTCGGCGACGTCGCCGGCCGATTGTGCATCCTGGCCGATGACATGATCGACACCGGCAGCAGCATCGTGAAGGCCGCCGACCTGCTGTACAAAGCCGGCGCATCCGACGTGATCATCGCCGCCACCCACGGCGTGTTCTCCGAACCGGCCGCGGACCGGTTGAAGAACTGTCGAGCCCGGGAAGTGATCATCACCAACACCCTGCCGATCCGTCCGGAGTACCACTTCGACAAGCTCACCGTGCTGTCGATCGCACCGATGATCGCTCGTGCGATCAAGGAGGTCTTCGAGGACGGCTCTGTCACCAGCCTCTTCGACGGCCGCAGCTAGCCAGCTACTGCTAGGTAGCCACTTCTAGGCTTTCGCTAGCCCACGCCGGCTCGCGACCGGGCCTGAGCGATCCGGATGAAGCCGTCGATGTCGATGGTCTCGCCGCGCGCGGTCGGGTCGACGCCAGCGTGTTCCAACAGCTCGGACGCCGCGGCTGAGGAGCCGGCCCAGCCGGACAGCGCCGACCGAAGCATCTTGCGGCGCTGAGCGAACGCCGCGTCGACGACGGCGAACACCTGCTGCCGGCTCACCCCGGGATCGGGCCGCGCCGCTCGCCGGAATCGCACCAGCCCGGACTCGACGTTGGGCACCGGCCAGAACACCGATCGCGGCACGATGCCCACCCGGCTGGCCGGGCCGTACCACGCGAGTTTCACACTCGGCGCTCCGTACACCTTCGATCCCGGCGGAGCAGCCAACCGGTCGGCAACCTCGAGCTGCACCAGGACCAGGCCGTGCGTAATGGTAGGCAGGGCCGCCAGCAGGGTCAGCAGCACCGGAACCGACACGTTGTAGGGCAGGTTTGCCACCAGCGCGCTGGGCGGCGGATCGGGCAGCGACGTCAGGGCCAGCGCATCGGATTCGATGACGCTCAACCGACCGGCGTATCCCGGGGCGACACGATTTGCCGTGATCGGCAGCTCCGCCGCCAACCTGGGGTCGATTTCAACGGCTGTCAGATGCCCGCTAACGGCCAAAAGGCCCAACGTGAGGGAGCCGAGCCCCGGGCCGACCTCCAGAACGACGTCCTGGGGTGTCAGCTCGGCCGCTCGGACGATCCGCCGGATGGTGTTCGGATCGTGGACGAAGTTCTGGCCCAGGGTCTTGGTGGGACGGATGCCGAGCCGGTCGGCGAGCTCACGGATCTCGACCGGCCCGAGCAACGCGGCGGAATCGAGCGGCGAATCGGGGCCAGTCACGCCCGCCAGTCTCCCAAACGACCGATTGCGCAACGCTCGGCGGCGTGCTGCCACCGAGCGTTGCGCAACCTCGTCAAGAACTGGGGGTGGAACTCAGTACCAGTTGGTGGCCTGCGAGTGGCCCCATGCTGCGCATGGCGTGCCGTAGGTACCGGCGATGTAGTTCAGGCCCCAGGTGATCTGGGTCGCGGCGTCGCTTTGCCAGTTCGGACCGACGCTGGCCATCTTGTCGCCAGGCAGTGCCTGCGGGATTCCGTAGGCGCCGGAGGGGTTGGCCGCGTCGGTGCGCCATCCGCTTTCCTTGCTCCACAGGCTGACCAGGCAGGAGAACTGATCGGCGCCCCAGCCGCGCGCGGCGACCATGCCGGCCGCAATCTTCTGAGCAGCTCCGGACGCGGTCGCCACGAACGTCGGCGCCGCTTTGCTGCCGACCTTCAGGAGTTCGCTGATACCGGGACTGAGCACCTTGGTGATCATCGGCACCTGGCCGATCAGCTTTCCGTCCAGGTAGAGCAGCTGGTAGGTCACCCTGTCCGTACCGTTGGCGCCCTGCCGAACGACGGTGTCGCTACCGACATAGCTGGACGGGTCTTTTTGCTTCTGCACCACGAACGGCACCGGCACGGTGCGCACCGCCTGGCCGACGGTCACCCGCTTGATGGTGATGACCTCATTGTTCTTCAGAGCGCCGGTCACCGACAGCCGGTCG
>DASXHV010000029.1:0-20363 GCA_036488285.1 Jatrophihabitans sp. | reverse complement strand
GATGATGCCCTTGGTGTCCTTGCCGTAGGAGCCCGCCTCTCGCCGGTAGCAGGACGAGAATCCCGCGTATCGCAAAGGCAGATCTGCCGCGTCGAGGATTTCGTTCGAGTGATAACCGGCAAGCGCGACCTCCGACGTGCCGACCAGGTACAGCTCGTCATCGGCGAGCATGTAGACCTCCGCGGCGTGCGCACCGAGGAAACCGGTGCCCTCCATGATTTCGGGCTTGACCAGCGCCGGGGCGATCACCGGGGTGAAGCCGAGCTGGTCAGCCTTGGCCATCGCGAGGTTCACCAGCGCGAGTTCCAGCTGCGCGCCGACACCGGTGAGGAAGTAGAACCTGGAGCCGGAGACCTTCGCGCCGCGTTCCATGTCGATGGCTCTCAGTGCGCCGCCGATTTCCAGGTGATCCTTCGGGTCTTCGATCACCGGCGGGGTGCCGACAGTCTCGAGCGTGACGAAGTCGTCCTCTCCTCCTGGTGGCGCATCGGGCGAGGCGATGTTCGGAATCGCCAGCTGTGCCAGCCGCAACACCTCCTCCGCCGCGGCCTGGGCGGCCTCGGCCGCTTTGACTTCGGCAGCCAGCGCCTTGGCCTTTTCCAACACCGCCGGCCGGTCCTCCGGGTTCGCCTTCTTGACCTCGTTGCTGATCGCCTTCTGCTCGGCACGCAAGGCGTCGGCGGCCGCGACAGCGGCCCGGCGAGCACTGTCGGCGGCGATCAGCGCATCGACGAGAGACTCGTCGGCCCCGCGGGCCCGCTGCGAGGCGCGGATGAGTTCGGGATTGTCACGAACGATGCGAAGGTCAATCACCTGTTCAGGCTATCGGGGCTGGCGAGTTCACAATTCTCGGCAGCGGCTTCGGGCACTGCCTTTAGGCTCGGGGTGTGACTACCAGCGACCGCTTGCCGATCAAGATGCTGCACGACCGCGTGCTGGTGAAGATGTCCCGCGAGGATGGCGAGCGCCGCTCGTCCGGCGGGATTCTGATCCCAGCCACCGCGCAGGTCTCGAAGCGGTTGATGTGGGCCGAGGTGCTGGCGGTCGGCAATCACGTCCGAACCATCGAGCTCGGTGACCGGGTGCTATTCAGCCCTGACGACCGGCACGAGGTCGAGATCAACGGCGACGAATACCTGTTGCTCCGGGAGCGCGACGTTCACGCCGTCGCCGCTCAGCGCATCGAATCCAACACCGGCTTGTATCTGTAGGAGTGGGCCCGCGACTATCGAGACAGCGCTACCGAGACAGCGCCGCCTTGACGGCCTGCTGCTCCTCAGGCGACAGCGCATGCTCGCCCTCGCCACGGCTGAGCGACTTCGCATAGAGCCGGGTCTCGGTTGTGCTCGCGATCGAGGTCAGGGTGATCCCGTTTCCACTGTCGTCCATGATCGCCAGCGAGAAGGACAGCCGGCCGGACAGATCGTCGAACGCATCGAAGCGCACCAGGGCGACCCGGCGCAGCACGGTGTTCACCGAGTTCGACATGGCGCTGACGGTCCGGGTTATGTCGTCGCGCTCTGCGGCGACGCGCGACTCCAGATCCTGCTGGGCGACGGCGAGGTCGCGCTGCAGCTCGAGGATGTCCTTGCGCACCGCCTCGCTGGCCGCCACGTGTTTCTCGGCAACTTCGAGAATCGTCTCCCGTCCGGACGAGCCCCGCGACAACAACGCGACCGATTGGCGGAGTTTCCCCAAGGTTCGTAAGGCCAATCCACCCGCGACGAAGCCGGCAATACCGAATGCGACGGCGGCGATCGTCAGGGCGGTGTTCATCTCCGGCAGGATATAGCCGTCATGGTCTCCTTCCTCGCAACCTTCGCGATCGCGTTCGGCGCCGTCCTGCTGGTCGAACTACCGGACAAGACCCTGGTCGCGACACTGGTGCTGTCCACCAAGTACCGGCCGCGGCCGGTGCTGGCCGGGGCCGCCGCCGCGTTCGCGGTGCAATGCCTGGTCGCCGTCACCGCTGGCGGCCTACTCCGGTTGTTGCCGCACCGGGCGCTCGAGGCCATCGTCGCGGTGCTTTTCGCGTTCGGCGCGTTCGTGCTGTTTCGCGAAGGCATCGGCGATGACGAGGAGGACGAGGGCACCGACGCCGCTTCGTCCGGCGCCCCCTTGAGCAACCGCCGGATCTTCGGGATCTCGTTCGGGGTGCTGTTCGCCGCGGAATGGGGCGATGCATCTCAGCTGGCGACCGCCGGACTGGTGGCCCGATACGGGCAGCCGGTTGCGATCGGCATCGGGGCGCTGCTCGCGCTCGTCGCCGTGGCGACGATCGCGGCACTGGCCGGCAAGGTGATCCTGCGCAAGGTTCCGCTGAACTGGGTGCACCGGGCGGCGGGGGCCTTGTTCGCGGCGTTCGCCGTGATCGCCGCCGTCGCAGCGATCCGTGGCTGAGGGTTAATCTCACTGGCATGACCGTTCGCCTGCGTCCCTCCCTTGCGTCGCTGCCTGCCTATGTGCCCGGCCGGACCGTTTCCGGTGTCATCAAATTGGCCAGCAACGAGACCGTGTACGGCCCGCTGCCGCATGTCATCGAGCGGATCGCGGCTGTTGCCGCCGGCGCCAACCGATACCCGGACAACTTCTCAACCGAGCTGACCAGCACCCTCGCGGCGAAGTTCGGGGTCGCCGCGGAACGGGTCGTGGTGGGGTGCGGATCGGTCTCGCTGTGTCAGCAGCTTGCGTTGGCTACCGCGGGCGAGGGCGATGAAGTGCTGTTCGGATGGCGCTCGTTCGAGGCGTACCCGATCATCACGGTGGTGGGCGGTGCTACTGCTATCCGGGTACCGCTGCGCGAAGACGTACACGACCTGGACGCGATGGCAGCGGCAGTCACCGATCGGACCCGGCTGGTGTTCGTCTGCAATCCCAACAACCCGACCGGCACGGTCGTGAGTGGCGAGGCGCTGACCGGTTTTCTCGACAGGATCCCGGCTGATGTGGTGGTGGTGCTCGACGAGGCGTACCGCGAGTTTGTTACCGATCCGGCCAGCATCGACGGGACGACCCTGCTCGACCGGTACCCGAACGTGATCGTGCTCCGTACCTTCTCCAAGGCGTACGGGCTGGCGGGCCTGCGGATCGGGTACGGCATCGCCGCCGACGCGTCAATCAGCAACGCGGTACGCCAGACCCAGGTGCCATTCGCGGTAACCCAGGTCGGGCAGGCGGCGGCGCTGGCCTGCTTGGAGGACCTCGCAGAGAAGCAACTTGCCGAGCGGGTGGATGAGGTGATCAGTGAGCGCGGTCGGGTGATGGCCGCACTGCGCGAGCTGGGTTATGCCGTACCGGAGTCGCAGGCCAACTTCGTGTGGCTGGGCAATGGCCTATCCGCCGACGGTGGCATCGACGTCGTGGCGTTCGGATCCGGCTGCGAGGACCACGGCGTGATCGTCCGTGCCTTTGCTGACTCCGGGGTCCGCGTCACCATCGGTTCGCCGGCCGAGAACGACCAGTTCCTGGCTGCCGCCCGGGCGGTGCGAGGCTAGTTCCAGCTGTTGTCCTTGCTGAGTTACGCGGTGTTTGCTGAGTTACGCGGTGTGGTGCGTAACTTGCTCAGGTTCGCGTAACTCATCGGGAAAAGGTGCGTGACTCGGCGGGGAGGGGGCCCGGCTCAGGGGTGTTGGCTGGGTTGGGTTGGCCCGCCAGTGCAGGGTGGTGGCCGGCTGTCGTCGTGTTGCTGAGTTACGCATTGTTTGCTGAGTTACGCGGTGTGGTGCGTAACTTGCTCAGGTTCGCGTAACTCACGGGGAGGGGCGGGTAACTCGGCGGGGAGGGGGCCCGGCTCAGGGGTGATGGCTGGGGTGGTTGGCCCGCCAGTGCAGGGTGGTGGCTGGCTGTCGTCGTGTTGCTGAGTTACGCGTCTCTGGCTGTGAGTTACGCATTGTTTGCTGAGTTACGCGGTGTGGTGCGTAACTCGCGCAGGTTCGCGTAACTCAGGGGGAGGGGCGGGTAACTCGGCGGGAGAGGCGCGTAGCTCAGCGGGAAGGGCGCGCAACTCAGCGGGGAGATGCGCGTAACTCAGCGAGAAAGGTGCGTAACTCAGCGGAGAGGTGCGTAACTCAGCGGGAGGAAGGTGCGTAGCTCAGCGCGAAAGGCGCCCGGCTATTCCATGCCGCGGTCACCCATCAGCGCCGGACCGGAGGGCTGCGCTGCCTGCCGGACCGCGTCCGCGACCGCCTTGGGCACCTGCGGGTCGAATACCGAGGGGACGATGTAGGCCGCGTTCAACTGCTCGTCCGATACGCAATGCGCCAGCGCGGACGCAGCCCGCAGCAGCATCGCGGTGGTGACCTGGCCGGCCTGAGAATCAAGCAACCCCCGGAACACGCCCGGGAACGCCAGCACATTGTTGATCTGGTTCGGGTAGTCCGAACGTCCGGTGGCCAGGATCGTCGCGTATTTGCGGGCCTCGTCCACGTCGGTCTCGGGGTCGGGATTGGCCAGCGCGAATACGACCGGGTCATCGGCCATGTCGGCGATCCACTCTGCCGGCAGCACGCCCGGCGCCGAGACCCCGATGAACACGTCGGCGGAGCGCAGCGCATCGTGCAGGTCGCCGGTCACACCTTCGGGGTTGGTCTTGGCCGCCAACTCCCGCTTCGCGACAGAAAGCTGCGGATCCGTCGGCGACAGGATCCCTTCCCGGTCCCAGACCAGGACGTGTCGCGCGCCAGCAGCCAGCAACAAATCAACGATCGCGTTGCCGGCGGCGCCCCCGCCGGACACCACAATCCGCACCGACTGCAGACCCTTACGAACGCAGCGCAATGCATTCGTCAAAGCAGCCAGCACCACGATCGCGGTGCCGTGCTGGTCGTCATGGAACACCGGGATGTCGAGTTCGGCCCGCAGCCGAGCTTCCACCTCAAAGCAGCGCGGCGCAGAGATGTCCTCGAGGTTGATGCCACCAAATCCGGGCGCGATCAACTTGACCGTTTGAACGATCAGGTCGACGTCCTGGGTGTCGAGGCAGATCGGCCAGGCGTCGATGTTGGCGAACCGCTTGAACAGTGCCGCCTTGCCTTCCATCACCGGCAACGCCGCGCCCGGTCCGATGTTGCCCAGCCCCAGCACCGCCGAACCGTCGGTAACCACAGCCACCGAATTGCCCTTGATGGTCAGTTTCGAGACGTCTTCCGGATGCGCCGCCAAAGCGAGGGATACCCGCCCGACGCCAGGCGTGTAGGCCATCGACAGGTCGTCACGGGTCTTGAGCGGAACCCGCGACTCCACCGAGATCTTTCCGCCCAGGTGCAGCAGGAACGTCCGGTCTGAAACGCGATGCACCTCGACCCCGTCGAGTGCACGCAGCGCGGCGACGATCTGCTCGGAATGCTCTCCGTTCACCGCCGAACAGGTGACGTCGATGGTGATCCGGTCGTGGCGGGACTCGGAGACGTCGACCGCAGTCACCAGCCCACCAGCCTCCGACACCGCGGTGGCCAGCCGGCCGACCACGGATGAGTCCGGGTCGGCATAAAGCCGAACGGTGATCGAGTACGACGCGGACGTCGGGGTGGGACGTGGGCGGGCAGAATCCGGCAGGGCCATGGGGTCATCGTGCCAAACTCGACTCGCAACACCTACGGCCGCAGGCTGGTAAGCAGCGCGGATCACCGTGCACGCCTTGCTGGAACGGATCGGGACTGTGGTTCCATTCTCATGTCCCCCTTCCGCCGGTCCCCATATGGGTGTTGAGTCACAACGAGGTGACATCACGATGACCGATCTTTCGACGCCCGACGCCTCCGTGTCGGCGGTCGATGAAGATGTGTTCATGCGCCGCTATCTGGCGTACGCGTCATCCCAGCTGCCAGGTCGGCAGCCGCGCGCGTTGGCCGAAATCGCTCGAGCCCACCTGGCCACCGCGGCGAACCGGGCGCCGGATCAGGCGCTGGTTGCGATCCGCGACCTGGACGAGACGACCACCGCCGTCGACATCGTCACCGCCGACGCGCCGTATCTGGTGGACTCGATCTCCGCCGAACTCGAACGGTCCGGGCATCCGGTCGGTCACTTCCTGCATCCGCAGATCGTGGCTCGGCGGGACGCCGACGGCCGGCTCGTCGAGATCCTCGACCTAGCCGATACTGCCGAGGTGCCCGACGGCGCAGCCACCGAGTCCTGGATGCACATCGAGACCGACCTGATCCCGGCCGACGAGCGCCAGCACGTCGCGTCCAACCTGCAGCGGGTGCTCACCGACGTGCACAACGCGGTGACCGATGCCCCGGACCTGTACTTCCTGATCCGGGACCTGGCGGACCGGATCGAGTCCGATCCTGGTCAATTCGACCGCGACACCTCGACCGAGGCAGCTGCCCTGCTGCGGTGGCTCGCCGACGGCAACTTCATGATCCTGGGCCACGCCGCCTACACCGCGAATGAGCTCGCCAACCCGTCCCGCTCCAGCAAGTCCGACGGACCGACCGAGCGGGGCGTGCTGCGCGGCGAAGCGAGCATCTCGCCGCTGGAGCTACTGCCGGCCTACCGCTCCGGCGCGCCCCTGGTGATTTTCAAATCGCCGATGGTGTCAACGGTGCGCCGTTCGGCCCGCTACGACTGCGTCACGGTCATCGCACCGGGCCGCGACGGCGAGGGCGAGCAGATCCACGTCTTCCTGGGCCTGATCACCGACGAGTCCGATCGCACGGTGGGACGGGTACCGGTGCTGCGGCGCCGGATCGCCGAGGTGCTGCAGCGTTCCGGCGCCCGGGCCGACAGCCACACCGGACGTCAGTTGCTGGCGGCCTTGCGAACGCTGCCCCGCGACGAATTGCTGGAGGCCACCAGCCCGGATCTGCTCCGGCTGGCGCAGCTGGTCGTCGACCGGTCCGAACGCGGCACCATCGGTGTGTTCGCCCGGACGCACCTCAACCGCGACTTCGTGTCTGTGCTGGTGTACTTCCCGGCCGATCGCCTCGGTCCCGAAACGCGGCGCCGGGTCCGCGACGTGGTCCTGGTCAACTGGCCCGGCAAGATCATCGGGCGTGACGACCGGCTCGTCGAGCTCGGCATGGCCCGGATGCATTTCCTGATCGCGCTGCGCCCCGGTGATGAGGTCCCGAACCCCGAGCGCGCCAAGGTCGAAACCACGGTCGCGCAGGTCACTCGGCGGTGGAGTGACGACCTCGCCGACCTGCTCACGGTCGGCGTCGGCGAACAGGCGGCCGAGCGTGTCCTTCGTCGCTACGACGGCGCGTTCCCCGAGGCGTACAAAGAGGATTTCCCGGCGTCGACCGCGGTTTCCGATCTGCGCAAGCTCGAGACGCTGCCAGACCTGGACGGCCTGACCTTCGACGTCTACACCCCGCGCGCCGACGATGCGGCGGACCGGCGGCTGAAGATCTTCCGGACGGGCACTCCGCTGTCGCTCGGCCGGACCCTGCCGCTGCTCGAGCAGATGGGCATCGAGGTACTCGACGAGCGTCCGTACGAAGTGGAGCGCACCGACGGCACCGCGGCGTGGATCTATGACTTCGGGCTGCGGATCGGCGAGGGGGTGGACTTCTCCGCCGAGCGCTCGGCCGCGGTCATCGACACGTTGCGCGAGTTGTGGCAGGGCGGCATCGAGCAGGACGGCTTCAACGCGCTCGTCGTGCGAGCCGGCCTGACCTGGCAGCAGGCGACGGTGTTGCGTGCGTATGCCAAGTACCTGCGGCAAGCCGGAACGACTTTCAGCCAGGGCTACATCGAGCAGACGCTGAGCCAGAACACCACGATCGCGCGGTTGCTCGTCGAGCTGTTCGACGCCCGATTCAACCCGGACCGCACCGATACCGCCGGCGATGCGGGCGAAGGAGTCCAGAACGAGATCCGAGCCCAGATCGACGGCGCCCTGCAGGACGTGTCGAGCCTGGACCAGGACAGGATCCTTCGTTCGATGCTGAGTCTTATCAATGCGACCCTGCGCACCAACAACTACCGTTCGGACGAGGGTGCTGCCCCGCCGGCGGCGTTCGCGATCAAGCTTGACCCACGGGCAATTCCGGACCTGCCCGAGCCGCGTCCGAAGTTCGAGATCTGGGTGTATTCGCCACGCTTGGAGGGCGTGCATCTGCGCTTCGGTTCGGTGGCGCGAGGTGGGTTGCGCTGGTCGGACCGCCGCGAGGACTTCCGCACCGAGATCCTCGGTCTGGTCAAGGCGCAGATGGTGAAGAACACCGTCATCGTGCCGGTCGGATCCAAGGGTGGCTTCGTCGCCAAGCGGTTACCCGATCCGGCCTCCGATCGGGACGCCTGGATGGCCGAAGGGGTGGCCTGCTACAAGACGTTCATCACGTCCCTTCTCGAGTTGACCGACAACTACCGAACCGATGAGGCCGGCGAGCAATACGTGGCGCCGCCGCCGCGCAGCCGGCGGTACGACGGCGACGACCCGTACCTGGTGGTTGCCGCCGACAAGGGCACCGCGACGTTCTCCGACATCGCCAACGGCATCGCCGTCGAGCGTGGGTTCTGGCTCGGCGACGCGTTCGCCTCCGGCGGTTCGGTGGGCTATGACCACAAGGCCATGGGCATCACGGCCAAGGGTGCGTGGGAGTCGGTGAGGTACCACTTCCGCGAACTCGGTGTGGACACCCAGACGCAGGACTTCACCGTGGTCGGTATCGGGGACATGTCCGGGGACGTGTTCGGAAACGGCATGCTGCTGTCCGAACACATCCGGCTGGTGGCCGCCTTTGACCACCGGCACATCTTCCTCGACCCGAACCCTGATGCGGAGACTTCTTTCCTAGAGCGCCGTCGACTGTTCGGACTACCGCGGTCGAGCTGGGCGGAATACTCTCAGCAGCTGATCTCGTCCGGCGGAGGTGTTTTCAACCGATCCGCAAAGGCGATTCCGGTCTCCGACGAGGTGGCGCAGGCGCTCGGCATCACGGCGGCCAGCACCGGTCTGGTGATCAAGGACGGCAAGCGGTTCATGTCGCCGGCCTCGTTGATGCACGCGATCCTGGCGGCCCCGGTGGACCTGTTGTGGAACGGCGGCATCGGCACGTACGTCAAGGCTTCGGCCGAGTCACAACTCGAAGCCGGTGACAAGTCCAATGACGCATTGCGTGCCGATGGCATCGAGCTGCGCAGCAAGGTGGTCGGCGAGGGCGGCAACCTCGGCTTTACCCAGCGTGGTCGGATCGAATATGCGCGCAACGGTGGTCGGATCAACACCGATGCCATCGACAACTCCGCCGGCGTGGACACCTCAGACCACGAGGTGAACATCAAGATCCTGCTCGACCGTGCGGTGGCTTCTGGCGAGATCGACATGGCCGCACGCAACACGTTGCTGCTGGAGCAGACCGACGAGGTCGGCCGGCTGGTGCTGCGCGACAACTACGAGCAGAACGTCCTGCTGGGCGTAGGCAGGCATGGCGCCCGCGCGTTGGCGTCGGTGCATCGCCGCCTGATCAGGGAGATGGAGAAGGCCGGTGAGCTCGATCGCGAAATCGAGTTCCTGCCGTCTGACAAAGAGATTGCTGCGCGTGAGGCTGCCGGTGAAGGGCTGACCTCGCCGGAGATGGCGGTCCTCACCGCGTACGTCAAGATCGTGCTCGCAGAGAAGGTCGGCGAGTCCAGCGTGCCCGACGAGCCGTGGTTCCGGCGAGTCCTGCAGGCCTACTTCCCGAGACCGATCACCGAGCGGTTCGATGCCGACCTGGATCGGCATCCGCTGCATCGCGAGATCATCACGACTTGTTTCGTCAACGACATGGTCAATCGCGGTGGTGCGACGTTCGTGTTCCGGGCGGAGGAGGAGACCGGCGTCGACGTCGCGCAGGTGACCCGCGCCTACACCGTGGTACGCGAGGTGTTCGGCCTGGAGAAGATCTGGGCGGACCTCGAAGCGTTGGACAACAAGGTGCCGACCGACGCCCAGCACATCGGATATCGCGAGGTACGTCGTCTGGTGGATCGCGCGGTTCGGTGGTTGGTCGACATCCGGTTCCCGCTCAGCGATGTCGCCGCCGAGATCCAGCGCTTCGGACCTACGTTGGCCGAGTTGGCACCGAAGGTTCCGCAACTGCTGCGCGGACGGGAGCGCGAGAACCTCTACGCCGAGGTCGATCGCCTGGTCGGGCACGGTCTTCCGCATGAACTCGCGCTGACGATCGCCACGCTGTTGACCGCGTTCCTGCTGTTGGACGTGGTGGAAATTGCGGTGGCCAACGACCGACCGGCCAGCGAGGTCGCCGACCTTCATTTCGCATTGTCGGAGCAGCTGAGCGTGGACGACATCCTGTACGCGGTCACGAACCTGCCGCGTGACGACCGGTGGTCGGCGTTGGCCCGCGCTGCGATGCGCCATGACGTGTACGCGGCGCTGGCCGCGATCACCACCTCGGTGCTCATCACCACCGACAGCGCCTTGCCGGCCACCCAACGGTTGCAGTGCTGGGCGGAGATGAACCCCGAGCGCGTTCAGCGCGCCAGGACCACGTTTGCCGAAGCACTGTCTCGTGACCCGGTGGATCTGGCCACTCTCTCGGTTGCATTGCGGGTTATGCGCGGCCTGCCCTCATAGCCGACCACGCCGTGGCGGCGCCAAACGTCAGATGGCGGCCTGAAATGCCAAGACCGGGCAGGATGAGGCGATGGCCATCGAGGTGTTGTACGTGTGCACCGGCAACACCCATCGCTCACCGATGGCCGAGCGGCTCTCGGCTGCGCGCTGCCTCGCACCGGCGGAGTTGATCAGGTTCCGCAGTGCGGGTATCGGCGCGCATGAGCAGTTGTCGATGGATGCGGCCGCGTCGATGGCGGCGCGGCAGCTGGGCGCCGACACGTCCGGGCACCTGTCCCGGCTGCTCACCGGGCCGATGCTCGAGGACGCGACTCTCGTGTTGACCGCGACCGGTGAGCAGCGGGACTTTGCGATCCGGAAGCGACCCGGCACCTCGGCCAAGACCTTCACGCTCAAGGAGTTCGTCCGGCTGGGAGCGGACACCGCGCCGGCCGCCGGCCCCGACGATGTCGGACGCCTCATCGCCGATGTTGCTCAGCGACGTGGATTGCACCAGCCGGGCGGACCGCATAGAGACGACATCGGAGATCCACACGGGGCCGGCCCATCGGAGACACTGCGCTGCGCCGTTGAGGTGGCGCTCGCGGTGGACGGCGTGCTCACCATGCTCGGCGTGCGCCGGCCCGGTAGCGACAGCTCAGCCGGCGACTGACATCGAACGGTCGCCGGTGGTGCCAGGCACCGAGGACAGGATCCGCTTGGCCCAGACCCGGGTCTCACCGTCGCCGACCGACACGCCCCAGTCGTCGGCGAGCGAGGCCACGATCGCCAGCCCACGGCCGGACGTGTCCCAGGATTCGGCCTGCTTGATGGAGACCTCGTGCTCACCACCACCGTCGACGACGGCAATCTCGAAGATGTTGCCGCTGACGTCCCACTCCACGAGCAGGTGCCCGGACGGCAGCGGCGGCGCGTGCCGGACTGCGTTGCTCACCAGCTCGCTGGCGATCAGGGCGGCGTCGCACGTCTCTTCCTCCGACACCGAGACCTGCGACAACGCGGTGGCCACGGTCCGTCGGATCAGGGACGCGCTGGTCGGCGCATGTGTAACCCAGAGTGTCGCCACCGAAGCCCCGATCCCTTCAGAACGGCTGCGTCCCGCCGTTTGGGTTTGTCGCGACCGCCCGGGGGAGGACGGCCGCGACAATACGCCGGGACGGCTACTTATGAGCAGTTCTACCCGCAGGCCGGAGACCATAAACCTTGATTATGCAATCAAATTGCGTAAAGTTCCGGACAAACCGGCGCTCGGTGGGGCGTGCCTCAGCCGGCATCCGGCTCGGCTTCGCCTGCGAGTTGCCGTTGCACCGCGCGAGGCCTGTTGGTGATGATCGCGTCGACGCCGAGTTCTGATACCAGCGCGACGTCCTCGGGTTCGTCGACCGTCCAGCAATAGACCCGACCGCCTGCGCGATGGGCGCGATCCACGTACGCCGGATCGGTACGCAGCAGGCGGATCCCGGGGCCGGCAGTGGCAACCCCGCTCGGCAGCGAACCGTCCCGCCGGCCCCCGGTCCAGCGGTCCAGCAACAGCACGAGGGGCACCGACGGCGCCAGCAACCGAACCCGGCGCAAAGCCACCGGGGCGAAGCTCATGATCGTCACCGGACGCTCGACGTCATCGGCCAGCGGCAATGCATTGGGGCGACGACCGGCGGCAGCGCCGTTGTGTCCGGCCCAGCCGAAGCGCTTCAGCATCCGGACGAGTTCCTTCTCCACCAGGCCGCCGTACCTGGTCGGGTGCTTGGTCTCGATCAGCATCCGCAGCGGGCGCCCGGCGTCGGCGACCACGCCGAGCAAGGTCTCCAGGGTGAGCACCCGGGAACTCTCGACATCCAACCGGTCCGGCTCCACACCGGCCAGATACGGCGAGTCCGTCAGCAGTTCATCCGCCGAAACGGGCATGTCGGTCTTCCACGACTTGAAGTCCAGCGCCTGCAGCATGGGCAGGTCGAACTCGCTGACCACGCCGCTGCCGTTCGAGGTTCGGTTGACCGTCCGGTCGTGCACGCACACCAGGTGGCCGTCCCGGGTGAGCCGGACGTCGCATTCCAGGCCGTCCGCACCGTTCTCGATCGCAGCGAGGTATGCGGGAAGGGTGTGTTCGGCGACATCGCTGGAAGCACCGCGGTGCGCGATCACCCAAGGGTTACGGTTCGTTTCCAGCGGCAGCCGCTGCTCAGCTCGGCGCAGCACCTTCTGTGCCGCGAGCTTGGCCGGCCTGGACTCCCAAGAAGACATCGAGAGCTACAGGATGGTGGGACTCTGGCCGGTGTCGCTGACCATCGGATGCCCAGCCGCGTCCCAGCCGCGCATCCCGCCCTCCAGCAGCACGGCGTCGAAGCCGTTGGCGTTCAGCCACGTCGCGGCTCGCAGAGCCCGGCCGCCTCCCTTGCAGGTCACCACGATCTCGTCGTCGGTGAGCAGCGGTCCTGGTTCATAGGTCATGGTGTTGATGAGCGATTCCAGCGGGACGTGCACCGCGCCTTCGATGTGACCGGCGGCCCATTCCTCATCGGAACGGACGTCGAGAATCACCGACTCGGGGCGAAGGTCGTCTCGCTTGATCCTGGGAGGCTCCAAGTCGTCGTCCACGCCTACCAGTGTGCCGCGTCTGGCGCGCAACCGCAGTGCCCGTGGGTGGTGTCACTTGACCAATCGGGAAAGACGCCTGTCGGCAAGGTTCTTTCCACCTGTCTGACATGTTGGGCAGTACTGAAGCGACTTGTCGGCAAACGACACCTCGCGCACCGTGTCGCCGCACACCGGACACGGCAATCCGGTTCGGGCATGTACCGCGAGGCCACCGCGCTTCTCAGATTTCAAGGTCGCTGCTCGCTGGCCGACCGAGCGCTGCACGGCGTCGGTGAGCACGGCGACCACCGCGGTATGCAACGCGGTCACCTGCGCTTCGGTCAGCCGGGCCGCGATCGCGAACGGCGACAGCTTGGCGGCGTGCAGGATTTCGTCGGAGTATGCGTTGCCGACACCCGCCAGCACCGGCTGCGCGGTCAGCACCCCCTTGATCTGCGCACGTTGCTCGGCGAGCACGGCTGCGAAGTCTTCGAGGGAAACGGTCAGCGCATCCGGTCCGAGCCGGGCGATCCCGGGGACGTCGTGCGGATCGCGAACGAGATACACAGCCAGTCGTTTTTGGGTGCCAGCTTCAGTCAGATCGAAGCCGACGGTGTGATCTGCGGCGCCGTCGTCCGTGGTGTCGTTGTCCGTGGTGTCGTTGTCCGTGGTCCTGTCAGCGGTGAGATGCAGTCGAAAGGCCAGCGGGCCACGCCCTGGCTTGGGCGGTGCCGCCGACAGAGTTTCGCGCCACTGCAGCCATCCGCCGCGGGACAGGTGCGTGATCAGGTGAAGACCGTCGATCTCCAGGTCCAGAAACTTTCCGTGGCGTGCGGCCCCGGTCACCGTCAACCCGTTGATGGCGTGCAGCGGCGGGTCGAACGTCTTGACGGCGCTGATGGTTGCCACGTCAGACCGGACGACTGTTCGCCCGACCGCCCGCTCACGCAGATACGCGGCGAGCGCTTCGATCTCGGGCAGTTCAGGCATGCTGCCAGAGTACGAGCCGGCGCCGTCATCGCGACACGTTCTGCCTGCCTTGCGAGGGGGCGGGCTATCCAGCGTCGGTGAACAGGCCGACCGGGCAAGCAACACCCGTCGCGAGCACCGGGCAGTAACCGTTCGGGTTCTTGGCCAAGTACTGCTGGTGGTAGTCCTCTGCGTAGTAGAACTCGGCGGCCGGGGCGATCTCGGTGGTCACGTCGCCGTATCCGGCCTGCGCAAGGCGCTGGCCGAACGCCTTGGCCGCGGCCTGGGCCTGATCCCGTTGTGGGTCGGAGTCGTAGTAGATGGCAGACCGATACTGAGATCCGACGTCATTGCCCTGGCGCATGCCTTGGGTCGGGTCATGGTTCTCGAAGAACACGCTCAGCAGCTGCGGATAGCTGATCTCGGCCGGATCGAAAATCACCCGGACGACTTCGGCGTGACCGGTCCGTCCGGAGCAGACTTCCTCATATGTCGGGAAGCTCGTGTAGCCGCCCGCGTATCCGACGGCGGTCGAATACACGGTGGGGAGCTGCCAGAAGTCCTTTTCGGCTCCCCAGAAGCAGCCCATCCCGAACACCGCACTGTCCAGGCCATCGCGGTCGAACGGCTCACGGATCGGGCGGCCGTTCACGAAATGACTAGTAGGGACGGTGTAGGCGTAGCCATCGCGGCCCGGCATGGCGGTCTCCGCGGTCACCAGTTCGGACTTGGTACGGAAGAAGCTCATTACTCGAGGTTACGTCGGGATCGGGCCTCGCGCGTACGCTGAAGATATGACGGAATGGGGAATTGACACGCTTTTCAATCCGGGCAAGCGCCACCTGGATGAAGAGAAGCGTCGGTTGCAGTCGACCCGTGAAGAGGTCGGCGATTCCTCAGGGGGCCGTCGGATCGATTTTGAGTCCGGCAAGGTCGTCATCTCTCGGGGGAAGTCCGGTAAGTCCGCGCAGCAGGACGAGACGACCGAGGATGCGGCTCAGACCGAGAACGCCGAATCCGAGAACGTGATCATCGCTGTGCAGCCGGCCACCGACGTCGAGGTCGAGAACTAGCGCTTGCGGCGCGCTCGGCCAGGCCGATGTTGATTGTCACTTCGGCGCGACGGTGGTCCGTGCGATCACGGCACGCGTGTCGGTCCCGATCCGCTGGTCCGACCCCGCGGTCCCGAAGACCGTCGGTGCTGCGTCGCCCAGCCGGGTGCTGAGGAAGGCCTCGGCGACGGCCGACCGTCCCGCGCTGTCGGATGGCTGGCCTGGTGCCGTCGAGAGTCCCGAGTCGGTGGGCTGCTCGGTGGCCCGGATCAGCAAGGACGCCTGAAGCGTCCGGGCGATCAGGCTGGCAACCGTGCGAGCCTGTCGCGCGTCGGCGTCCGGGTCGGCGCCGAGGCCGCTGAGAATCTTGCGCAGCCGGTCCGTATCGGCGTCCAGCCGAGGATCGCGGCCCGCGGTCGAGTCCAATTCCGCGTCGAGGTTCTGCCCGGCTGCCGGATTGCGGTGCAAGGCACGGATCACGTCCAGGGCGATGACGTTGCCTGAACCCTCCCAGATCGAGTTCAGCGGTGACTCGCGGAAGTAGCGGGGCAGCGGCGATTCTTCGACGTAGCCGGCACCGCCGAGGCATTCCAGTGCTTCTGAGACCACGATGGGCGTGCGCTTGCAGATCCAGAATTTTCCGGCAGCCACGGCCAGCCGCAGCAGATCCGTCTCGCCGTTGTCGACTGCGGTGGCCAGCCGGAGCATCAGCGCAGCGGACGCCGCGACCTCGACGGCGAGATCGGAGATCACCTCGGCCATCAAAGGCTGATCGAGAATGGTGTTGCCGAACGCGGAGCGGTTCGCGACGTGGTGCATCGCCTGGGTTAGGGCAGCCCGTTGCAACGAGGCAGACCCAATGACGCAGTCCAGCCGGGTCATGGTCACCATGTCGATGATGGTTGGGACGCCGCGGCCTTCCTCGCCCACCAACCAGCCAGTCGTCCGGTCGAATTCCACCTCGGAGGAGGCGTTGGATTTGTTGCCGAGCTTGTCCTTCAACCGTTGGATCGCGAAGACGTTCCGGCTGCCATCAGGCAGGACGCGGGGGACCAGGAAGCAGCTCAGGCCGCCTGGTGCTTGGGCAAGCACCAGGAACACGTCGCACATCGGCGCCGAGCAGAACCATTTGTGGCCGGTGATCCGATAGCTGCCGTCTGACGTCGGGGTTGCCGTGGTGGTGTTGGCACGGACGTCGGAGCCGCCCTGCTTTTCGGTCATCGCCATGCCCGCGAGCAGGCCGGCTTTGGTGGATGGCTCGGCCAGGCCGAAGTCGTAATGCCGACTGGTGAGGCCCGGCTCGTACCGAGCGGCGAGCTCGGAGCTGTGCCGCAGGGCTGGCACGATCGCGTAGCTCATCGAGATGGGGCAGCAATGACCTTGCTCGACCTGACCCCACACGTAGAAGCCGGCCGCCCGCACCAGGTGCGCCTGCGCAGCAGCGTCGGCGGCCCACGGCGCAGCGTGCAGGCCGTTGCCGACCGCCACCGTCATCAACTGGTGCCACGCCGGATGGAACTCCACCTCGTCGATCCGGTGCCCGTACCGGTCGTGGGTGCGCAGTACCGGTGGGTTGCTATTGGCCAGTCGAGCCCAATCCTGGGCCTGCTCGGTTCCTGCCTGGCTGCCGAGCGTGCCGAGCGCGGCCAGGTCGTCCGGACCGGCGCCGGCTGCTCGGAGCGCGTCTCGAAGCAGCGAATCGTCGTCGAACAGGTTCACGCCCGTCCAGGCGGGCGGCACATTGAAAACGTCGTGGGTCGGCACCGGTCCGATGTTACCCGCCAGTAGCTAACGCGGGTACCCACCGCGACAAGATTGCGACCGGGCTGGAGGCGAGCTGGTTGCGGCCCGGGTCGCAGGAGCTGCGTCCTGTGACCCGGCCGCGTTCCAGGGGGTATTGGCCCCGTGTCAGCTGTTTGCTGATCCGAGGGTGATCGAGGTGGTTCTGGACGATCCCGAGCGGGTGTAGACGATCGCGACCGTTTCGCCTGGGGCGTGTGACCGGATCGCCGCGATGAGCGCGTCGCCTGTCGTGATCTGCTGGCCTGCCACAGAGGTGATCAGGTCACCCACCTGCAGGCCGGCCTTCGCCGCCGGTCCGCCCGCGGTGACCTGGGTGATCGTCGGGGCGGCCGATGTCGGGCTGCTCTGGTTCTGGCCGCCGACCGATACTCCGATCACTGCGTGGGTGGCCTTGCCCTGAGCGATCAACTGGCTGGCAATCCTGCTGGCCTCGTCGGACGGGATCGCGAAGCCGATTCCGATATTGCCGGACTGCACCTGCTGCCCCGGGATCTGGAGACCGCCGCCGGACTGATCGGTGGCGATCGCGGCGTTGATACCGACGACCGAGCCGTTGAGATCCACCAGCGGGCCGCCGGAGTTGCCGGGGTTGATCGCTGCGTCGGTCTGGATCGCCTGGAACACGGCCTGGTTGTTGTTGCCGGCCCGCACCGGGCGGGTGGTGTTGCTGACGATGCCGCTGGTCACGGTGTCGGACAGGCCCAGCGGTGCGCCGACTGCGACGACGCTCTGGCCGACGCTCAGCGATGAGGATTTGCCGAACGTTGCCGCAGTCAGGTTGCTCAGTCCGTTGACCTTGATCACGGCCAGATCGTCGGATGCGTCTTCACCGACGACCTTTGCCGATGCGATACGCCCGTCGGACAGCGTGACGCTGATGGCGCCGCCGCTCGTGCTGCCGTCCAGGGATACCACATGATCATTGGTCAGGATGTAGCCGTCGTTGCGGATGATCACGCCGGAGCCGGTGCCGGCGGACTGGCCGCTGGTGACGTTGATCGTGACAACGCTGGGCCGGATCTTGGTCGCCGCGGCGCCGATCGTGCCGTTGAGTTGTGCCGTCGGTGCACCGGTTGAGTTGGTGATCCGCAAACCCGTGTTCACCGAATTCGTGTTGTTGCGATCGGCGATGGCAACGGTGCCGGCTCCGACTCCGCCGCCGACCAAGGCGGCCACAGCCACGATCGCCACCGTCGGACCGGCCCGGCGCGGGCGCTTGGCGGCGTCGCCGGGCTGCTCGGTCGCGGGTGCCTGAGAGCCCCCGGACGGTCCCATCCCATAAGGGTTTTGTCCATACGGCTGGGCGGGCAGGAATCCGGTGTCGGCGTAGGGGTGAAAGCCGGATCCGGCTTGCCCCATCGGAGCGCCTGGGGCGCTCGGGCCAAACGGGGCGCCCTGCCCAGGCCCCGCGGATGGCGGGTAGGACGCGGTGTGCTGCTGTCCGGCGTCGTAGGTCCGGCCGTACGGCGGCAGGGGCTGGTAGGCCGGGGTGCCCTCGGCCTGTGGCGCGCCTGGTGCGGCGGGCGTCCGCGGCGCGGCTGACTCGGGCGGGCCGGAGGGTTCCTGGTCGCTCATGTCTTAACCATGCGTGCCAATTCTGTGTGATGACTGTGCTGACGATGAGTCGAGTGTAGGAGCGGCACGGGTTTGGCTCATTCATAGGGGTCTCTCGGTTCTGTGACCGAGCTGATGCTGGTGGCGGCCAGGATCGGAAGCGTCGGAGCCGCGGGGTCTGTTCCGACATAGCGTCCGGTCGTCGCCACCCAGCTGTCATCGACCGGATGCTGCGTGGTGTGCACGACTACCTCGATGGGCCGTGCGTCCGCGGCACAGCACGTGATCACCAGCCGAGCCAGCACGAATCCGTCCGGCCGCTGGCTGAGCACGAAACCCGTCAGTTCTACCTCGACGCCGTTCAGGGAGCGGGCACCGTCCCAGAGGATTCGAGTGGTGAAGTCGAACAGGGCGAGTCGGTGCGGATCGGAACCAGTGAGGGCGCTGAATTCCTTGTGATTCTGCGGGTGGACCTGGCTCGGGGTGCGGCTTGCCGAAAACGCACCGAGTGCTGGCGGGGCGATTACGACCATGGCCAGCACCGGAGCGAGGATGAGCCAGCCTGTTCGGGTCGTCGGCTCATGAGCGGCGCGCTGACGGTGTGCACTGACAAGCTGTGCCAGCGCCAGGATCAGGAGGCCGAAGCCAGCCAGGATCACCCAGGGGCGAGCCGCCGGCCGGACGTAGCGCAGCAGCAGATCGCTGACTCCGATTCTCAGCAGCGCGCCGCCGAACAGCAATAACAGGAAGCCTTGGGTGCGCGTGTTCACAGCAGCAGCGCCCCGGTCGCGCTGGCGGCGGCGACGGCGGCGAGCCAGGTGAGCGGTGCGAACAGGGATGCGAACCGTCGTCCGAATGTCCCGATCTGCAAGGCGAGCAACTTGAGATCGACCGCCGGCCCCACCACCATGAAGGCCAATCGAGCAGTCAGGGAGAACTGACTCAGACTCGCGGCGATGAACGCATCGGATTCACTGCACACGGCCAGCACGACCGCCAACGCAGCCATCGCGAGGACGCTCGACATTGGATTGCTCGAGATGTGCGTGAGCAAGTTGTCGCCGATCACGACCTTGAGGGTGGCCGCGCTTGCCGCTCCGATAGCGAGCAGTCCGAACGTCTGTGCAAGGTCGTGTCCAGCGGCCGCGATCGCCCGCTGATTTCGGGTGCCGCTGCCGTGCTCATGTGTCCGTCGGTTGCGCACCGGCAGTGCGCGGCCAGTCGCGGTCCAGAGCCAACCCATCGTCATTGCGGTCGCCAGCGAAGCGACGAAGCGCCCGAGCACCACGGCTGGGTGGCCGGGAAATGCGACGGCTGTAGCAACCAGAACCACTGGGTTGATGGCCGGTGCCGCCAGCAGAAATGCAATGGCCGGACCGGGCCGCACGCCGCGCCGGGCCAGGCTCGCTGCCACTGGCACCGAGCCGCACTCGCAGCCCGGCAGGATGCCACCGGCCAGTCCGGCGACCGGGACTGCGATGGCAGGCCGCTTCGGAAGAACCGTTGTGAAAAACGCCGGTGGGACGTACACCGCGATCACAGTGGACACCGCGACACCCAATGCGACGAATGGCGAAGCCTGGACGCAGATGGCGACGAAGACCGTCGCCCAGGCTTGGAACGCAGGTCGAGCCAGTTCGTGGCCGAAGGCGAACTTGGTGATCACGGCGACGATCAACAGGATGCAGAAGACATCCGTCGAGTCGAGTCGGCGGCCGCGCCTGACACCCGCCTGAAGTTCGGTCATCAGCCGATCCTGGCAGGGACGCCAAGCTGGGCAAGTGTCCGCTCAGATCTGTGGACGACCGCTCGGGGTGTTGATATCCGCGAGGCGGGGGTGCTGCGCCGGCTCAGGGAAGTACGGCTCGCCAACCCGGTCG